>CAKTPR010000001.1 GCA_934591725.1 uncultured Oscillospiraceae bacterium
TTCCGCGTCGGCGACTGCGTCGCTATAGGCAACCTGCGTACCGTTATCTGGCGCGCTTGGGACGTCTGTATGAAGATATAACCGAAAAGCAATTTTACAAACAAGGGATGACCGCGCGTCATCCCTTGTTTGTTTAATAAAATTGTCATAGCAGACAAATCGTCGAAAACGAGGGGAATGAAATTTCGTCAGCCTGCAAAAAGTGAAAAAAGCCTCTTGACATATCAAAACCGCGCGGCTATAATGACGCCATCAACAGAACAGTTGGTGTAAACCTGTGACGGAGAGTAGTAACCCGGCATAACCATTGTGCAGAGAACCGTGGGTGGTGTGATCACGGTCGTATGGCGCGGGGCGAATGGACTTCGGAGGGCGGTTTGAAAGGGCTTTGCCTGAGTAGATGCCGACGGAAACCTGTACCGTTATCTTTCAGGGCGCGTATGATGGTACGCGTAAGCGAGAGGGCGTTTTCAAAGAACGTCAATTTGGGTGGTATCGCAGGAGTGTGCAGCTCTTGTCCCATGTGTGTGGGACGGGGGTTGTTTTTTTATATCCATGCTCCGAAACAAGGCCGTCGGCAGCGGCCCCTCCATCGCCGCCCAGAATCAAATCAAGGCTAAAAAGCCAAATGGAGGAAACAACCATGAAAAAGACAAACATCATCCGTAAAGCTATCGCCGGTGTTCTCGCCGCCGTAATGTGCCTCGCCCTCGCCGCCTGCGGCAGCGAAGCCGCAGCCCCCGCAGCCGATACGGCAGCTGATTCTCAGGCAAAGACGACTTACACCATCGGTCTCTGCAACTATGTTGACGACGCATCCCTCAACCAGATCGTCGACAACATCCAGACCCGCCTTGCCGAGATAGGCGAAGAGAAGGGCGTGGAGTTCAACGTTCTCTACGATAACTGCAATGCCGACGCAAGCGTTATGGAGCAGATCATTTCCGATTACCTCGCCGATAAGGTCGACCTCATGATCGGCGTTGCCACTCCCGTCGCGATGCGCATGCAGACCGCGACCGAGGACAGCAAGACTCCCGTTGTGTTCTCCGCCGTGTCCGACCCCGTCGGCGCGGGACTTGTTGAATCCCTCGAAGCCCCCGGCGCGAACATCACCGGCACTTCCGACTACCTCGATACCGACGCGATAATGAACCTCATCTTCGCCCTTGACCCCGACGCCGAGACCATCGGCCTGCTGTACGACCAGGGACAGGATTCCTCCGCAGCCCCCATCGCGAAGGCTAAGGAATACCTCGATAGCAAGGGCGTCAAGTACATCGAGCGCACCGGCACCACGACCGACGAAGTCATGCTCGCCGCCGACGCTCTGGTCGCCGACAAGGTCGACGCTGTCTTCACCCCGACCGACAACACCATCATGACCGCCGAGCTTGCCATCTATGAGACCTTCGCCAAGGCCGGCATCCCGCAGTACACCGGCGCTGACTCCTTCGCCCTCAACGGCGCGTTCCTCGGCTACGGCGTCGACTACGCGAACCTCGGCGTTGAGACCGCGAACATGGTCGCCCAGATCCTCCTCGAGGGAGCTGACCCCGCATCCACCCCGGTCATGACCTTCGATAACGGTACCGCTACCATAAACACCGATATCTGCGCTGAGCTCGGCTATGACTACGCAGACGTCGAAGCCGCGTTCACCTCCCTCTGCTCCCGCATCGTGACCCTTACCACCGCCGAGAGCTTTGACGATATCAAGTAATAATACACCGCAGCATACCAAACGCGCAGACCCGGCGGCATGCCGGTTCTGCGCGTACCATAAATTGAGATAAAAAGAGGACGAGTATGGACATTTCAACTATCCTGTCTCTCGGACAGACCGCGCTTGAGCTGGGGCTTATCTGCTCGCTGACGGTGCTGGCGCTGTTTTTGAGCTATACGATGCTGAACGTGTGCGACCTGTCGACCGACGGCTGCTTCACTCTCGGCGCGGCAGTCGGCGCGGCTGTGGCACTCGCCGGACACCCGTGGCTCTCGCTCGGCGCGGCAATGGCTGCCGGTATCTGCTCCGGCTTTATCGTGGCGATCCTTCAGACGCGCATGGGCGTGAACAGTCTGCTTGCCGGCATCATCGTGAACACCGCGCTCTATTCCATAAACATCGCGGTCATGGGCGGCTCGTCGCTCCTGAACCTCAATAAGACGGATACGGTGTTCTCACTGCTCAAAACAGCCCTTGCGGGCACGCCCTTTGCCGGGGGCTATAAGCTCATCGTCTCAGGCGCGGCGGTGCTCCTCGCGCTCGTGTTCATAACAGTGTTCCTGCGCACCCGCCTCGGCCTCGCCATCCGCGCGACCGGCAATAACCCGGACATGGTGCGCTCCTCGTCCGTAAACCCCGCGTTCACGACGACGGTCGGCCTCTGCGCGGCGAACGCCCTCACCGGCCTTTCCGGCTGCCTGATGGCGCAGTCCCAGAAAGCCGTCGACATTAACCTCGGCACCGGCATGGTCACGATAGCGCTGGCCTCGCTCCTCATCGGCGGCACGGTCATGGGGCGCGGCGGCGTGTTCAGGCGTGCTGTCGGCGTGGTTCTCGGCTCGGTGATCTTCCGCCTTGTCTATACCGTCGCGCTGCGTCTCAATATGCCGGCGTTCATGCTCAAGCTTGTCTCCTCGGTCATCGTCGTTCTGGCGATCTCCGTGCCGTACCTCAAGACGCGACTGCCGATGCTGCGCCGAAGAATGGCGCACGCCAAAGGGAAAGGGGGCGAGGGAGCATGCTGAAGCTCAGCCATATTTCAAAGACCTTCAACCCCGGCACCGTGAACGAAAAGACCGCCATACCCGATCTCTCACTCGAGCTTGAACGCGGCGACTTTGTTACGATCATCGGCGCAAACGGCGCGGGCAAGTCCACGCTCTTTAACGCCATCTGCGGCAGCTTCCTCACGGACAGCGGCAGCATCATCCTCGACGGGGAGGACATCACCTTCCAGCCGGAGTATAAGCGTGCAAAGCGCATAGGCCGGCTCTTTCAGGATCCGATGCGCGGCACCGCTCCGGGCATGACGATTGAAGAAAACCTTGCCCTCGCCGCCGGACGCGGCGGGTGGTTCGCGCACATCACCAAGGCCGACCGCGACCTCTTCCGCGACAGGCTCGCCCAGCTCGACATGGGTCTTGAGGACAGACTGCGCCAGCCGGTAGGCCTGCTCTCAGGCGGCCAGCGTCAGGCGCTGACGCTCGTCATGGCGACGATCGTCCCGCCGAAGCTTCTCCTGCTCGATGAGCACACCGCCGCTCTCGACCCCGGCACGGCGGAGAAGGTGCTGGAGCTTACGCGCAGGGTAGTGAGCGAAGAGAAGCTCACCTGCATGATGATTACGCATAACATGCAGTCCGCGCTCGAACTCGGCAGCCGCACCCTCATGATGGACTCCGGCAGGATAATCCTCGATGTCGGCGGCGCGGAGCGCAGCGGCCTTACGGTGAACGATCTCCTTGCGCGCTTCAGAGCGGGCGTCGGCAAGGCGCTCGACAATGATAGAATGCTTCTTTCGTAATATCCTACGGACATGTTTTTCACCCCCACTGCATATATATGCTATGGGGGTGAAAGCTATATGTCGTATGAACAGAGCAGGAGCGAGCTGCAGCGCAGCCATACGCTCAGTATGGAGAACCGGGATAAGCTGAGTCTTACCGGTGTTGAGGACGTCAGCGGCTTTGATGAGAGCCTCGTCGTACTCACGACGAGCATGGGCGAGCTCACCGTGCGCGGCGAGGGACTGCACATCGAGCGCATCGATCTGGATTCCGGCCAGCTTGAGGTGCGCGGCAAGGTGCAGGAGCTGAGCTACGATGAGCGCGCACCGAAGGGCACGCTGTGGTCGCGCCTGTTCGGCGGCTGACGTGGGGCAGAGCATCGAAGGGCAGGCGCTGGAGCTGCTTGCCTTCCTGCTTGGCGGCGCGCTGCTTGGGCTCATGTATGATATGCTGCGCCCGATAAGGCGCGCGGCGGGCAGGGGCGGAGGAGCGCTGGACGTGCTCTTCTGCGCATTGGGCGGCGCGCTGTTCTTCGCGCTCGCCATGCGCACCGGGAGCGGCAGGATGGGCACATGGTCGCTGGCCGCGGCCGCTGTCGGATTCTGCATGTATATGCAGACGCTCAGCGCTCTCCTGCTGCCCGTGTTCGCCGCAATCGACGCCGCGGCGGTACGGGCGTGGCAGGGGTGTAAAAAAGTAATAAAAAAATTTTGTAAATATGCAAAAAGTATCTTTCAAAAATCGCGCGAATGTTTTATTATAAAGCATAAGCAGAAAGTGGATTGACATGAACACAAAAGACACGCTGATATGCATCGTCCTGATATCGCTGACGCTGTACGCCTGCGCAAGCGTGGCGGCAGTCGGCGGGGAGCTTCGCGCGGCGGCAGCCGTGCAGCAGGAGTTGCGCGCCGAGCTTGAGGAGCAGACGGCGGACAATGCCGCGCTGCGTGAAAAGCTCGAAGCGGGACTGAGCGATGAAGAGCTTGAGCGTCTCGCGCGTGAGCGGCTGGGTCTTGTCAAGCCGGGAGATAAAATATTTTATTTTACAACAGACAGAGAGGGGTAAACATGGAGCTGACGGTCGGTGAAGTGCTGGAAGGGAAAGTCACGGGTATCGCCAAGTTCGGCGCGTTTGTTGCGCTGGAGGGCGGCAGGAGCGGCCTTGTACATATTTCGGAGGTTGCCAACAGCTATGTCAGTGACGTCAACGAATATTTGAAGGTCGGCCAGACCGTGAAGGTCAAGGTCATCGGGATAAGCGACGAGGGTCGTATCAACCTCTCCATAAAGCGCGCGCTCGAGCCGCCGAAGCAGGAGAGCGCCCCGCGCAGCCGCGAAGCGCAGCCGAAGCGCGAAAGACCTGCGCGCACACCTGTGCCGCCTGCGGCATCCACGAGCGGGAATATGGACTTTGAGGACAGACTCAAGAAGTTCATGCAGGAGTCTGACAGCAGGATCGCTGACAACCGTATGTATTCCGAGCACCGCCAACGCACCCGCAGAAAGTGAATAAGGTGTAAAAATAGCTGCACCGTTCGGTGCAGCTATTTTTACATGTCTACCGCCTTGACACTCATCCTGTGCATCTCACGCATAGTCTCGTATATAGTCTCCGCGGCGTTCAGCGGCACGGCCTTTGCTATGGCAGCGGACATCTCCGCGCGCCGCTCCGGCTCTGCCAGCAGCTCAAGGCAGCAGGCGGCCAACTCCTCCGGCGTACCGGCCGTGACGGCGGCTCCGGCCTTCGTGAAGAAGTCGAGGTTATATTCCTCCACCGCGGCTATCGCGTCTATCAGCACCATGGGCAGCGCCTTTGCCGCCGCCTCGGTCACGCTTATCCCGCCTGGCTTCGTCAGATAGAGATCGGCGCTGTCGAGCAGCAGGGAAACATTCTTCTCAAAGCCGAGGATGTGTATGTTAGCCTGCCCCGCGTAGCGCGAAGCAAGATGCCGGTGCAGCTTCTCATTCGCCCCGCACACGACTGTCAGCTCCTGCTCATATGTCATCGTCTCGGCGAGCGTTTCCGTCAGCTCCCTGAGCGGCCCGCAGCCGATGCTCCCCGTCATTGCAACGAGGTGCTGGTGCTCAGGCTCAATGCCGAAGCTGCGCTTTGCCTCGGCCTTCGGTGCGCGCGTATAGAACTCCGGGCGTATCGGTATCCCGGACGGCACTATAAGCTCCGCCCGTATCCCGCCGGTGATGAACTCCCCGGCAAGGGAGGAAGCCGGGATGAAGCAGCGCCCAAGGCGGCTGTCGCCCACGCTTGGGCTGCATGTGTAGTCCGTCGCGACGAAGGCCGTACACAGCTCCGGGTCGTAAAGCTCCAGTATCTTCGTCACCATCAGTGCCGGGAAGAGATGCACGCATATGACCGTGTCGTATCCGCCGTCCCGGATGTATTCGTACAGCGGCAGCGCAGCCTTGGCGAATACCTCGTAAACCTTTGAACTCTCATGGAACATATCCGGGTGGTTCTCGGAGAACCTGTAGCCCGACTGATAGAGCTTCGGCGTGTGCCGGTACATGAAGGTGTGTCCGCTCGTTATCAGCTTCTGCGCGCCCTCGGAGAGAAAGTGCAGCGCCTCGCATATCTTGCACTCCTCGCCGCGGCTGAGAAATTCCTCCGCAATTGCCTTGGCGCAGGAGTTGTGCCCCTCGCCGGTGTCGCAGCTCAGTATAAGCGTTTTCATTTCTGACGCAGCCCCTCCTGCTTCTTCATTCCGTCTTCAAGGCGCAGCAGCCTTGGGCGGTTATAGCGCTGTATGATGATGTACGGGAGGTTTCCCGCAAGGAAGTATACTATTGAAATTATCCATCCCCACGCCCCGCCGACGATGAACACCGCGCCGAAGCCGAGGATGCTCAGCAGCACATGTATGAACTCTGCCACGCAGGTCTCTTGGAGCATCCGCGGCAGACGGCTGCCGTAGTCGGCGGTCATTTTCTTCGGCGGCATGAGCTTCGGCAGTATGCGGCTCATGTCCGGGAGTCTGTTCTGCCACTGCTTGACGCGCAGCTTTTTGTAAAGCCCGGCCTCGAAGTCCAGCGGCTTATACGGAAAGGCGCGGCTGTCGAACCAGCTCTTCGGCAGTATTCGCCCGAGCAGGAACGAGAACACACCCAGAATAATATAGTAGATCACGCAGTACAGAAACTTCATCTTTATCCCCACATCGATCAACGGCATGACATATTTTTCCCAATATAAAAACCTTAACGTTTTCTTTGCAACTGAAGTTCAATTGAAGCTCAAGGATTGTTGACCTTTCCCGCCTGTTAATTTTGCGAATATCCGTGATATTAAGTATTCTTTATAAATCATGGTAGATTTTTACGACACAGTTTGCTATAATGTTAAAAGAATGTCCACGGCAGTAAAAACCTGTCCGATAAAATTGAAAGGGGATTTTTCACATGGGTCTTATTCGTGCAGCACTTGGAGCAGCCGGCAGCGTTGCCGGTGATCAGTGGAAAGAATACTTTTACTGCGAGGCGCTTGATAATGACGTTCTCGTCGTAAAGGGCAGCAAGAGAGTTTCCGGCCGTTCCTCCAACCGCGGCGGTACGGACAATATCATCTCCAACGGCTCCGTCGTCGCCGTTGCCGATGGCCAGTGCATGATAATCGTCGATCAGGGCAAGATCGCCGAGCTCTGCGCAGAGCCGGGCGAGTTCGTCTATGACAGCTCCACCGAGCCCTCCATCTTCAGCGGCAGTCTCGGTACCAGCATCGAGGAAGTTTTCAAGAACATCGGCAAGCGCTTTACCTTCGGCGGCGAAGCCCCCAAGGATCAGCGCGTGTATTACTTCAACACCAAGGAGCTTGTCGGCAATAAGTACGGCACTCCCTCTCCCGTGCCCTTCCGCGTTGTGGATCAGCGCGCCGGTATCGATATCGATATCGCCATCCGCTGCTTCGGCGAGTACAGCTACCGTATCTGCAACCCGATCCTGTTCTATACCAACGTCTGCGGCAACGTCAGCTCCGAGTACACCCGCGATAATATCGACGGCCAGCTCAAGACCGAGCTTCTCACCGCTCTCCAGCCCGCGTTTGCCAAGATATCCGACATGGGTATCCGTTACAGCTCTCTGCCTGGCCATACCATGGAGATCGCTCAGGCGCTCAATGAGGTCCTCAGCCCGAAGTGGAGCGACCTGCGCGGCATCGAGGTCGTGTCCTTCGGCGTGTCCAGCGTCAAGGCCAGCGAGGAGGACGAGGCCATGCTCAAGGAGATGCAGCGCACTGCGGCTTACCGCGACCCCGGCCTTGCTGCGGCGAACCTCTCCGCGGCTCAGGCTCAGGCGATGCGCGACGCGGCCAAGAACTCCGGCGGCGCGGCAGTCGGCTTCATGGGCATGAACATGGCTTCCCAGATGGGCGGCATGAACGCTCAGAACCTCTATCAGATGGCCGGTCAGTACCAGCAGCCCGCCCAGCAGCAGGCAGCACCCGTGGCGAGCGCGGCAGGTACATGGAAGTGCCCTAAGTGCGGCGCCTCCGCAAGCGGCAAGTTCTGCCCCGAATGCGGTACCAAGAAGCCTGAGGACGGCAAGTGGACTTGTGCCTGCGGCGCTGTCAACACCGGCAAGTTCTGCTCCGAGTGCGGCGCAAAGAAGCCGGGGACTATAAAGTATAAGTGCGACAAGTGCGGCTGGGAGCCGAAGGATCCCACCAAGCCCCCGAAGTTCTGCCCTGAGTGCGGCGATCCGTTCGATACTGACGATGTCGTCGGTTGAGGTAAAGGCCTATGGCTGACCAAGTAACAAATTACCAGTGCCCGGCCTGTACAGGTCCGCTGCACTATGACGGCGCGAGCGGCAAACTCAAGTGCGACTATTGCGGCAGCGAGTATGAGGTCGCCGAGATAGAGGCGCTGTATAAGTATAAGGACGCGGCAGCGGCGGAAGCCTCCGCAAAGGCGGAGGAAAAAGCCGCGGACGGCGATTGGGAATATTCGGATAACGGCTGGGGCGAGGATGCAGCGCATATGCGCAGCTACAATTGCCCGAGCTGCGGCGCGGAGCTTATCTGTGATGATACCACCGCCGCGACGAGCTGTCCCTACTGCGGCAATCCCAGCATCGTCCCCGGCCAGTTTACCAACTCTCTCAAGCCGGACTATGTCATTCCCTTCAAGCTCGATAAGAATGCCGCGAAGGCCGCCCTCAAGAAGTTCTACAGCGGCAAAAAGCTGCTGCCCAAGGGCTTTGCTTCCGAGAACCATATCGAGGAGATCAAGGGCGTGTATGTGCCGTTCTGGCTCTATGACGGCAGCGCCTATGCGGATGTGCGCTACCATGCTACGCGCGTACATAGCTATACCGAGGGCAACGACCGCGTGACGCGCACCGAGCATTACGGCGTCCGCCGCGCGGGCACCGTGCAGTTTGAGCGTATCCCGGTCGACGCTTCCGAGAAAATGCCCGATGAGTATATGGACGCTGTTGAGCCTTATAATTATGATGAGCTCAAGCCCTTCTCCACGGCCTATCTGCCGGGCTACCTCGCGGATAAGTACGATGTGAGCGCCGATGAATGCTCAAAGCGCGCCGATGAGCGCGCTGCCAACACTGCCGTCAGTCTCATGGCCGAGAGCGTCATGGGCTACACCACCTGCGTTGAGGAGAGCAAGAATGTCAGCATCCGCCGCGGCAAGGTGAGCTATGCTCTCATGCCCGTCTGGATGCTCAGCACCAAGTGGAACGGGAAGAACTATCTCTTCGCCATGAACGGCCAGACCGGCCGTCTGATAGGCGACCTGCCTATATCGAAGGGCAAGTTCTTTGCGTGGTTTGCCGGCATAGCCGTGCCGCTCATGGCGGTCATGGCGCTGCTGTTTGGTTGAGGAGAGGAGAGCGGATATGAAGAAAAGATTTGTTCTCGCCATGGTTCTCTGCATCGCGCTCTGCCTTGCCTTTGGCGGCGCGGCCTATGCATCCTCCGGCGGTAACTCCCTCGGCTATGTCAACGATGCTGTGGGGTTGCTGTCACTGGAAGAGCAGCAGGAGCTTGAGACCACCGCCGCGCAGCTTGCTGAGCGCTACGGCTGCGGCGTGTATGTAATTATCGTCGATGATTACACCGATTATACAAACGGCAGTACCAGAGATTTTGCGAAGGAGACTTATATAAATTATGACCTTGGTATAGGCGAAGGTAAGAACGGAATATTACTTGTGCTGAGTATGAGTGACAGGGACTACTATTTGCTTACCAAGGGTGATATTGCAAATGCGGCATTTACAGACTATGGACAAGAGCAGCTCACGCAAGAATTCTTGGACGATTTCCGCTATGACAACTGGTTCGACGGCTTCAGGGATTATATGAGCACTGCCGGGCAGTATCTTGAGGAATCGGAAAATGGAGCGCCTGTTGATGTTCCGGGCTATAACGGCGGTTACGCCGAAAGCTCCTCCACGGGAGCAAATATCCTTATGATCGTCGGCGTGCCGTGCCTTATCTCTCTCGCCGTGTGCGGCGTCTTCGCCGCGCAGATGAAGACGGCAAGGCGCCAGACCGGTGCAATGGGCTACATAAGCCATGGCGGCGTGGATATGCGCGTCACGCAGGATCAGTTCCTCTATAATACCGAGACGCGCCAGCACATACCGGATAAGGATGATGCACCGCGTGGAGGAACGACTGTAGACTCACAGGGATTCTCAGGCAGAGGCGGCAAATTCTGAATATGCCTTATAAAAATATCGGGCTGATGCTCTGCATCAGCCCGATATTTTTGTGGACTATTTTACATTATCCCGGATTTTTCCTTGCTTTCGGCAATGAGCTTGTTTATCGGCTTTGCCGGGTAATAGACCAGCAGTCCGAATATCGCAAAGCCCACGCACATCAGCAGCAGGATCGCCGCGCACCTGAGATAGGTGTGGCCGTAGAAGCCGCCGATGGTTTCGCGTATCATGTCCATTCCGTAGTGGAACGGCATGAAGTCATAGAGCTTCTGGAAGAACTCCGGCAGAACGTGTACCGGGTAGGAGCCGCCGGAACCTGCGACCTGGATGACCATGATTATGACCGCTGCCGCCATGCCGATATTGTCGAGCGCGTATACCAGCGCGTAGTTCATTGCCATGAAGTTGAGCGAGCATATGCAGCAGGCGAGGATCAGCAGCAGGGGATCTACGCTCTGCATTCCTACATAGAACATACAGCCCAGCGCGGTTATCACCGCCTGCGCCAGCACTATGCAGTTGAAGAGCATCTTGCGCCCGAAGTAGCGCTCTATCGGATTGCAGGTCAGGTATTCGGGATATCTCACCGGTACCTTTATCATCGTCGAGGACAGGAGCGAGCCGACAAACAGCGCCAGCATTATGTAGTACGGAGCCATTGCCGAGCCGTAATCCTTTATCTCGTATATGACCACGGTGTTCAGTTCGACCGGGGACGCGAGGTAATCGGCGAGACTGTCGGGGTTGTTTTCAAGTATCTCGATCAGCTCGTTGAAGGCCTCGCTGCTGGTGAAGCGCCGTATGTCGTCGGATATCTGCTTGAGATATATCCGCACGGTGTTCGTCAGCGCGATGGAATCAGAGAGCGTACCCTGCATACTGCCGATGGCGTCGCCGTAGCCGCCGATGGTCTGCGAGATCCCGAACATTTTGCCCGCGTAATCATTCAGCATATCGCGCACGGTGGTGAGCACGGCCTCGGCGTTTCCGGCGTGCTCCTGAAGGAAGCCGTTGAGGGAGTCGTTAATTGTTATCGCCGCGGTGTAAAGCGCCTCCCGCACTCTGTCGAGAATGTCCAGCATCTCATCCATCGTGCCGGTGCCCGTCTCAATGAGGTTATACAGGTTATCCAGCCCCTCAAGCGCGGTGTCGATGGAAGGGGCCGTGTTCGGGTATTTGTCCTTGAACTGGTTGAGGCTGTCCTCAAGAGCCGTGATGGAGTCGAGTATATCCTGCTTCGCCTGTGAGGTGGAAGTCCAGTTTGCCGCCTGAAGCCTGAGCGCGTCTGTCTGCGTCTTGAGCGAGAGGATCGCCGCGTAGTTCGATTCGAGCATCCCGCCGACACCGATGTTTGAGTACTGCGTGGATATCACCGCGTCTATCTCGTCGAGCATTGCTGTCGTGTCGGCGACGCAGAGGTCGCGCCCCGCTTCGCTTCCGATGTCCGCAACGTCGAACTGGTACTGCTCCGCCAGCGCGCACAGACTGTCGAGAGACGGGATGATCGCCTGAGCGCTCTGCGCCTCAATGATGAAGTTGTCTATAAGCGCCGTGAGCGCTGCGATCGCGCTGTCGGTGCTGTCACCGGCGGCCTCGCCGGCCGCTGCCGCGTCCGCCTCGTTCTGGAGCACGGAGCACCATGACGCCGTCTCATCGGACAGCTCCTGCGCCAGAGAATTGAGCGTGTTGAGCGAGCGGTCTATCTCGTCCTGAAGCGTGAGCGCGTCGGCAAGGCAGTCTGCCGCGTTTTGCAGGCAGTCCGCCGCAGCGTCACGGTCGTTCTCTATCGTGTCGACGTAGCCGAGAGCCTCATCCACATAGGCTGCCGCGTTGTCAAGCAGCGCCGCCTGCTCCGGGGATGCGGACTGAGCCGCCACGGTGAGGATATCCGCGCTCAGCGAAGAGAGCGAGTCGCGCATTGAATCCTTGCGCACCGCGTCCGTTCCGCCGGTCTGTATCTTATCGAGCAGATCCTTGAACTGCGAGTCGATCTTCGTCAGTATCGCGTCTGTCCCGGCGCTGTGATCGTTCATCGAATCGGCAAAATTGACGATCGTCGTGTTTGCCGCGTCGGCCGTCGCCGCGGAGGACTCCATCACCTCGCCGAGGTCATAGATCGTAAGCTGCGCCGCGTCGAGAAGATTATCCATGTTCCCCGTCAGGTCGCGCAGCGAGACGAGCAGCGCGGATATCTGCCCAAGACTGTCGCACGCGTTGTCAAGCCCGCTCGTCAGTCCGTTGGAAACATCATCGGCCTCGACGCCGAAAGCGCGCAGCACCGAGCTTATCGTGTTTATCGCGCCCGCCGCCTTCTCGACGACGGTGTTGTTGACCTGCTCCTGAACGGCGGTCTTTGCCTTGTTCGTTATCTTCGGCGCGATCGCGTTCTTCTTTTCGTTCTCGTAGTATTCTATCTGCGGGTGCCTTAGATCGTTGTCGAGCAGACTTATGAAATCCCGCGTGAAGTCCTTCGACACTATGAGCGCCGCGTAGTAATCGCCGGAGTACACGCCCTCAAGCGCCTGCTGTCTGTCGTCAACGAACACCCAGCCGAGCTGGTTGTTCGCGGCCAGACCGTCCATAACGAGTGAGCCTATGTTCAGCTCCATGCCCATGAGCTTCGCGCCGCTGTCTTCGTTTGCCACCGCGACCTTTATGTTCGATGTGGACGACGGGCCGTAGGGGTCCCAGTTCGACAGAATGTTGAACCATGCGTACAGACACGGCACAAGGCACAGCCCTATAATGACCACCGATGCCACGACGCTGCTGGATATGCGCCGGAAGTCCGCACGGAAAATACCGAAAATATTCTTCATACCTTCACCACATCCTCCGCGTCCTCAGTTTCGCCGGCCTTTTCGCCGTTTGCCGGTGCTTCATCCGCCGCCGGTTCCGCGTCCTGTACCGCCTTTGCGGCGCTTTCGGCAATGGCCTCTGCCATTTCTGCCTCCAGCGCTTCCGCCTCTGCCGCTTTCTCCTCCGGAAGCTCCTCAAAGATGAACGGAGCCTCGATTATCGGCTCGGCGGCCTCCTGCGCTGCTTCCTCTTCGGCGGCTTCTTCGGCGGTCTCGCCGGTATCCGCGGACGCCTCGCCGTTTGCCAGCTTCTCCTTCAGCTTGCGCAGCGGCAGCTGGCTGCGGCGCTCCTGAGCGGCGAGCCGAAGCTCCTCGATGTCGATCTCCGGCAGCTCTATCTCCGGCATGAGCGAATCATCCGGCAGCTCGTTTTCCATGCCGGTGATCTCCTCCAGCCGCTTCTGGATACCGTGGTCGACGTATTCCAGCGCGATGAGAAACGCCGCTATCACAAACGTCGAAACTATCCACAGCACGAGGAATATGCCCTTCGAGCCCTGCGTCAGGAACATGACCACCATAAACAGCAGCGGCACGATCAAGAGCATTTTCAGCCCCTGCCGTATGCCGACCTTTATGCGCTCGTGCAGGAGTTTTACTTCATCAAGCAGCCGGCCGTACAGCTGCTGGTATTTTTTGTGTTTACTCATTGCCCGGCACCTCCGGAATAAATGTAGAGTCGTGTGTCATCAGAACAGCTCCGTCTCCTCAAGCTTTTCCTCCATGAAGTGGTTGAGCCCGCTGAAAGGCTTGCTCACCAGCAGACCAATGACCAGCCCTATGACCGCGAAAATCATCAGCAGCGCGAGCTTCTGTACGTAGTGTGTGCCGTAAAGCCCGCAGATGCACTCGCGCATCATGTCTATCGCGTAGGGGAAGGGGAAGAGGATGTATATCCTGCGGTTGAACTCCGGCAGCAGCTCCACCGGGAAGGTGCCGCTCGAACCTGCGATCTGAAGCACCATAACTATGACGACGACCGCCTTGCCGACGTCGCCGAAGGAATAGGTCAGCGCGTAGATCAGCAGGCTGAAGGTCAGGCTCGTGAAGAAGCCTGTGAGGTACAGCAGCCCCGGATGCAGGCACTGTATTTTCAGTATGTACAGGTCACCCGCAATGATTATGAAGGCCTGGAGCTGGCTCATGATGAAGAAGAGGATATACCTGCCGAAGAACAGCTCCGTGCGAGTGGGGTCAACGAGGTTGTCGGTGCGTGCATGCGGCTTGAGTATCGCAACGAGGATAACGCAGCCGACCCATATTGCCAGCACCGAGTAGAACGGCGCCATGGCCGAGCCGTAGTTGTCGATGGTGTAGACCTTGTTGACGGAGGTCTGTACCATTTCCGAGAAATATTCGCTGTATACCTCGGGACTTGCACCGAGGATATCGACGAGCGCGTCGACATAGTCCTGCGTGTCGATGCTGTCGAGCATGCGCAGCTTGTTTGCGATGTTCGTGCCGACCTGATGGAGGATGGGGCGCGCGGTGTCGAGCGTATCCTGAAGGGAATTGAGCGTCGCGCTCGCCGCCTGCGCCAGCAGCGCCGCATCGCTTGCAAGCCCGCGCATCTTGACGAGCGTGTCGGAAGCCTGACCGATGGTCACGGCGATGTCGTCACGCAGTCCCTGCGCCGTGGGTATCAGCTCCGCCGCGTGATTTATGAGGTCGGTCAGCAGGTCGTTCACCTGCGTGATGTCAAAGCCCGTGCCGCCGTTTGCGATCTGAGTGAAGTAATTCTGCAGCCGCTCGCACAGGTAGGCTGTCTCCTCCACGGCGGAGATCGTTATCTGATCGAATGTACCGTCCTGCTTTATCGCGTCCGCCCAGGAGTTGAGCGCATCGGCGATCTGTCCGAACGCCTCCGCCGCGCCCGATGCGCTTATCTCGACGTTTGCGCCGGGGATCGTGCCCTGAATGTAGTTCTTGTAATCCTCAAGCGCCTTCATCGCCTTTTCGTATGCGTTGTATATCGCGATGTTTATATCCGTGATCGAAGAGCCGGGGAAGGTCGTGCTGCCTATCGTGTTGAGAAGCTCTTCAAGCTTGGAGGAATCTATCGTCGGGATAGACACTCCGCTGCCGTTTCCGGAGGCCGCTGCGAAAGCGTCTATCGTGCGCACGCAGGAGTTGATGGTAGTCTTGGTGTCGTCGAGCACAGTCGCCAGCGAAACGGACTCGTCGTCCGTGAGCGTCGCGGCGATCTCATTGCCCTGCTTCATTATCGCGTTGACGACGACTTCGAGGTACGCTTCGCTGACAGTGCGGCGCACGGAGTCGACCGCCGTGTCGGTTATCTTTGTGGCGACTGCGTTTTTCTTCGCGTTCTCGTAATAGGTCAGGGAGGGCTTGCCGGTCCATTTTGTGAGCATGTTGAACATCTTATAGGAGAAGTCCGCATCGATAACGACCGACGCGTAGTATTCCCCGCTGTACACTCCGTCGATGGCCTGCTGCGCCGAGTCGCATACGACCCAGTTTATCGAGGTCGCCTCGCGCAGGTTATCCACAACGTCCTGACCCATGTTGACAAACTCGCCGTCTTCAACACAGCCCTCGTCGCCGGAGTACAGACCGATGGATATGTTACCTGTGTTCCCATAGGGATCCCAGTTGGAGTATATGTTCAGCCAGGCATAGAGGCTGGGCAGTATGGTTATCGCCACAGCGACCGCCATCGCAAAGAAGCAGCGGCTGAGCGATTTTATATCGGTTTTGAAAACCGTCCAGATGTTGCGCATAATTCCTCCATATACTCATATAAAATCATAAAAATGACATCGTACACTATATTATATAACGCGTTCGACGTGAAATCAAGAGACAGAGCGGCACGGAATGCCTTAAATTAAACAAAGTCCGGCCACTGTCCGAGCCCACAGTATGCCACAAAAGATTAAGGAATAAATTAAAAAAGCTTTAACAAACATAACGTACTGTGCAGTACCGCGCAAATTGACTGTTTCCCGCGCCGGCCTCCGCACCGCCTCCGAACATTTTGTTGTAAAAAGTCCGGGAATATGGTATCCTATATAATACAGCAATTATGTCTATTCGGAAAGAAGGATCGCGCCTTGTACCGCAGATATGTAAAAAGACTGCTCGATATAATCCTCTCCGCCGCCGGAACGGTGGTGCTCTCTCCGCTGTTTTTAATTATTGCCGCGGCGATAAAGCTCGAAGACCCCGGCCCTGTGTTCTTCCGCCAGAAGCGCATCGGCATACATAAGACGACCTTCAATATCATGAAATTCCGCTCCATGCGCGTCGATACCCCGCGCGATATGCCCACCCATCTTCTCAGCGATCCGCAGCGCTGGATCACGAAGATCGGCGGCTTCCTGCGCAAGACGAGCCTTGATGAGCTTCCCCAGATCCTCCAGATCCTTTCCGGGAAAATGAGCATCGTCGGCCCGCGCCCCGCGCTCTGGAACCAGTATGACCTTATTGCCGAGCGCGATAAGTACGGTGCGAACGACGTCACCCCCGGCCTTACCGGCTGGGCGCAGGTCATGGGGCGCGATGAGCTTGAGATCGAGGACAAGGCTCGCTATGACGGCGAGTATGCCCGGAACCTGAGCTTTGCCTTTGATGTCAGAATCTTCTTCATGACCATCGGCAGCGTCCTGCACCATAAGGGCGTCGTCGAGGGCGGCACCGGAGAGATGAAAAAGGAGCGCAGACAATGATCGCTGTCACCGGCATCACCGGCCATTCCGGTAAGTTCTTCCTCAAACAGCTTGTTGATAACAATTATCCCGGCGATCTGCGCTGCCTTGTGCGCGAAAGCTCCGATACCTCTGCGCTCGACGCTTCCGGCCTCAATATAGAGAAGCTCTGCGGCAGCATCGATTCGGACGCCGACCTTGAGCGTCTGGTGCGCGGCGCGGATACCGTCGTGCATATCGCCGGTATCTGGAAGACCCCGCGCCTGCTTGCAGCCATTGAGCGCGTGGGCGGCGTGAAGCACGTCATTCTCGTGCACACCACCGGCGTGTATTCAAAATATAAGATGGCCTCCGCCGAGTATAAGGCTGTCGAGGAGGATATGCAGCAGTACCTTGACCGCGGCATGAACATCACCATCCTCCGCCCCACTATGATTTTCGGCGACCTGCGCGACCATAACGTTTCCAAATTCATCCGCATGGTCGATAAGCTGCCTGTCATGCCGGAGATCGACCACGGCACAGGCCCCATCCAGCCCGTGAATGCGCGCGACCTCGGTCAGGCCTATTATAAGGCCGCCATGTGTGAGCGCCTGCCGCAGCTGGAGTATATCTGCTCTGGCGAGCGTCCCCTCACGGTGCATGAGCTGTGCGCGCTGATAGGGGAGTATCTCGGCAAAAAGACGCGCTTTGTGAGCTTTTCCATGGGCTTCGGCGTCTTTCTTGCCAAGGCTCTCAAGGCCGTGACCTTCGGGAAGAAGGACTATGTCGAGAAAGTCCTGCGCCTCGGCGAAGACCGCAGCTTCAGCCATGAAGCCGCTTCGCGGGACTTCGGCTATGCGCCCGGCAGCTTCAATGACGGACTCAAAAGGGAAGTCGAGGAATACATGAAGCATGGAAAGTAAAAAGATACTCATCCTTTCAAATCATTTTATCACTCTCTATAACTTCCGGCGGGAGCTTATCGCCCGTCTTGTTTCGCGCGGCCATAAGGTCTATATCTCCATGCCTGAGGACGAGCGCAATGAGTATTTCTCGCAGCTCGGCTGTGAGATCATCATCACGCCTATGTCCCGCCGCGGCATGAACCCTGCGCAGGATATGGCTCTGCTTCGCCAGTATAAGCGCATTATGCGCGAGGTGCAGCCCGATATTATATTCAGCTACACAATAAAGCCGAATATCTACGGCACCATGGCCTCGAACGCCCTGCACTACAAGCAGGTCTGCAACGTCACCGGCACCGGCGCGACCTTCCTGCATGAGAACCTGCTCGCAAAGCTCGTGCGCGCGCTTTACCGCCATTCAATGAAATATGCCTATAAGGTCTTTTTCCAGAACTCCGGCGACCGGGACTATTTCATCCGCCACCGTATGGTGCGCGATAACTGGGACATGCTCCCCGGCTCCGGCGTGAACCTTGAGCAGCATGCGTTTTCCCCCATGCCAGAGGGCGATACCGTCGGCTTTATCTATATCGGCCGCATCATGGCCGTCAAGGGCGTCGAGCAGTTTATGGACTGCGCCCGCACCATACGCCGGGAGCATCCGGAGACGCGCTTTTATATGGCCGGCTTCATCGAGGAGGAGCGCTATAAGGCGCTCGTTGATGAGTATGTCAAGGACGGCTCGATAGAATACCTTGGCTTCCGCAAGGATATCGACGAGTGGATAGCCAAGTGCTGCTGCACTGTCCTGCCCTCGCTCGGCGGCGAGGGCGTGCCGAACGTCATGCTTGAGTCCGCCGCCTCAGGCCGCGCCTGCATCGCAGCGCGCATCCCCGGCTCCGTCGACACGATAGACGACGGCGTCACCGGCTATCTCTATACCCCCGGCAGCACCGGGGAGCTTATCTCCTGCGTCAAAAAGTTCCTTGCGCTCTCACCCGAAGAGCGCGCCGCGATGGGGCGCGCGGGCAGAGCCAAGATGGAAAAGGAATTTGACCGTGAGATAGTTATAGATAAATATATCCGGGAGGTCGAGCAATGAACAGATATCTCCGCGCCCTTGTTGTTGTGCCCACCGGCGCATTGAAGATGGGCTTTGCGAAGCTCTTTCATCCCAAGTCCTTTCATGGCCCTGCCCTCTGCATGGTCTCCCCGCACAGTGAAATTACGCTCAACGGCGGCAGACTCTCCATCGGCTCGGGCTTCAAGATGCGCGACGGTGCAAAGCTCCGTGTGCGAAAGGGAGCCGAGTGCGTCCTTGGCAAAAACGTCTCCCTCAACTCCAATGATATGATCGTCTGCCATGAGAAGATCATCCTCGGCGATAATATCCAGCTCTCGCCGAACGTGCAGATATACGACCATGACCATGACTACCGCGCCGAGGGCGGCGTGGCCGCGATGAAGTATAAGACCGCGCCCGTCGAGATCGGCAATAACGTCTGGATCGGCGCAAACTGCGTCATCCTGCGCGGCACGAAGATCGGCGATAACTGCGTCGTCGCCGCCGGCAGCGTTATAAAGGGCAAGTTCCCGGCCAATACGCTTATCTACCAGAAGCGTGAAACAGAGATAAAGACGCGGGAGGTGGGTGTCTGATGGTGCGCATCCTGCAAATGATCGGCAGCCTGAACGTCGGCGGCTCGCAGACGATGATCCTGAACCTTTATCGCAACATCGACCGCGAGAAGATACAGTTTGATTTTGTACTCGACCACCCCAATGAGCGGTACTTTGCTGCCGATGCCGAAGCTCTCGGTGCGCGGATATATAGCCTGCCCGGCTTTACCGGCTTCAATGCCCATGAGGTCAAAAAGGCGTGGGATGTTTTTCTCACCGAACACCCGGAGTATAAGGTGCTCCATTCCCATGTCCGCAGCTATGCCTCGCTCTATCTGCCCGTTGCCAAAAAGCACGGGCTCAGGACTATCATTCACAGCCATAATACCTCGAACGGTTCCGGCATCTCTTCCCTTGTAAAGCAGCTCATGCAGAAGCCATTGAGAGATCAGGCGGATGTGCTCATGGCCTGTTCGCGCGAAGCGGGGAAGTGGCTTTTCGGCAAGGAAGCCTGCGCGCGGGATAATTATATCTTCCTGCCGAACGCCGTTGATACCCGGCGTTTCCGTCTGCCTGAGAGTGTGCGCGAGAAGTACCGCGCGGAACTTAACCTGACAAATAAGCTCGTCATCGGCCATGTCGGCCGCTTCCAGCCCGCGAAGAACCAGTCCTTCCTGCTGGATATATTCTCTCTTGTGCATGAGCGCCGCCCGGAATCTGCGCTTCTCCTTGTCGGGGACGGCGATCTCCGCGCCCGGTGCGAGGAAAAGGCTGCCGCGCTTGGCCTTACGGACAGCGTCATCTTCACCGGCAACCGCAGTGATGTGCCGGAGCTTTTGCAGACGATGGATGTTTTCGCCTTCCCCTCCGTGTGGGAGGGCTTGCCCGTCACGCTTATCGAGGCGCAGGCCGCAGGACTTCCGTGCTATGTGTCCTCAAACGTCAGCGGCGATGCGGATGTCTCCCCGCTGATCGAGCACCTGCCGATAGACGATGCCGCCATCTGGGCGGATAAGCTGCTGAACGCCCCTCCGCGCCGCGATGTGACGGAGTATATAGTCCGCGCCGGCTTCGATGCGCGCACATCAGCCGAGAAAATGACCGAGCTTTACCTACGCCTTGCCGGTGAAGAGTAAGCAAACTGCGTTATTTTAATATAAAAACTAAACGATAAGTGAAAATGAAAGTAAATAAAAATACATTGATGTTTTATATAAACGCCATCCACGGCGGCGGAGCGGAGCGGGTCATTCTCCAGCTGGCTTACCGTTTTGCTCAGGCGGGGTACCGCAGCATCCTTGTTACCTCCTTTGTCGATGAGCATGAGTACCCCGTTCCGGAGGGGGTGGAGCGCGTCTCGATTGAAAATGAGCAGATCATCCAGTCCCGCCTCAAGAGAAATCTGTCACGGATAAAGGCTCTGCGCGCTCTTTGCAGAAAGGAGCGGCCGGCGGCCCTCATTTCCTTCATGGCAGAGCCGAATTTCAGGTCAATATTGGCCACTTTTGGTCTTCCGACCAAGTGCATCGTCTCCGTCAGGAACGACCCGGAGAAGGAGTATGCCGGGCGTCTCGGCCGCCTTGTCGGAAAACTTCTGCTCCCGATGGCGGATGGCTGCGTCTTCCAGACCGAACAGGCCAGGGCGTGGTTCCCGAAGCGTCTGCAAAAGAAAGCCGCTATTATAATGAATCAGGTGGACGGCCGCTTTTTTGAAACGGAGCTGTCGCCGGAGCGCGGCGGCATCGTCACCGCAGGCCGCCTGAATGTGCAGAAAAATCAGGCGCTTCTTATAAAGGCCTATAGTAAAATAGCCTCAAAGGTTCAGGACGATCTGTTTATCTACGGCGCGGGAGAGCTGCGCGAGGAGCTTCTTGCGCTTGCCGCGTCCCTTGGAATACCGGAGCGTGTACACCTGCCCGGATCGTCTGGGAACATGCCGGAGACGCTCAGCCGCGCAAGGCTGTTCGTCCTGCCCTCGGACTATGAGGGGATGCCCAATGCGCTGCTCGAAGCGCTCGCGATGGGGCTTCCCTGCATCGCGACTGACTGCCCCTGCGGCGGCCCCGCCATGGTCATTGACCCGGGGCGAAACGGCTGGCTTATCCCCGTCGGGGATGAGACGGCGCTCGCTGCGAGGATGCTATGGGCGCTGCGCAGCCCGGAGCGCTGCGAGACTGTCGGAAACGCTGCGCGTCTGCGCGCGGAAGCCTTCCGGCCTGAGAATATTTTCTCTCTCTGGAAGAACTTTATTGAAGGAATAATCGCAAAAAGGGGCTGAAATATGAGCGTTGCAGGATTAAAATACTATCTTTCAAGTCCGGCGAATATGTTTGATTTCTTTGCCGACCGCAATATGCTCAACTGGATGCCGGATGAAGCCTTTCTTAAAAGAAAGTTCAGGCTCAATATGGGCTATGAACTCGATCTTGAAAATCCCAAAACCTTTAACGAAAAGCTCCAGTGGCTGAAGCTCTATGACCGCAAACCCTTGTATACCAAGCTTGTCGACAAATATGAGGTCAGAAAATACATCGCCGGAAAGATAGGTGAAGAGTATCTTATCCCTCTTGTCGGCGGCCCGTGGAACAGCCCGGATGAGATAGATTTTGCCGCGCTGCCGGATCAGTTCGTTCTCAAATGCACTCATGACAGCGGCGGCGTTATTATCTGCAAGGATAAGTCAGCGTTCGATATTCCTGCCGCAAAAGCAGTGCTCAATAAGCACCTTAAGCGCAATTTCTATTGGGCTAACCGAGAATGGCCGTATAAGGACGTACCGCCCCGGATCATTGCAGAAAAGTACATGGAGGATGAGACCGGCGAGCTGCGCGATTTCAAAGTCTTCTGCTTTAACGGAACGCCCAGAATGATGTATATATCAAGGGATGCGGCGGTTGACACGACGACGGACTTCTTTGACATGGACTTCAATCATCTGCCGATCCGGATGAAGGATCCGAACTCTGCGATACTGCCGGCAAAGCCTGAGGGCTTTGAAGAAATGCGGCGAATAGCTTCAGTCCTGTCTGAAGGCATTCCCCATGTTCGCACAGACTTTTATTGTGTAAATGGCAAGATCTATTTCGGGGAACTGACGTTCTACCATAATGGAGGGTTTACCGGCATTAAGCCGGAAGAGTGGAATTACAAGGTCGGCGACTGGTTAAAACTCCCAGGGAAAGAGTAACGGTTTATGGACAACAGCATCAAGTTCAGCATCATGACGCCGGTGTATAAGGTGGAGCAGTATCTGCCGGAGTGCATCGAGTCTGTGCTTGACCAGACATACGGAAATTTTGAATTCATACTCGTGGACGACGGGTCACCCGACCACAGCGGCGAGATATGCGAGCAGTACGCAGAAAAGGACAGCCGCATCCGCGTGTTCCACAAGCCCAACGGCGGCCTCATGCACACCCGCCGGTATGCGCTTGAGCGCGCGCAGGGTGACTATTATGTCTTCCTCGATTCGGACGATTACCTGAGCCTTGATACGCTGGAAACCCTGCACCGGTACATAAGCGAGACCGGAGCCGACTGCGTCATCTACGGCTTTGAGTGGCTGCGCCCGGAGGGTACGGTACACGTGCAGTGCGCCCCCTGCGACTGCGGAAGGGTCATAAGCGACAGACGCGAGCTTTATAATATCATCTTCAATAACGACAGCTACAATTCACTGTGCCGCAAGTGCGTGAGGGCGTCATGCTTTGACGGGCGCGATCACAGCGCAAGCTACCATATCAAGAACGGTGAAGACTGTGTGCAGACGATAGAGATCATCGAGAACGCGCGCAGCGTTGTGTTCATCCCGGAGCTGCTCTACCGCTACCGGTATAATTCGGCAAGCATCACGCACTCCAATGAGTTCGATAATTACAGCGCCGACTTTGAGGTAAGCGAGATAGTGCTCGGTTTCCTCCGGCACGCCGGTGTGCTGACAGAGGAGGACATGGACAGGCTCAGAAACAAGGAGCTTGACGAGATGGCCGTTGAGATAAAGCGCATCTGCCGCTATGCCTCCACAAGAGAGCACAAGCGCTCCGCGATAGCATCGATCCGGGAAAGCAGCTTTTACGGGGAGTTTCTTGAAGCGGGCTACCGGCCTGCCGCACCGCTTCCGGGGCAGCAGCTGCCGGACGCGATGAGAAGAAGGCTCAACCGGCTCACCGCAATGCTTCTGAAAGCGCGCCGGTATGACGCGATAATAAACATCAACACCCTGCTCTACCGCACGGCGAAGGCCGCGGGAGCGAGGTGACAGCGAAGGTCGGAGCATGAACAAGGCAAAAGTAATAAAATCACTTATGTACAAATTCATAGAACGCTTTTCGGTCAAGGGCATCGGGCTTGTAATAAGCATAATCCTCGCACGTCTGCTTGCGCCGGAGGTGTTCGGGCAGCTCGCGCTGCTGACGGTGTTCACCGATCTCTCAATGACGGTGGTCGACGGCGGCCTGAGCTCGGCGCTCGTGCAGAGCAAGGAGGCCGGGGAGCGGGATTATTCGACGGTGTTTATAATAACGCTGGCGCTGTCCGCGCTGATGATAGCGCTGCTGTACCTTGCAGCGCCATATATCGCCGACTACTATAAAAGCCCGGCGCTCATAACGCCGCTGCGCTTTTACTCGCTGTCGATGCTCTTCAGCGCTTTTAACTCCGTACAGGTCGCGCGCATGCAGCGCGAGATGCGCTTTCGCGAGATGATGTACTGCAGCCTTGCCGCAACGCTGATCGCCGGCACCTTCGGCATAGTGCTGGCGTATAAGGGCGCAGGGCTCTGGGCGCTGGTGGGCTACTATTTCTCACACATCGCGGTGACCTGCATCGCCATGTTCTGCACGGATCGCTGGATCCCACGCGGAGAATTTTCAAAGGACAGCGCGAAGCGGCTCTACGGCTTCGGGTTAAAGATACTTGCCTCATCAATGATAACGACGATATATAACGACATTCGTCCGCTTATAATCGGCAAAAAATTCTCGACTGCCGACCTAGGTTATTACGAGCGCGGACAGCGCTTTTCGAGCACCGTCTCCATAAACCTCGATACGGCGGTGCAGTCGGTCATGTTCCCGGTCATGGCGCAGGCGCAGGACGATAAAAAGCAGGTGCGCGCAATGCTCAGGCGCGCGCAGACCATGGGCGCGTTCATAATTTTCCCGGCGATGGTCGGCATGGCCGCCGTTGCGGAGCCGATGGTGCGCCTGCTGCTGACAGAAAAATGGATGCCCTGCGTCATATTCGTGCAGATACTGTGCATCGCCGAGATGCAGGTGCCGCTGACCTCGGCAAACCTCGTGGTAGTAAAAGCGCTGGGGCGCAGCGATATCCTGATGAAGCAGGAGGTACTGCGCAGAGTTCTGATGATAATCGTGCTGCTTATAACGGTGTTTGCCTTTGACTCGGTCGTGGCGATCGCCTGCGGTTTCCTGTTCAGCGCGTGGCTGGATGCGTTCATCACCTCGATACCGGTTAAGAAGCTGCTGGGCTACGGCTTTGCCGATCAGGCAAAGGATATGTGGCGCAGCGCGCTGGCGGCGCTGATAATGGGCGCGGCAGTGGCGGCGCTCAACCTGCTGAACATACCGGACGCGGCAAAGCTCGTGATACAGATAGTCACCGGTGCGGCGGTGTATGCCGCGGCCTGCGCCGTGCTGAAAGTCGAAAGCCTTATGTACATTCTGAATATGCTCCGGAAACACAGGAGCGCAGAGAAGGAGGGGGACGCGGATGCTGAGTGAGGAGAAAAGAATAAAAACCAAGGCCCAGCTGAAGGAGTACCTCGATGTGGAGCTTGAACCGTATCAGCTGCATGGGAGACAGTACATCGCGTATATCTTCCAGATAAGCGAGCGGGCTATACTTCGCCGCCACACCATACTGCTGAGGAAGACAGAGTACCACCTGAACGCCGGGCACAAGCTCATCGGCGAGCTTTACTATGCGCGGCTTATGAAGTTTCAATTGAAGTATTCAATACACATTCCTATCAACTGCTTCGGAAAAGGGCTGAGGGTAATGCACGTCGGCCCATGCACGATGAACGGCGAGATCACCGTCGGCGAAAACTGCCAGGTGAATATGTATGCGTCGGTCGTATGGAGCGACGGAAAGAACGAGGGAGTGCCAACCCTCGGAGACAATGTCACGCTCGGTCTGGGCTCGATCGTTCAGGGAAATATCACGCTGGCCGATAACATAACCGTCGGCAGCGGAGCGCTCGTGAACAAAAGCTTCCTTGAGCCGGGCATAAACCTTGCAGGCGTGCCTGCCAGAAAGATCGGCGAAAAGAGCGCGGAGACATAAGCGCCGGGAGGACGGATATGCTGTACAAGGTACTTAGAAAGCTGAGGCTCGGAAAGAGCGCATATGCACTGCTATACCCGTTCAGAGGCAAGGCGGCTGACCTGCCCGGAACGGAAGCGGCGAGAGCGCTGCTCGAAGGCCTAAGTCCGGACGTCGGCGGTTCATGCCTGTGCGAGCGCCGGGTCAAAGGGAATGTCCGCAAGGGCGAACTGGATATCATCATACCCGCGTACAATGCCGAACGTTACCTGCGTGAGTGCATGGACTCTGTGCTTGCACAGCAGACGCGGTACAGCTTCCGCGTGCTTGCGATAGACGACGGCTCGACGGATGCGACGGCAGAGATTCTCGACGAGTATGCAGCGCGTGACAGCCGCGTCCATGTCGTCCATCAGAAGAACCGAGGACATTCCGGCGCGAGAAACGCGGGACTTGAAATGGCCGACGCGGAGCTTATCATGTTTCTGGATTCGGACGACGTGCTGTTTCCCGACGCGGTCGAACAGCTTGCCGGAGCGGTACTGAACGGGGACGCGGCGTTCTCCGAGGGAGCCTACGAGGTGGTCGACACCCAATTGCAGCACATATCCGACAGCCCGCATGAAGCGGGCGAGCTTGCGGATTTTGCGGACTGCTCCGCCTATCCTTGGGGCAAGGCCTACAGACTCAGAGCGCTTGACGGCTTCCGTTTCCCTGAGGGCTATCTGTATGAGGACAGCTTTATCTATCAGGTGCTGTTTCCGCAGTATGCGCAGCTCGGCAAAAAAGCAGTCGGGATATCCAGTCCCGTGGTGAAATACAGGGTGAACCCCGGCGGGATAAGCAGAAAATCAAGGGGAAGCGTGAAGAGCCTTGACTCGCTGTGGATAACGCTGAGCCTGCATGAGGACAGGAAAAAGCTTGGCCTTGAGAGCACGCAGGAATACTATGAGTACATTCTCAGTATGCTCGTGCTGACCTATCGCCGCACGGAGCAGCGGGACGAGGAGACGAAGAAGGCCATATTTGTTATGTGGCTCGACTTCCTCGGCAGAGAGTTTGAGGGCTTCAGCGTGGCTGACCCGTTCCTCCGCAGACTTGAGCGCGCGGTGCGGAACAAAGATTACCCGGCCTACGCGCTGTTCTGCAGGCTGGCAGATTGAATGAACTCAAAAAGGAAAAACGCATGAAGAAATTCGGAGTATGGATACTGAAGGCAATAGCCGGGGGCGTGATCGCGCTGCTGGCGCTCAACGCTTTCAGTATGCTTTACTATAACGTCCCGGTACACTACACGAACCCGGACGGCGCAACGGAATATAAATGGGAAAGCTCCACCTTTTACAGCAAGGGCACAGAGGGCTTCGCATGGGGCGTGACCAATAACGACGGCTTCAATGACCTCCGGGACTATACGCCGGGGGAGAAGATAGATATCCTGCTGATGGGCTCGTCGCACATGGAGGGCTTCAACGTTGCGCAGGATGAAAACGCCGGTGCGGTGCTGAACACGCTCTTTGACGGCGAGAAGTACACCTACAACATCGGCACGGCGGGGCACACGATGCTCTACTGCATAAAGCATCTGGCCGCGGCGCTGGACACGTATGAGCCGGGCGGATACGTCGTCATCGAGACGAACACCGTGGACTTTGATCCGGAGGATATCGACGCTGTTCTGAGCGGGACATTGGCGGATATCCCGTCGCAGTCCGGGGCGCTCATAACGCTCATGCAGAAGCTGCCCTACCTGCGCCTGCTCTATACAGTGCAGTTCAAAGGTATGACCGGGGCTGCGGACACGGAGCCAGCGGAGATACCGGCGGCAACGCGCGAGCCTGCCGAGGCGCTCTCGCCGCTGCTGGAGCGGGCGGCTGATATATGCAGCGCGCGGGGCGTGCAGCCGGTCATCGTCTTTGATCCGGCGGTGTATGTAGACGGAGAGGGAGAAGCCTATACCGGGACGGATGCCGATTGCCTTGCGGCGTTTGAGAGCGTCTGCGCGGAGAATGGCATCGTCTTTATTGACCTGACAGACGCGTATATCCGCGAATATGCCGGGAGCTGCCGGCTGCCCTACGGTTTTACCAACACGACGCCGGGCGAGGGGCACATGAACAAGGTCGGGCACAGACTGTTCGCGCAGAAGGTGTACAATACGATAAGGGCACTGGAGGAGGAACAGGATGGCGTTTAACAGTCTGGGCTTCCTTGCCTTTTTTGCCGCGGTCTGCGCCCTGCTTGCGCTGACGAATATTCCCGCCGTGAAGCGCGCCCTCGGAGACAGGCTTCTGGGCGCGCGCCATGTGCTGCTCATTGCGGCAGACTATATCTTTTACGCGAGCTGGAACTGGAAGTGCTGCTTCCTGCTGCTCGCGCTCACCGTGATCGCGTATGTGAGCGCGGCAAACTGCCGCCGCAGCCGCTTCGCGCTGCACGCGGGCGTCGTGCTGCCGCTCGTGATCCTCGGCGTGTTCAAGTATTTCAATTTCTTCGTCGGCTCCTTCTGTGAGCTTTTCGGCCTTGCGGAGCCGGGAGCGCTGGAGCTGCTGCTGCCGGTGGGCATTTCGTTCTACACCTTCCAGACGCTCAGCTATATTATCGACGTCCACCGCGGGAAGGTCGAGGCAGAGCGGAACCCGATAAAGCTTGCGCTGTATATTTCGTTTTTCCCGCAGCTCGTCTCCGGGCCGATCGTGAAAGCGGGGGAGTTTCTGCCGCAGCTTCGTGAGGACAGGAACGTCTCCATTGCAAACCTCGAAGCGGGCGTGCAGATATTCCTGTTCGGCCTTTTCAAGAAGCTCGTTATCGCGGATAACATCGCCGTTTTCGTAAACGCGGTGTACGCGAACCCCGCGCAGTTCGGCGGCGGGACGGTGCTGCTGGCCGTCGTGGGATACTCTCTGCAGCTCTACTGCGACTTCTCCGGCTATTCCGACATGGCGGTCGGCTGCGCGCGCGGCCTTGGCTATGAGCTGCCAAGAAATTTCAATATGCCGTACCTCTCACGCAGCGTCAAGGAGTTCTGGAAGCGCTGGCACATCAGCCTTTCAACCTGGCTGATGGAGTATCTGTACATACCGCTCGGCGGCAACAGGAAGGGCAAGGTCAGAACTTATGTAAACCTGATGCTGACGATGGTCATAGGCGGTCTTTGGCACGGCGCTGCGTGGACATTCGTCGCGTGGGGAGCGCTGCACGGTTTCGCGCTCTGCGCGCACAGGTTGTGGAGCGCATGGCGCGCAAAACGCGGAAAAGTGGGGGAGAGCCGGGCGTACACGGCGCTGTCCATACTGCTCACGTTCTTCTTTGTCAGCTTCTGCTGGGTGTTCTTCCGCGCCGACAGCTTCGGCACGGCGATGAAGATAATCACGGCGGTGTTCACATGGCAGCGCGGCATGACGCACATCAGCAGCTGGACGGTGTTCGGCATCCTTGTCATCGCGGCGGCGATGATGATAGCCTGCATCAGAAGCAAAAGGCTCGGTACAAAGCCGGAGGGGTACTATCCGCTTGTCAGCCTCAACAGCGTATGGGGACTGGCGCTGTTCTTCACAGTCCTTGGGCTCACGCTCGTGCTTGCCTATACGGGCGAGACGCCGTTTATCTACGCGCAGTTCTGAGTTTAAGACGGCGCCGCAAAACGCGGCGCCGTCTTTTTGGAATAAAGCGGCAGTGCTTGTCATATGCTTATACGGGTGATGAAAGTGAAGCACAATATAAAGCTCAGGCAGCTTATCGCGGCCATCGCGCTTCCGCTGGCAGTCGGCGGGCTTGCCGCGTTTCTTACAAAGGACGGCATGAAGCTGTTCGGGACTATGGCAAAGCCGCCGCTTGCGCCGCCGCAATGGCTATTCCCGGTCGCGTGGACGGCGCTGTATATCCTCATGGGCATCGCGTCATATCTTATCTGGACGGCGCATGTGTCCGAGGCGCGCAGGGAACGCGCGCTGACGGTGTACGCCTTGCAGCTTGCTGCGAATTTCCTGTGGCCGGTGCTGTTCTTTACGCTTGGGCTGTACTTCGTGTCGTTTCTGTGGCTCATTGTCCTGTGGGTAATGATACTGGTCTGCACTGTGCTGTTTCACTATATTTCCAAAACCGCGGGGAAGCTCATGCTGCCATACCTTATATGGACGGCCTTTGCCGGGTATCTGAACCTCGGCATATGGCTGCTCAATCGATAATATGACCCCGGAGTCTGTGATCTGTCACGGACTCCGGGGATATCTTTTATATGTATAGATGGACGTTCATTGCCTGTCGGTGTCGATCATAAGCTCCTGACCGAGGATCGAGTCATATTCGGGCGGGTCAAACCTGCCGTAGCCCGCGGCGTCATAAAAGGTCAATTCGCCGAACAGGAAGCCGCCATTGTGCGTATACAGGTCGACGCGGAGAAAATCAGGATCGCCCGCAGCATGGACAAGCTTTTTGGAGTATTCGATCATCTCCTCCAGCTGCGCCGGCTTCTCAACATGGACGTCAGGCAGACTGGGGTAATCCGGATCGCCAAACGGCAGAAGCTCCCACTGCTCGCTGTACAGGTTTATGTTGTAGCTATGGCTGTCGGACTTCCTGTTGAGGTCATACTCAATGAAGCCGACGCGGCCATTGAACATATAGAACTTGACGTCGTTGAGCCTGCCGCCGTTTTCGTCCTGTATGTACTTTTCAACGATGATGCGCGGCGTGATATTTTTATACTGCCACTCGCGGTGCAGACGATAGTAATTGAGCTTGAGCCTTTTTTCTATTTTCTCCTTTGCGGCTGCGGCGTCAAATCTGGACTTGTCGCTGCATATCACGACACAGCCGGAATCATGATTGGTCTTGATGACGAACTGCTCCGGCAGGGCGGCGAAGTCTATATCGTCAAAGCGGTCATATACGCCGAGCAGGGGGATGATGTGCTCTTCACCGAAGCGCTCCGTCAGGAACTGCTTAACCGCGTATTTATCTGCAAGAGTGGTATACAGCGGGTCATGGTCGTGGATCTTCAGCCAGCAGAGCTTTTCCGAAAATTTCTTTGGTTTTTTCAGATCAAGCTCTTCGCCCATAAACCGGCGGTATTCTGCGGCAACGAATTTTTCGTCGCTTACATGATCCAGCAGCCCGGCTGCCGCGGAGTGGAAGAACAGATAATCTCTGACTTTATGGAAAAAATTCATATGCGCTCTCCCGCGAAAATTTTATTCTGAACTCAAGTATTTTATTGGCATGGAATAAAACAAAATGGACAGATCGGAACTTATATGAGCCACTGACATAATATTCCAAGTTGTATGATTCATTATACATATATTAAACTGCTAAGTCAAGTTGCTCTGGGAGTTTATTATAATGCTCGTTTAATATTGATAAACTGTCCATGGGTGATACATATGCTTGATTACAGAATCATTGGTGAGCGACTGAAGAAAAAAAGAAAAAGCTCAGGGCTGACTCAGGAGGAGGTCGCAGAGCTTGTAGACATCACGGTCGTTTATCTGTCAAAGATCGAAAACGGCCATGTCCGGCCGACGCTTGATCTGTTGTGTCAGGTAAGCGAGATCGTTGGGATTGACTTAGGAGACTTGTTCAGCAATGTCTCGACGAACTCCGCTGCGTATCAGAATGAAAAGGTCGTGCGGATGTTCAATGCCTGTTCGCCCGCGGTAAAGCCCATAGCACTCGATCTGCTTGCAAAGCTGTCTGAACTGGAATAGGCAAAAAAACAAGCTCACCGCAGAGCGGAGAGCTTGGCTGAATGGAACAATATAAAAAGGGAATAAACTAAAAGTTGAGGCAGCCGGAAGCTCCGGCTGCCTCAGCTTTCAGTTTTACGCAGAAGGCTCATTTATCAAGATAATTCCTGACCAGCTCCTGCATAAGCTCGTCCCTGTCGATACGGCAGATGAGCGTACGAGCGTTGTTGTAATTGGTGATATAGGTAGGATCCTCCGAGAGAATGTAGCCGACGATCTGATTTATGGGGTTATATCCTTTCACCATGAGGGAGTTATACACGGACGATAAAATCTCTCTCATCTCGGTCTTACTGTCCAGCGCTGTAAACTTACGGGTTGAATCTTCCATGATTTTCCCCTCCTTTTCTCTTTCTTCTTGGCTACATTATAACAGAAAACGCAACCAAGTAAAGTCGAAAGCGGATGAAAATTCGTTAAGAATTATTAAACTTTTGGCGCGCCGCATTTATGCTGCGGCGCGCCCATTGTGCGTTGACAGGGTTATCTGATGAATGCGCCGAACTTTTCTTCCAGCGCCTTGAGCACGGCCTTGACCGTCTCATCCGCGTGTTCGACGGTCAGGGTCTGATCGTCGGAGCGCATCGTCAGCGAGAAGGCGATGGACTTCTTGCCCTCGATTATATGGTGGCCGGTGTACACATCGAAGAGCGTGCAGTCCTTGAGGTACTGGCCGCCGGAGGCGAGGATGCAGTCGCTCAGGTCGCCGACGGGGATCGATGCGTCGCACACGACGGCGATGTCGCGCGTGACGGACGGGAAGCGCGGCAGCGGCTTGTAGACGGGCGTTGCGCCCTTGACGGAGTAGAGCGCGTCAAAGCTCAGCTCAGCGCAGTAAAGCTCGGCGTCCACGCCGTAGTTTGCGGCGACGGCGGGATGGATCTGGCCGAACACGCCGATGCAGGTATCGCCGACATAGGCCTTCGCACAGCGTCCGGGGTGGTAGGAGGCGTTCTCCTTCTCGGCGGCGAAGCGGGGCTTTGCAGCGCCGAGGTCGCTTATCAGAGTTTCGACCCAGCCCTTGACGGTGAAGAAGTCGACATCCGCGCCGTATGCGCCGAGGGAGACTATCTTAGGCTCGTCCGCCGTGCCGTCGGGACGCTTGAAGTATACTCTGCCGATCTCGTAGAGATAGGCGGCCTTGTTGCGGTAATTATAGTTGCGGGTGAGTATCTCCAGCATCGAGGGGAGGACGGTCGTGCGCATGATGGAGGTGTCCTCACCGAGGGGATTGAGGATGCGGAGGCTGTCGCGCAGCGGGGAGTCCGCGGGCATACGGATCTTGTCATAGTAGCTGGGGCTTATGAACGAGTAGGTGATGATCTCATCCAGACCCATGCTGCGGCAGACCTGACCGACCTCGCGCTCGCACTGCTGCACCTCGCTGAAGCCGCCGCTCGTGGTGGCGCTGCCGGCAAACTGCGTGGGTATCTCATTGTAGCCGTAGAAGCGGGCGACCTCTTCGGCGATATCGGAGTAATGCGAAACGTCGCCGCGCCAGGAGGGGACGTGGATAATGTCGCCCTCAAGGGTGAAGCCGAGGCGGATGAGGATATCGCGCATCGTGGCTTCGTCTATATCGGTGCCGAGCAGGGCGTTTATCTTCTCCGGCTCAAGCTTGACGTCGGTGTGCGGCAGGGGCTTTGGGATAACGTCGATTATCCCGTCGACGACCTCGCCCGCGCCGAGCAGCTCTATAAGCTCGCAGGCGCGCTGCACGGCGTCATAGGTGTTGTAGACGTCCAGACCCTTCTCATAGCGGGAGGAGGCGTCGGTGCGCATACCGAGGGCGGTAGCGGTGCGGCGGATGGAGGTGCCGTTGAAGTTTGCGCTCTCAAAGAGAACCATTGCCGTGTCGCCGACGATCTCGCTGTTCTCGCCGCCCATGACGCCTGCGACCGCGACGGGCTTCTCAGTGTCGCAGATGCAGAGCATGGAGGGGGTCAGCGCGCGGGAGGTACCGTCGAGCGTGCGGATGCTCTCGCCCTCGCGGGCAAGGCGGACATGGATCTCATGATCCTTGACGCAGCTGAAGTCGAAGGCGTGCATCGGCTGGCCGTATTCCATCATGACGTAGTTTGTGATATCGACGATGTTGTTTATCGGGCGCATGCCGGCGTTGCGGATACGCTCGCGCATCCATGCGGGGGACGGAGCGATCCTGACATTCTTGACCATGCGCGCGGTGTAGCGCGGGCAGAGCTCCGGCTCCTCGATGATGATCTTTGCCATGTCGTTTATATTGCCGCCGGCGGCCGCCTTGACAACGGGGGTGTGCAGCTTGAGGGGCTTTTTGAAGGTGACGGAAGCCTCGCGCGCAAGACCGATCATGCACAGGCAGTCCGGGCGGTTCGGGGTGATCTCATAATCAACGACGTGATCGTCAAGCCCGAGCAGGACGGCGACATCGTCACCGGGCTTGCAGTCCTCATTGAGGATGAGGATGCCGTCAGTGATGCAGTGGGGGAACTCCTCCTGCTTTGCGCGCAGGTCGTCAAGAGTGCAGATATGGTTCTTCGCCGTGTCGTAGGCGACGAGGTCGCCCGCGTGCAGGTTCATGCACTCAGTCTCAGTGCTGACAGTCTCAGACCCGGTGCTGAGCGAGAGCGCGTATCTGGAGTAGCCGACGGTCTCGACGTGCTCGACCTGAGCGGCGATGACCTTGCCGAATATCCTGTCACCGGCCTTGATGTCGGCGGCGATGGAGGGCTTTGCCGGGTCGATGGGGTGATAATCGCCGAGGATAGCGGCGGGAGTGATGACGGCGTAGGGGAAGTCATGCAGCGTCATGCCAAGCTCCTTGAGCGAGCAGAGCATACCGTTGGAGGGTACGCCGCGCAGCTTGCCCTTGGTGATCTTCACGTTGCCCGGAAGCAGGGAGTTGTGCAGCGCGACGGGGACGATATCGCCCTCATGGATGTTCCATGCGCCGGTGCAGATCTGGACAGGCTCGCTCTCGCCGACGTCTATCTGGGTGACGAGCATATGGTCGGAATTGGGGTGCTTCTCGATGGAGACGATGCGCCCGACCTTCACGCCGTGCATGGTCTTGCTGAGATCGTCCGTGACCTCGACCTTGGAGCCGGAGACTGTCATGGCCTCGCCGAAGCTATGGTCGTCATATTCTTCAAGGCTGAGATCGACGAACTCGTTCAGCCATTTTCTTGACATCTTCATATATCATTTACCTCCCTGATCAGAACTGTTCGAGGAATCTGACATCGTTCTCGAATATCAGACGCATATCGGTGATCTTGTACTCGCCGAGAGCAAGGCGCTCAAGCCCCATGCCGAAGGCCCAGCCGGAGTACACGTCCGGGTCGATGCCGCAGCCCTCAAGCACCTTGGGGTGAACCATGCCAGCGCCGAGGACTTCTATCCAGCCCTCGCCCTTGCAGGTCGGGCAGCCCTTGCCGCCGCACTTGTGGCACTGGATGTCCAGCTCGCAGCTCGGCTCGGTGAACGGGAAGTGGTGCGGACGGAAGCGCGTGACCGTGCCCTTGCCGTATATCTTCTCGACAACGAGGTTCAGCGTTGCCTTGAGGTCAGCCATGGTTATGCCCTTGTCGATGACCATGCCCTCGATCTGGTGGAACATGGGGGAGTGCGTCGCGTCGACCTCGTCCTTGCGGTAGACTCTGCCGGGGGCGATGATGCGGATAGGCGGCTGGCGCGTCTCCATGGCGTGTATCTGCATCGGGGAGGTCTGGGTGCGCAGGAGTATCTTTCCGTCCTCGGTGAAGTAGAAGGTATCCGTCCAGTCACGGGAGGGGTGGCCCTCGTCGATGTTCAGCTTCGTGAAGTTATACTCCGCAAGCTCGACCTCAGGGCCGTCGAGTATCTCAAAGCCCATGCCGATGAATATATCCTTGAGCTGGTCAAGGACATTGTACATCGGGTGCTTGTGACCCATGCGGATATCCTTGCCAGGCAGCGTCACGTCGACGGCTTCGCTCTCGAGCTTGAGCTCCATCATCGCGGAAGAAAGCTCCTCGCGGCGCTTGTCTATCGCTTCTTCAATCTCGCTCCTGAGCTGATTGGCCAGCTGACCCATTGCGGGGCGCTCCTCAGCCGAGAGGCTGCCCATCTGGCGCAGTATCGCCGTCAGCTCGCCCTTTTTGCCGAGGTACCTGACGCGCATCGCCTCAAGGCGCTCCGCGCTGTCGCAGTCAAGAATTTCCTTTACCGATGACTCTCTGAGCTTCTGCATTAATTCTTTCATTTGCCAACTTCTCCTGTAAAAAAATAAAGCCCCCGCCCCTCTGTGACCAAGGGACGAAAGCATGGCTTCCGCGGTACCACCCACGTTCGGCTCTGATGAGCCGCTCTTTATGACGCTTAACGCGCGCCGCACGCCGGGGATTGGCCGGAGCTCACGGGCGAACCAAACGCGCGCGGCCTATGGAGGCTTGCAGCCGGTGACCCCCACTCTCTGACAGGTGCATCCGCGTTATTTTCCCGTTCAACGCTGTAACACATAGAATTTATCACAGCCTGACGATTTTTGCAAGACCTATTTGACTATTCTTTCATTGGTGATTATAATTGAACAAGCCGCATAAGGTTTAGCATAATTGATTTCGGAGGTCAACGGATGACTATGAAACGAGTATGTCTACCTTTGCTGGCAATTGTGTGCCTGCTGCTCACCGGCTGCGCGGGCCGCGAGGTCGAGAAAGCCTACGCCGGGTTTTCCGAGCGGGTGAACGCGGCGCAGTCGCTCTCCTTTACCGCGAACGTGCGCGCCGAGTATGAGCACAAGACGGCGAAGTTCACCCTGAACTACACGGAGAATGCTTCCGGCGGCGCAGTGACGGTATTGGCGCCGGAGCTTATCGCGGGAGTTACCGCGCGCGTCGAGCCGGGGAGCACCGTTCTGCAGTATGACGGCGTCGTGCTCGATACCGGGTCGCTTGATTCCTTCGGGCTCTCGCCCATGTCGTCGCTGCCGGTGCTGGTGCAGGCGATGAAGAGCGGGCACCTTGACTCCTACGGCGAGGAGGACGGCCTGTACGTCTGCCGCCTTGAGCCGAACGATGAGTACCGCGTCGCTGTCTGGTTCGAGCCCGATGGGATGGTACCGCAGCGCGCCGAGCTTGAAAGCGGCGGGCGCGTCACGGTCATCGCCGAGATAAGCGGCTGGACGGAGGGCACGGCCGCCACGGAAACCGAAACGGAATAATATTGAAAGGCAAAGAGAAATAAATGGACGATCTGCAGAAGAGAAGCTGGGCTGAAATAAGCCTTGAGAATATCCGCCATAACTATAACGCGATACGCGCGTCGCTGCCGGAGGGCTGCCGCTTCCTCGGCGTGGTGAAGGCCGACGCCTACGGGCACGGCGCGGTGCAGGTGTCGCACCTTTTGCAGGACTGCGGCGCGGACTATCTGGCCGTGTCCTGCCTTGACGAAGCGCTTGAGCTGCGCCGCGGCGGGATAACCATGCCCATCCTTATTCTCGGCCATACGCCGCCGGAGTATACGAGCGTGCTTATCGAGAACCGCATTACCCAGACGGTGAGCTGCTACGCCAAGGCGCTGGAGTATTCCACCGCGGCAACGGCGCTCGGCGCTGTGCTGAAGATACACATAAAGCTCGACACCGGTATGTCCCGACTCGGCTTCCTCTGCGCGGGCGGGTATTTTGACGAGGGCGTGCAGAACGTGATAGACGCCTGCCGCCTGCCCGGCCTTGAGCCTGAGGGCGTGTACACGCACTTTGCCGTCTCCGATGAGGAGGGCGAGGATAACGAGCGCTACACCCGCGAGCAGTTCAATCTTTTCAATGCGGTGATCGACGCCGTGCGCAAGCGGGGCGGCGTGGAGTTTAAGATACGCCACTGCGCAAACAGCGGCGCGGTCGTGAACTATCCGGAGATGGCGCTTGACATGGTGCGCCCCGGCCTGCTGCTCTACGGCTACGGGGACAGCACAGGCCGTCTCGGTCTGCGCCCGTGTATGCGCCTTGTCACAACTGTCAGCACCATCAAGCTCTATGAGCCGGGAACCTGCGTAAGCTATGGCCGGCGCTTCACGACCGAGCGGCGCACGCGCATGGGCGTGCTCGCCATCGGTTACGCCGACGGGCTGCCGCGCCTTATCTCCAACAAATGCAGCTTCGCCGCGCGCGGGGGCTTTGCGCCGCAGCGGGGGAGCATCTGTATGGATATGTGCATGATCGATCTGACCGATCTCCCGGAGGTCGACGTCGGCAGCGAGGTCGAGATATTCGGCGAGGCAAACGATATATACAAGCTCTCCGCCGCCGCACAGACCATACCCTATGAGCTTCTCTGCGCGGTGTCCAAGCGCGTACCGAGAGTGTATAAGTAATAAAGAGCGGCGCACTGCAATGTATTTGCAGTGCGCCAAATATTTTTGCCAGATCGAATTATTCCGCGCTTGCGGCTGCCGGGTTTTCATGTATCATGATGTGCTTTATGTCAGGGTATTTGCGCTCGACGGCGTTGTGGACGCGCTCGGCGATGCTGTGCGCGTCAGAAAGCGTCATGCTGCCGTCGACGCTTATCTCGGCGTCGATATACACCTTGCTGCCGAACTTGCGCGTGCGCAGCGTGTCAAGGCTCACTACGCCGTCCTGCGCGCGGATGAAGTCGCCAAGGCTCTTCTCATAGCTGTCGCCGCAGGCGGTGTCGAGCATCTTGTCGGCCGCATCCTTCAGAATGTCATACGCGACCTTGAGGATACACAGGCATATCGCGACGCAGGCGACGGGTTCCAGCACCGGAACACCGAGCATTGCTCCGCCTATGCCGATGAGCGAGCCGACGGACGAGAGCGCGTCAGAGCGGTGGTGCCACGCGTCGGCCATAAAAGCTGATGAATTGAGCTTCCTGGCGTAGTGCCGGGTGTACCAGAACATACCTTCCTTGACGACGATGGACACGACGGCAGCCGCGAGAGCGATCCCGCCGGGGACGGCGAGGTCTTCATAATGCCCCGCGATGATCTTCTGCAGGCCGCCCCAGCCGATGCCGAGGCCGGTCGCAAGCAGGATAACGCCGAGCGCGGTGGAAGCGAGGCATTCGAGCCTGTCATGCCCATAGGGGTGATCCCTGTCAGGCCCTTTCTGCGCGAGCCTCACGCCGATGAAGGCGATAAAGGTCGCGAACACATCAGACAGCGAATGTACTGCGTCCGACACCATTGCGCCGGAGTGCCCGGCAATGCCCGCATAGAGCTTGAAAGCCACGAGCAGTATGTTTCCTATGACGCCGACGGCAGTCAGCCGCGCGACGATTTTCTTTTCAGACATGACAGATCCCCTCCACGGTATAATATGCACTTCACGGGCCGAGGGGGAATAAAAAATACAGTCCCCCTCGGAACATACTACTGTCCCGCAGAGACTGTCTGTCTTCTCTGCTGCCGCCTTTCGGCGACCCGGCTGACGGAAAGATACGCTGCCTGTTCAGTTTGTACTGTTGTCGTATACGCGATGCAGTGCAAAGAGTTTATAAGATACTAACACGTGCCATGCCTTTTGTCAATGGTAAGAGTGTGAATAAATGAAAACATAAAATTTGCCCCGGATCATCTGATCCGGGGCGCGAAACAAAAATGGAGAGAAAAGGATGGAATGTAGCAAATTAATTATGCTGCCAGCTTGGAAGCTATCATTGCGGCGGTGAGCAGCACCACGATGATCGACAGCATTATCAGGCGGCGCCTGAGGATGCCGGGCATTGCGCCGGCCTCATTCGGCCAGCAGCTTGCCGAGCAGACGGCAGGCCGCGAGACCCTGCGCGTCGGGAGCTTCATTGCAGGTGACGCTCTCGCAGCAGAGCTTTATGCCGGAAGCGGAGCAGTCGTCCTCCCAATTGCGCATCCAGTCGCCATCGCCCCAGCCGTAGGAGCCGAACAGCGCGACCTTCTTGCCGCCGAGGCTGCCCTTGCAGTCACTGAACATCGGCTCGAACGCGGACTCTTCAAGCATCTCAGCGCCCATTGCGGGGCAGCCGAAAGCGACAGCGTCGAGATCATTGAGCTTTGAGGGGCCAAATTCGGCGGCGGTGTAGAGCACTGCATCAGCGCCCGCATCCTTCATGCCGGTGAGGACGGCTTCTGCCATGGCCTCGGTGTTTCCGGTGCCGCTCCAGTATACAACAGCTGTTTTCTTCATAATAAAAATTCCTTTCTTGTTAAATGAATTTGTCAATTTCTTATATCGCAACGGCGAGCTGCTCAAGGCTTGAACCGCTCTGCCAGAGCTTGCAGTAGAGCTCGGTGCATTTCTTGTACCGGGCGAAAGTGCGCTTTGCGCCCTCCTCGTCTCCGTACACCTTCCAGAGACCTATGTACTTGTAATTCGCGGCTTCGTTATCGATGAAGCCCTTTACGTCCTCAGGCGGGTAGCTGAGGAACAGCCCGACCTCATGGGGAAACTCGCTGTCCGCCCGCTGCATCCGGCGCATGAGCTGCGCAAGGCAGCTTCCGCAGTCGGAGCGCGTATAGCCCATCTCGCGAAGAACTTCGCAGGCTGTCTCATCCGAAAGGTCGCGGCGCAGCCACGCCGGGCGGTAGAGGTAGAGCAGTACGTTCTTTTCCGTGAAGCGCAGGGGGATCAGGCACAGCCCCTTCGGGATCAGGCGGCGGTTTATCTCGCGGATGTCCTTGTAAACCTGCTCCTTGCTGTCATAGGGGTGGGGGAACAGGCTGCCGGTCTTTATCCCGGCGAGCGTCGGCGCGCACTGGCTGATTATTCTGCTCTCTGACATGACAGCGGCTCCTTTTGTTAATGAGTTAAATACATCTAACTAAGCCTTAAAAGAAATTTGCGCACCGTGCGCAAGAGGTTTCGGGGATTTATTTATGCGGCCGGTTCTGTCATGCGCGGCAAAGCCGGCCGGTTATTTACGATTTTACTTTTTGCCGAAGCTGAAGAGCTTTTTCTTTTCGTAGGGCTTGCTGCTGACGGACAGGATCTTGTAGCCGCTGCCGTCGAGAGCCTTTTCAATTTCGCCCTCGCTTATGGGGTCTTCACTGATGATGGTCGCTTCGCCCTTGCTGTGAGAGGCGGAGACCTTCTTAACGCTGAGATGATTGCGGATGGCGTCGTTCACATGGCTTTCGCACATGGAGCACATCATGCCGTCTATTTTAACTGTGGTTTCGATCATGGTTAGTCACTCCCAATTTCATTCCGACAGCACTGCAAGCTGTTCGGGCAGCTCCGCAAGCACCGTGCAGGCGATATGGCTGCATACATCCTCGCTCAGGCCGAGCGCTGCTTTCAGCTTTTCACTCAGCTGGGCACAGCCGAGTGAGTACCGGGCGGCTTCTTCGCTGCCCTGCTCGGTGAGGTGCACTGCGCCGTATTTCTGCTTTTCCGCAAGGCCGAGGTCGCACAGGTTCTTGATCATCGAGTGCACGCTGGGCTTTGACACGCTCATCCGCGCCGCTATATCCTTGCACCGCGCGCCCTGACCGGACACGCACAGCTCGGAGAGCACGAGCAGGTATTTGATCGCGGAGGAGGAAAGGGGTTTGCTGGAGTTCAACATATTGAACCTCCCGGTTAGAAATGTGGGAGATGCAGAGAGGTGAAAGCTGCATCTCCCCTTTTCCTACTTCGAGCTGTGGCAGCTGCCGTGCATCGCACAGTCAGCGCAGCCGCAGCCACAGGAGGATTGTCCCCGCTTCTTTTCCCGCACAAGATGTATTGAGATGAGTACCACTATGGCAAGGAGTACAATAGAGATAAGAATGGTGGAAAGGTTTGCGGCGAGAAATTCAAGCATGGTTTATCGCTCCTTTTATGTGAAAGTGATGGAAAACTTTTGGATCTTCCGGGAGGGGAGATACCCTCCCGGAGTTGATGATCGGATCAGAGCTTCTCGGAGAGCTTGGTTGCTTCCTTGTAGGGCTTTGCCAGCATGTAGATGATGCCTGCGAGAGCCGCGATAGCGACGATCAGGCCAATCACATTGACATTGCCGGTGAACAGACCGCCGAACTGGTTGACCATGAGGGCGCAGATGTAAGCGAAGCCACACTGATAGCCGATGGCGAACCAAGTCCACTTGGAGCTGTTCATCTCACGCTTGATCGCACCGATAGCTGCGAAGCAGGGGGCGCAGAGAAGGTTAAAGACGAGGAAGGAGTAAGCGGTCACGCTGGTGAAAGCTGCTGCGAGGTTCTGGTAAACGGTACCGACGCCGTTGGCGTAGAGGATACCGAGGGTACCGACGATGTTCTCCTTAGCAACAAGGCCGGTGATGGATGCGACGGCTGCCTGCCAATTGCCCCAGCCAAGAGGGATGAAGATCCAGGCGATGGCATTGCCGATGGTTGCGAGGATGGAGTGGCTGATCTCTTCTTCGGAGAGCATACGGAAGGTACCGTCAACAACACCGAAGTAAGTGGTGAACCATACGAAGATAGTGGAGAGAAGAATTATCGTACCGGCCTTCTTGATGAAGCTCCAGCCGCGCTCCCACATGGAACGGAGAACGTTGCCGAGAGTCGGCCAGTGGTATGCGGGCAGCTCCATAACGAAGGGAGCAGGCTCGCCGGAGAACATCTTGGTCTTCTTGAGCATGATGCCGGAAACGATGATGGCTGCCATGCCGACGAAGTATGCGGAGGTCGCGACCCATGCAGAGCCGTTGAAGATAGCGCCGGCAATCATTGCGATGAACGGAACCTTTGCGCCGCAGGGGATGAAGGTCGTGGTCATGATGGTCATACGGCGGTCACGCTCGTTCTCGATGGTACGGGAGGCCATAACACCGGGCACGCCGCAGCCGGTACCGATGAGCATCGGGATGAAGGACTTACCGGAGAGACCGAACTTACGGAAGATACGGTCAAGGACGAATGCGATACGGGCCATGTAGCCGCAGGCCTCAAGGAAGGCGAGCATCAGGAACAGAACCAGCATCTGGGGAACGAAGCCGAGGACTGCGCCGACACCGGCTACGATACCGTCAAGGATAAGACCGCTGAGCCAGTCGGCAGTGCCGGCAGCTTCAAGTGCATTGCCTATGAGAACAGGAACACCGGGGATCCAGACGCCGTAATCCGCGGGATCGGGCTCGTCGCCGAGCCCTTCGAGGGTAGCCTGAGCTTCTTCGTAATCAGCGACAGTGGCTTCGACTTCTTCAACGGCCAGAGTCTCTTCGTCTTCGACCTCGTAGGTGAAGACACCGTCTGCGGGCTCGCCGTTCTCTTCGACGTAGGCGTCATAGCCGTCTACGATAGCGGCAGCGTCGCCCCACTCTTCGGCGACTTCGTTGTAAGCAGCGGAGCCTATGCCGAACAGGTGCCAGCCATCACCGAACACACCGTCGTTTGCCCAGTCGGTAGCGGGAGCGCCGACGCCGACCATTGCGACCCAGTAAACAAGGAACATGACCAGTGCGAAGATCGGAAGACCGAGCCAACGGTTGGTGACGATCTTATCTATCTTATCGGAGGTGGAGAGAGCACCGGCCTCTTTCTTCTTGTAGCAGTTCTTGATGAGCTGTGCTATGTAAATGTAACGCTCGTTGGTGATGATGCTCTCGGCATCGTCGTCGAGCTCTGCTTCAGCGGCCTTGATGTCGCTCTCGATGTGCTCCATAACGGAAGCGTCGATGTTGAGCTGTGCAAGTGCCTTGTCGTCGCGCTCGAAGATCTTTATTGCGTACCAGCGCTGCTGATCCTCAGGCATGGAGTGCAGAGCCGCTTCCTCAATGTGAGCGATAGCGTGCTCGACAGGGCCGGAGAAGGTGTGCATCGGAACGGTCTTGCCGTTCTTGGCAGCGTCGATAGCGGCCTCGGCAGCGTCCATAACGCCGTCTCCCTTCAGAGCGGAGATCTCAACGATCTTGCAGCCGAGCTCACGGGAGAGCTCTTCGATGTTTATCTTGTCGCCCTTCTTGCGGACGATATCCATCATGTTGATGGCGATCACCACGGGGATGCCGAGCTCGGTGAGCTGAGTGGTGAGGTAGAGGTTACGCTCGAGGTTCGTGCCGTCGATGATGTTGAGTATCGCATCGGGACGCTCGGTTATCAGGTAGTTACGTGCGACGACTTCTTCAAGCGTGTAGGGGGACAGGGAGTATATACCGGGAAGGTCCATGATGACGACGTCATCGTGCTTCTTGAGGCGGCCTTCCTTCTTTTCAACAGTGACTCCGGGCCAGTTGCCGACGAACTGGTTGGAGCCGGTCAGCGCATTGAACAGCGTCGTTTTACCGCAGTTGGGGTTGCCTGCGAGGGCAATTTTGATCTGCTTATCCATGATTGATTACTGCTCCTTCTTCCGGTTAAGCTAACTTAACCTGTCTACAAAAAATCAGAAATTTTTACTCGACTTCGATCATTTCGGTGTCAGCCTTACGCAGGCTCAGTTCGTAGCCGCGCACGGTGACCTCCATGGGATCGCCCAGAGGAGCGACCTTACGGACAAAAACCTCGGTGCCCTTGGTGATGCCCATGTCCATGATACGGCGCTTGATGGGGCCTTCACCGTGGAGCTTAACGACCTTGGCTGTTTCGCCGATCTTGACTTCACGCAGTGTCTTCATTCTTTCCTCTCCTTTTTTGGTTTTCTCAGACCATGATTTTGCGAGCCATTTCTTCGCTTATCGCGACTCTGGCTTCCTTGACCTTGACGATCACGTTCCCGTTGAGCACGGTGATGAGCGTCGCGGTGCCGCCGGCAACAAAGCCCAGATCCTCAAGATGCTTCTTGACCTCCGGACTGCCGCCGACTTTTCGGATCAGATATTCCTCTCCGACATTTGCAAGGGGTAGCGGCATCATATACTCTTTCCGCCTTTCAGGTTAGCTTCAACTAACCATAGTTGAAAAAACTGGTCAGAAGCGGTCGACCGCTGTCGGAGGATGTCTCTTTCAAACGGTTAATCTCTTCTAACTGAATGCAGTTTAACACCTCTAACCATACTTGTCAAGTAGGAATTTAAAGATTTTTTTTCGCACTTGCATTTTTGGTTAAAGTATGTTAACTTATACTAAACAATGACACGGAAGTTGGTGTATTTTAACATGGCGATTCAAAAAGCCGCAGAGGATTATCTTGAAGCGATGCTGATGATGAAGGAGAAGCACGGGTATATCCGCTCTATCGACGTTGCGGAGAAGCTCAATGTCACGAAGCCCAGCGTCAGCTATGCGACAAAGCGCCTCAAGGAAAGCGGACATATTACAATGGACAAGGATGGGCTCATCACGCTGACGGAAACCGGCATGGCGGTAGCCGCGGAGATGCTCAAGCGCCACAAGGCGCTCACGAAGTTCCTCATCATGCTCGGCGTCGATGAGAACACCGCGCAGGAGGACGCCTGCAAGCTGGAGCATGACCTGAGCCAGCAGTCCTTTGACGCGATCTATTCCCACGCCGCGAGCATGGTCGGGAAAGACTGAGATGGCGGAAAGCAAAGCTTCACTATGTAATTTATGAGTCACTCATAAACCGACCCATATCTTCCGTTCCATTTGTATCCGCTCTATAATGAGCGCAGCAGATGAGCCAAAGGGCTCAGAATACAAGGAGGAACCTATCATGCTGAATGAAAACATTGTGAAGCTGCTCAAGAGCGGAATGTGGGATCTGGCCACCTGCGCCGACGGTGAGCCCAATGTGGTGCCTGTCGCGTTCAAGGACGTGACGACAGACGGGAAGCTGGTCGTCGGTGATGTGTTTCTGGACACAACACTGAAAAACCTTGCCGCAAACAACGGCAGGATCGCTATTTCGGTTTACGATGCGCAGAACCTCGAAGGCTATCAGGTCAAGGGCACGGCGCAGTATGTCACCGAGGGCGAAGTGGTCAGCACTTTCAAGGCTATGGTAGAAAAGATGTTCAACGGTGCTGCCACCGCGAAGGGAGCACTCATCGTCACGCCTGAGAAGGTCATTGTTACCACCCCCGGCGCGGACAACAAGAAAGAGCTGTAAAGCATGAGTGGGTACAGATTGGTACCCACTCATAAATTTCATAGTTACTTGTTTCTCGGCGCATATCCCGTTATAATAAAAAATACAGGAGGTACAGCTATGTATCAGAGAAAGCTGGAAAGGGATATCCGCTGCCCGCTGGAATACGGCATGGAGCTGTTCGGCGGGAAGTGGAACTCGCGCATCATATGCGTGCTGGCGGCGCTGGGTACGCTGCGGTACAGCGAGCTGCGCCGCGAGATGGGCAACATCACCGATGCGGTGCTGGCCTCCACGCTGAAAGGTCTCATCGCCAACGGCATTGTGGAACGCAGGTCATACGATGAAATACCGCCGCGCGTGGAATATTCACTGACGGAAAAGGGCGCGTCCGTTGTTCCAATCTTACAGAGCATCTGCCAATGGGCAGGCGTGTTTTATAAGGACGAGGGTGACACGCCCATGATCCAGTGCCGTAAATGCGACCATCGCTGAAAAAACAGGAGGGAAATTTGCCATGACTTACAACTTTGATGAGATCATTGACCGCCGGCATACCAATGCGCTGAACACCGACGGTTTCCGGGGCTACATTTTTCATGCAGGGCCGGAAAAGGTGTTCCCATACAAGGACGAGGAGTTCGTCCGTATGTGGGTGGCCGACATGGAGTTCGGCGTCGCGCCGGAAATACTGGACGCTCTGCGTCAGCGCATAGACCGCCGCATCTTCGGTTATACGGGACTGTACGACGATGAATACTACAACGCGTTCTCCAAGTGGTGCAAGGAACACTACGATTGGAGTTTCCCACAGGAGCAGCTGTGCATCTCTCCGGGCATCATCCCCGCTCTGTACCAGCTGACGGAGACACTGTGCACCAAGGATGAAAAAGTGCTGGTGAACACCCCGGCCTACGGCTACTTTGTCCATGCGGCGGAATACGCCGGTGTAGGCGTGCTGACCTCACCGCTCCATAAGAAGTCCGACGGCACCTTCGAAATGGATTTCGAGGACTTTGAGAAGAAGTGCGCTGACCCTGCCTGCAAGCTGGTGTTCTGGTGCAACCCACAGAACCCGACCGGGCGGATGTGGACGGAGGAGGAGCTGCGGAAGGCTGCCGCAATCATTGAAAAGTATAATCTGTGGGTGGTGTCCGACGAGATACACTGCGACCTGATACGCTGCGGACTTCGCCATATTCCCATGGCTAAAGTGATGACTGATTATCCCAAGCTCATCACCTGCATGGCTCCCAGCAAGACCTTCAATCTGGCAGGACTGGCTTTTTCCAACATTATTATTCGGGACAAGGCGCTGCGGAGCCGCTTCCAAGACCGGGACAAGCTGTTCGGTATGGTCAATCCTCTATCTCTGACAGCAGCAAAAGCCGCCTACGAATGCGGCGGCGCATGGCATGAGGCACTGAAAAAATATCTGGACGGGAACTTTGCTTTTGTAAAAGAGTTTCTTTCCCGTGAACTGCCCAAAGCTGTCATGTACATACCGGAGGCTACCTATCTGACATGGGTGGACATGGGCAAATGCCTGCCGGACGGCACAGACCTGCCCGACTTCTTCGCAAACAAAGCAGGTGTGCTGCTGGAGGGTGGGAACGCCCTGTTTGTAGGCAATGCCGCCGGATATATCCGGCTGAATCTGGCAATGCCCCGCAGCATTATTGAGACAGGCCTGCAGCGCATGGCGGACGCCATACGCCAGGAGCAAGAATAAAAACACAATAACAACCAATAAAAATGCAGAGAGCTTTTGCTCTCTGCATTTTTATGTAATAGAATCACAGATAGAATTTCGGTTCCTTGCGTCCGGCGCACATTTTGATGAGCGCGGCGGAGGCGGCAAGCTGCATCGCCTTGGGGACGCGGCGCTGGGAGAACGGACACATGCTCACGCAGCGCATGCAGCTGATGCACTTGCTCTTGTCGGTGTGCTGCGGGTCGCCCGGATCGATGGCCTCGGTCGGGCACTCCTGTGCGCAGGTGCCGCAGCCGGAGCACTTGGAGCTTGAGGTCGGGTACACAGGGATGCCCTTATATTCTTTGTACGGGCGCTTGCCGGGCATGGCGACGGGGGTAAGCTCCTGCTTTGCCATGAGGGAAGAGAGAAACTTGTTGAGCGCGGCGATATCGGACGCATCGGGACGGCCTGCGCCGAAGCGCTTGTCGATAGAGTGCGGGGCGATCATCTCCGCGCCGCCGACTACCTTGAAGCCGCGGTTGAGACACAGGTCGCTCATTTCGAGCAGAGCGTCCTCAACAGCACGGTTGCCGTAAACGGCCACGAGCACGGCCTTTGCGCCGTTGCCGTGGACATAGCTCATGCGGTCATACATCGGGGTGGGGAGCCTGCCGCCGTAGACAGGGAAGCAGAAGAACACAAGGTCATCGGAGGAAAAGCTGACCTCATAGCCGCGGGTGGTGTAATCGTAGGGGGCTGCAACATTCAGCTCGTTTGCGATGAGCTGGGCGACCTTCTCAACGCCGCCGGTGGGGCTGAAGCAGATGATCGTGGTTTTCATTAATTCACCTCATATTTTTACGGCGCTCCGCCGTGACAGCAGAGCACGGCGGGCGCGCCATTCTTTCACGATATCAGATGCGCTTCCACGTTACGCCGTGGGGGATGTCGGTAAGCTCGATGCCGGAAGCCTTGAGCTCGTCGCGGATGCGGTCGGCCTCGGCGTAGTTCTTGGCCTTCTTTGCGTCCTGACGTGCCTGTATTCTGGCCTCGACCTCAGCGTCGGCCTCGCCGGACTCGGAGACGATTGTGAACGCACCGGCGGCGACATTCTGCTTCTTCAGCTCCTCGCGTCTTGCGTCGGCCTTCTCGATAAGGCTCAGGCTCAGCACACGGTCAAAGTCCGCAATGGTGGCGAGCTTGGTCGCGTCGTTGGTCTTGTACTTGAGCACATCATACAGCGCGGTGACGGCGAGGGAGGTGTTGAGGTCGTTGTCCATCGCGGCGCAGAACTTCTCCTTCATCGCGGTCATGGCGGCGGCGTCAACTTCGCCGTCGCCGGGCTTGAGCGCGGCGATGCGGTTTATGAGCTTATTGAACGCGGCCTGCGCGTTGTCGAGATTTTCCCAGGTAAAGACGAGGTTGTTGCGGTAGTGGCTCTGGAGGCAGAAGAGACGGTAGGCGAGGGGATCATAGCCCTTTTCCTGGAGCAGAGAGACGGTGAGAAACTCGCCGCTCGACTTGCTCATCTTGCCGTGGCTGGTGTTCAGGTGGTGAACATGCATCCAGAAATTGCACCAATGATGGCCGAGATAGGACTCGGACTGGGCGATTTCGTTGGTGTGGTGGGGGAAAGCGTTATCGATGCCGCCGCAGTGGATATCAAGATCCTCGCCGAGATGCTTCATGGAAATGCCGGAGCACTCAATGTGCCAGCCGGGGTAGCCGACGCCCCAGGGGGAGTCCCATTTCAGCGCCTGATCCTCGAACTTGGACTTGGTGAACCAGAGGACAAAGTCGTTCTTGTTGCGCTTGTTGGTGTCCTCATCGACGCCCTCGCGCACACCGACGGCGAGATCGTCCTGATTGAAGTCGTTGAAGACATAGTAGCGTTCGAGCTTGGAGGTATCAAAGTACACATTGCCGCCGGCAAGGTAGGCATAGCCGGTGTCAAGGAGCTTGGTGATGATGCGGATATAGTCGTCGATGCAGTTGGTCGCAGGTTCGACGACGTCGGGGCGCTTGATGTTGAGCTTCTGGCAGTCGGAGAAGAAAGCGTCGGTATAGAACTTTGCGATCTCCATGACGCTCTTGTGCTCGCGCTTTGCGCCCTTGAGCATCTTGTCCTCGCCCTCGTCTGCATCGGAGGTCAGGTGGCCGACATCGGTTATGTTCATGACGCGCTTGACATTGTAGCCGAGGTAGCGCAGGTACTTTTCGAGAATATCCTCCATGATGTAGGAGCGGAGGTTGCCGATGTGGGCAAAGTGATAGACCGTGGGGCCGCAGGTGTACATCTTGACGATGTCGGGATGGTTGGGGACAAACTCGTCCTTGGTTCTGGTAGCGGAATTATATAATTTCATAATAATTGCTCCTTATAATTGCTAATTGCTGCTTATCAGTCAGCGTTTTTGAATACGTCACGGTTGACGCAGAAGTACTCTATGCCGGAATAAAGCGTGGTGATGACGATGATCGCGGTGCAGACGATGTTGACAGCCGGGTACTGACCAAACACCAGCATTGTACCGAGACCGACCATGGTGCAGCCGGTCTTGAGCTTGCCGGAGATGGCCGCGGCGATGACGCGTCCCTGCTCGACGGCGAGCAGACGGAGCCCCGACACCGCAAACTCACGGAACAGCACGATAGCGACGCACCATGCGGGCATCTGGCCGCGCTCGATGAAGATGCACATTGCCGCGAGCACAAGCATTTTATCTGCCAGCGGATCCATGAACTTGCCGAAGTTCGAGACCTGATTATAGTGGCGCGCTATGTAGCCGTCGGCAACGTCAGAGAGACAGGCGATGATATACACCGCGAGCGCCCAGCCGAAAAGGTTCTGGTACGCGAGAACCATGAATACCGGGATAAGGATGATGCGGAAAATGGTGATCTTGTTTGCGGTCGTGTTCATACCGGAACCTCCTGTTTATATCTCTTCACCGTAGAGGATGCCGTCCTCAGCTTCGAGGATGCGCACGCTCGTCATATCGCCGTCGCGGCAGCTGCCCTTGAAGAACACCTGACCGTCGATATCGGGCGAATCGGCATAGCTGCGGCCGTAGAGCATACCGGCTTCCTCGTCGTAGCCCTCGCAGAGGACGCGGATCGTTTTTCCGCAGAAGCCCTGACAGAACTCGTCCATTATCGTCGCCTGAAGCTCCATGATAAGGTCAGCGCGGCGCTGCGCTTCCTCCTCATCCACATGCTCCATCTTTGCAGCCGGCGTACCCTCCTCAGGGGAGAACGGGAACACGCCGACGCGCTCGATGCGCGCTTCCTTGAGAAACTCGCACAGCTCCTCAAACTCCGCCTCGCCCTCGCCGGGAAGCCCCGCGATAAGGCTGGTGCGGATGACAAGGCCGGGGATGCGCTCGCGCAGCTTCTTGAAGAGCACGCGGATATCCTCGCCGGTGCCGCGGCGGTTCATGATCTTGAGTATATGGTCGTTTATGTGCTGGATGGGTATATCCAGATATTTTACTATTTTGGGGTTATTTGCGATCTCGTCGATAAGCTCCTCATCGAACTGGTCGACATAGAGGTAGTGGAGCCTTATCCACTCGATGCCGTCTATCCCGGACAGGCGGCGGCAAAGCTCGGCCAGACAGCGCCTGCCGTACAGGTCGGTGCCGTAGCGGGTGATGTCCTGCGCGATGACGATAAGCTCCTTGACGCCGTGAGAAGCGAGATCGCGCGCCTCCTCGATGATGTTCTCCATATCGCGGGAGCGGTAGCGGCCGCGGATGAAGGGGATGGCACAGAAGGCGCAGAAGTTGTTGCAGCCCTCGGCGATGCGCAGATATGCCCAGCCCGGGCCGGTGGAGACAACGCGGGGTATCTCGTCAACGGGGGCGCTGTTGTCGCCGAAGGCGCTCGTACATCGCCCCGCCATTACGGCGTCCGCCGCACTGACGATATCGCCGAAGCTGCCGACGCCGAGCACGGCGTCAATTTCCGGCATCTCGGACATGATGCTGTCCTTATATCTCTCGGCAAGACAGCCGGTGACGATAAGCCCGCCGAGCTTGCCGGCCTTCTTGAGCTGAGCCATTTCAAGGATGTTGTCGATAGCCTCGCTCTTCGCCGCGTCAATAAAGCCGCAGGTGTTCACGATGGCAAGGTCTGCTCCCTCCGGATCGGGGACGAGCGTATAGCCCGCCTCGCTCATGAGGTAGAGCATCTGTTCGCTGTTGACAAGATTCTTGGCACAGCCGAGAGAGATCATCGCAAAGGTTTTTTCCATGGTAAAATCAGTCCTCTGTAATATCCGCACTGAAGCGGTTCAGTGCTTCGCGTATGTCCTCCCATGAGTAGCCGCGGCGGAAGAGCGCGGCGCTGACCTTTCTGACCTGATCGCGGTCTTCGGGATCGGTCAGCCGGGAGGAGATGAATTTGTCTATCTTTGAATCGTCACTGGGCGCGGCGTCAAGCACCTCGTCCCACATATCGCGGTCAATGCCGCGGCGCGAAAGCTCGGAGCGGATGCGCCCCGGCCCGTAGCCCTTGGCGCTGTAATGCCGGGCAACGGCGGCAGCGTAGCTCGCGTCGTCGACGAGCCCGCGCTCGGAAAGCCACGCGGCACAGTATGCGGCGTCCTCCTCGTCACAGCCCTTGTCGGTGAGCTTTTTCTCAAGCTCCTTCCGGCTCATGGCGCGGCGGGAGAGATACTCCAGCGCCTTCTCGCGCGTGAGGGCACGGCGCGATTCGCGCTCAAGCTCCTCAAGTCCGCCCTCGTCAAGCTCGCGCCCGGAGAACAGGCGCAGATCTGTCACGACGCCGAGAGTGGTTTTTATCTCGCGTTCATCCTCCAGCGTGACGGTGAGCCGTCCGGGGGAGGTCTGCTTTATCGCGGTAATGAGCACCGGCTATCAGTCCTCGGTGAAGTCCGCGGCGGTGATATCCACGGCGGCGGGAGTGCGGCCGGAGACCTGCGCTGCGCGCTTTGCCTGCGGGGTGAGGAGCTTGTGCGCGTTCTCGCGTATCTCCTTTTCGATAGCGTCGCAGGCTTCGGGGTTGGCAAGAAGGTATTCCTTCACGCCGTCGCGCCCCTGAATGCGCTGGCCGTTGCAGGTGTACCATGCGCCGGCCTTGTCGATGATCTCAAGCTTCACGCCGAGGTCGATGATCTCACCGACCTTGGAGATGCCTTCGCCGTACATGATGTCAAACTCCGCCTCGCGGAACGGGGGAGCGACCTTGTTCTTGACGACCTTGGCGCGCGTGCGGTTGCCGACCATCTCGCCGCCGACCTTGAGGGTCTCGATGCGGCGCACGTCGATGCGCACGGAGGCATAATACTTCAGCGCAAGACCGCCGGGGGTAGTCTCGGGGTTGCCGTACATGACGCCGATCTTCTGGCGCAGCTGGTTGATGAAAATGACGGTGCAGTTATTCTTCGAGATAGCACCGGCCAGACGGCGCATTGCCTGGCTCATGAGCCTTGCCAGCGCGCCGACGACGGTATCGCCGACCTCGCCTTCGAGCTCGACGCGCGGAATGAGCGCCGCGACGGAGTCAACGACGAGCACGTCGATAGCACCGGAGCGGACGAGGGATTCGGCAATGTCAAGCGCCTGCTCGCCGGTGTCCGGCTGGGAAATGAGCAGGCTGTCGATATCGACACCGAGGGCTCTCGCGTATGCCGGTTCGAGGGCGTGCTCAACGTCTATATACGCAGCGTCCCCGCCGTTTTTCTGCGCGGAGGCGACGACGTGCAGCGCAAGCGTAGTCTTACCGGATGCCTCAGGCCCGTATATCTCGACGATACGGCCGCGCGGAACGCCGCCGATGCCGAGGGCAAGGTCAAGGGACAGAGAGCCGGTGGAGAGCGCTTCGACGTTGACCGAGATATCGTCTCCAAGGCGCATGATGGTGCCCTTGCCGTAGTCCTTTTCTATCTTCGCAATGGCTGTTTCGAGTGCTTTTTTCTTATCGCCGCTTGCGGGCGCGGTCACTGCAACTGCTTTTTTCTTCTCGGCCATTTGTTCTCCCTCTCTTAAATAATCAGAATGGTTTATTATATCACATTTTCCCGATGACGACGCGGTCGATCATCTGGGTGTCCTTCCTCGTCTGCGCCGAGGCAAAGCCCGCGGCCATGAGCATTTCGCACACGGCGCTTGCCTGACCCTCGCCGACCTCGAACATGAGGCAGCCGCCGGGGCGCAGCAGACTCTTCCAGTATTTTATAATTCCCTTGTAGAAGCGCAGCCCGTCCTCACCGCCGTCGAGCGCCCAGACAGGCTCATAGTCGCGCACGGAGCGGTCGAGCTTGGCAATCTCGGCGCTTTCTATGTACGGGGGGTTTGAGACTATAACGTCAAAGCTGCCGATGCCGAGCGGGGGCGAGCTTGTCGCATCCGCCTGCATGCAGATAACGCGCGAGCTGAGACGGTTCTTCGCGATGTTCTGCCGGCAGACCTCAAGCGCGCTTGCGCTGAGATCGACCGCGACAAGCTTCGTCGCGGGCAGCTCGTGCCCGATCGCGCAGGTGATGCAGCCGCTGCCGCAGCACAGGTCGAGCACACGCGCATCCATCTTGTACCCGGTGAGAAATTCCTTCACCGCGTCGACGAGAACCTCGGTGTCCATACGCGGGATGAGCACGTCCGGCGTCACGGTCATGGGCAGCCCATAGAACTCCCAAGAGCCGGTTATGTAGGCGACGGGCTCGCCGCGCAGGCGGCGGGCGGTGTAGTCAAGAACAATGTTTTCGACCTGCTCGGTCGTATATAGATTGATGTCCCGCAGAAGCTGCTGCACGGTCTTACCCGCGGCGCAGGCGACAAGGATCCGCGCTTCAAGCGCGTAGCCCTCAACGCCGTTCTGCCGCAGTATGTTCCTTGTGGACAGATAGATGTCGTTATATGTCTTCAATTTGTCCTCTCCAGATGCCTTATTTTCCCCACTCATCGCTGCCCTTTTCATCGGGTATGACAAGCTCCAGCGCGCGGATCGCACACTCTATCATCGAGTCGTCAGGCTCGTTTGTGGTCAGGTGCTGGAGCCACTTGCCGGGAGCCGACAGCGCGGCGGACAGCCAGTTGTCATGCAGGCCGCACCAGCGGTTTATCTCATAGCTTATCCCGACGACGACCGGCAGCAGCAGCAGGTGACAGCCCATGCGGGCAAAGCTGTTGTCGAGCCGGACGACGGAGTTTACAAGGATGCTGACCACGACCACGACGAGCAGAAAGCTCGTCCCGCAGCGGGGATGGAAGCGGGACTCCTCACGGACGTTCTCGACCGTGAGCTCCTTGCCGTGCTCGTAGCAGAAGATGGTCTTATGCTCCGCGCCGTGGTAGGAGAACAGACGCTTCACGTCGCTCACGCAGGTACACAGCTTCATGTACGCGAGCAGGATGATGACGCGTACAAGACCCTCTGACAGATTACGCACAAAATAGCTCGCTGTCAAGGGCTTTATCAGGCCGACGATGGCCGCCGGCAGGAAGATGAACAGAAACAGGGACAGCGCGATGCCGAGCACGACAGCCGTGCCGATGATGAGCTTCTGCGCCTTGTCCTCAGGGAAGTGATCCTCTATCCATTTATCGAGCTTATCAGGCTCGCCCTGCTCCTCAATGGGGACGAGGCTTGCCGAATAGGTCAGCGCCTGCATACCCTTTACCATCGAGTCAAGGAATATGGCGCAGCCGCGGATGAGCGGCCAGCCGAGGATGGGGTACTTGTCCTTTATGAATTTGAGCTCTTCGGTCTTTTCAACAAGACCGTCCTTCGTGCGGCAGACGATAGCCTGCTTTTTCGGGCCGCGCATGAGGATGCCCTCAATGAGCGCCTGCCCGCCTATGGAAGTGCGGAAACCGCAGGATCTGCTGTTTTTCAATTCGGGGTTCTCCTTTGTAAGTGCGATAGAAAAAATAGTATCAGGTGTTCATCGGCAGGCTGACGGAGACGACGCAGCCGCCGCCGGGGGCGTTATCGATATCGAGCCTGCCGCCGTGGCGGGTGACGATCTCATCGCACACTGATAGGCCGATGCCGGTGCCGCGGTTCTTGGAGCTGCCCTTGTAGAACTTCTCCTTGACGTGCGGAAGCTCACCCTCAGGGATGCCGTGGCCGTAGTCGCGCACGGTGATGTGAACAAAGCTGCCGTCATCGTCGAGCTTTATATCCACCTTGCCGCCCTCGCCGCCGTGCTTCATGGCGTTGTCAAGCAGATTGAGAAACACCTGCTTGAGACGCTCCGGGTCGCCGGGGATGAGCGGTATCTCAACGGGCGGCTCGGTATAATTGAC
>CAKTPR010000002.1 GCA_934591725.1 uncultured Oscillospiraceae bacterium
GTTACCGCCTGTATTCTCTCGCCCTGTGCAGACGGCCGCGGTGCTTCGCTCACTCTGTTGTCCGTCTGTCTCTGCGGCAGCGTAAAGCACAGCACAGCTACTGCTGCGGCAGCCGCGGCCAGTCCTGCGCGGACGGCAGTCTTATTGAGCAGCTGCTTCACCGCGTCCACGGCGCTGAGCTTGCTGCGGTTAAGGCTCTCCAGCAGCTCGCCCATCGTCCTTGTGCGGTTCTTTGCGCTGACGGCCATGCCCTTCAGCAGCGCCGCCTCCTGCGCGGGTCGTATCTTCGCGCCGAGCTTCGACGGCGCTGCAAGTGTGTCCTTAAAGAACCTGTCCGTCGAATTTTCGGGCGTAACATTGGTGATTAGCTTGTATATCGTTGCGCTTATCGCGTAGACGTCCGTCCAAGGGCCAAGCTCTCCCTGCTGCCTGAACTGCTCCTCCGGCGCATAGCCGGGCTTTAGCATCATTGATGAATTATAATTTTCATCGCTGCCCTGATTGCGCGCCGTGCCGAAGTCGAGTATCTTTATCTCTCCGCTGTTAAGGCGCATGATGTTCGATGGGCTTATATCGCCGTGAATAATGCCCTTGGCGTGAATGCGCTCCAGTGCCTTTATCGCCGGAGTGATAAGCTCCAGTGCCTCGTCAAAGCTGAGTGCGCCGTGCCCGTCGAGATACACTCTCAGATCCTGTCCCTCAAGGAACTCCATTATGATATACGCCGTGCCGTTGGCTTCAAAGAAGTCCCTCAGCGTGACGATGCCGCTGTCTCCGATGAAACCGGATAGGATCGCCGCCTCGTTCAGAAAGCGCTCCTTACCGGTCTCAAAGGAGCTGCCGTTTCCTCCGGAGGTCGGGTATACCTTTGCCGTGGAGCTGCGGTTTGCCGCGCCGCTCGGATAGTATTCCTTGATCGCGACCTTGATGTTCAGCAGTGTGTCATAACCCACATAGGTTATGCCGAAGCCGCCCCCTCCGATCGCACAGCCGACGAGATATCTCTTGTTGAGAAACGTCCCTATCGGCAGCTGGTGCGTGCCGTTCGTGCATTGCATCGGCCTTCCGCAGGCCGGGCAGATGCGCGATCCCGCATTGCATACCGCCATACAGTGCGGACACAGTATCTTATCAGGCATTATACATTCTCACTTTCAGATCATTCTTCATCAAAGCTGTGCCACACGTATATCTGCATCAGCTCATACTCGCCGGAAACGATATACTCCTCCGGGTTGTTCAAATAATATGTAGTTAACTTTCCAGAGGTCATCCTTCCCTCGGAGTCGTATGTATAGTTCTCTTCGCTGATAAGAACGTTGTCGCTCCCGCTATAATACTGATATTTGATCCTGTTGCCGTCAGAGTCATACGTAGTGATGCTGCTGCTTTCCATGCTTCCGCCTGCGTCGTAGCCGTCGTAGTAGTGTGTGAAGCCGCCGTCATCATTATCAATGCTGTACGACTTGTAGAAGCCTTTCAGGCTGCCGTCCGGATAGTATTCGTATTGCGTGCCGCATGGCTCATACTCGTACTCCGTCCAGCCTACAAGATTGTGCCCGGCGTCGTACTCATACTGCTTCGACATATCGCCATTTTCGTCAAATTCGTACTCGTAATTACTCTCTGTAATACTGACGTCACCATCGGTTCCGCCACTGGAACTGATATATTTGCGGTAGGTCAAATTCCCATCTTCGTCGTACTCATTATAGAATTCGTATTCGGAAGAAAGCGTACGCTCGCCCGTGGAGTAGTCCTCTATATAGTATGAGAAGACTGTATGTGTTGTCCTTCCATGGTCGTCATATTCATACTCTCTTTCGTTTGTAACCATTCCGTCAGAATTGGTCTGTGTTTCCCTGACAAGCTTATACTTGTCCTCAAGCACATATTCGCCGTCGTCCTCGCCGCTGTCCTTCGCTTTGTTTGCTTTCGGCGCAGACGTACCTGTGACTGCGGCAGCCGCTGCTTTCGTCTTCGCGCCGCTGTTCACTATCGCATATGCCGCTCCGCTGACCACCGCAAGCGCCAGTACCGCCGCTGCGGCCTTCCTCCAAGACATCGCCTTTTTTGCCTTCCTGAGTCTGCGCTCTCCCGTGAGGCACTTGGCCAGTTCTTCCATAGACTGTATCCTGTCCGTGCTGCGCACCGCAAGGCCGCGCATGAGCGCCGCCTCCTGCTGCGGCGTGATCTTCACGCCCAGCGCCGAGGGCAGTTCTATTCTGTCCTCGAACATTCTGTCCGTCGAGGTAGGCGGAGTTTTCCCGGTAAGCAGGCGGTAGAAGGTCGCGCTCATCGCGTACACGTCTGTCCACGGCCCCTGCTGTCCGTGTGTTCTGTACTGCTCCTCCGGTGCGTAGCCGGGCTTGAGCATGATCGACAGGCTCTTTTCGCCGAGCACGCTCTGTGTCCTCGCCGTGCCGAAGTCAAGCACCTTGACTCTCCCGTCCTTGAGCAGCATCAGGTTTGACGGGCTGATGTCGCGGTGAATAAGTCCTTTCTTATGCACCTTGTCCAGCGCCATCATCGCAGGCTCAAGCAGTGCGAGAACCTCGTCAAAGCTCAGTCTGCCATGCTTCCTTGCATAGTGGGTCAGATCCTCGCCGTCAAGGAATTCCATCACTATATATGCCGTGCCGTTTTCCTCGAAATAGTCGCGCACATTCACTATGTTCGGCTCGTCAATGAACTGCGCGAGTACCTTTGCCTCGTCAAGAAAGCGCTCCTTGCCCTTGTTGAACGGCGCTTCATTGGTCTTATCGGTCGGGACGACAGTAAGCGACCTTGTGCGGCTCACGCCGCCGGACATATAATATTCCTTTATCGCGACCTTGCTGTTGAGCTTGAGGTCATAGCCCACATAGGTTATGCCGAAGCCGCCCGCGCCGAGAGTGCGTCCGATAATATACCTGCCGTTGAGTATACTGTTCACCGGCAGCTGATGCGGCTCGTTCACCACATTCATGCTGCCCCCGCACACCGGGCATACGTCGTAAGCGTACCCGGTATTCGCCATGCAGTTCGGGCAAAAGAATATTTCAGCCATAGTTTTTCTCCCAAATATCACTTTTGATACCATGCCATCCGTCATAAAATGACACGCTATTTAAGCATTGTTGCTATCAAAGCATATGCTCCCATAATCTTTGTCATTATACTATGCTTAATATTCTCAGGTCAATGATTTATTTGCTTTTTATACAAAAACTGTGGCTTTTTGTCGCCTCATCTGTTTATATTCTGTATTATGTTAACAATATACCGTAAACGGACCCGCCTGAAATATCCCGGCGGATCCGTTTTACAAAAAAATATCGGGGCAAAATTGCCCCGATACCTTAATATCTGATCCGTTTATTATCCCAGTCTCTCCGCTTCCTCCAGCCACAGCCGCGCCGATGCGTCGGACGGCATACGCCAGTCGCCGCGCGGCGAGAGTGTGACCGTGCCGACCTTCGGCCCGTCCGGCAGGCAGGAGCGCTTGAACTGCTGCGCAAAGAACCTGCGCAGGAAAGTGCGCAGCCAATGCAGTATCACTTCCCTGTCGTATTCCCCGTCGAAGGCATAGCACGCCAGACGGAATATCCGCGCCGGAGATGCGCCGCTGCGCAGCATATGGTACAGGAAGAAGTCGTGCAGCTCGTATGGGCCTACGATGTCCTCCGTTTTCTGTGTGATGCTCCCGTTGTCTGCCGGCAGCAGCTCCGGCGAAATGGGCGTGTCGAGTATATCCTTCAGCACAGCGGCAGCGCCCGCGGTGCAGTGCCCCATTTCGTATTCGATGATATACCGCACGAGCGTCTTGGGAACAGACGCGTTGACGCCGTACATCGACATATGGTCGCCGTTGTAGGTCGCCCAGCCGAGCGCAAGCTCCGACAGGTCGCCCGTGCCGACGACTATGCCGCCGTTCTGGTTTGCTATATCCATGAGCACCTGTGTGCGCTCGCGCGCCTGACAGTTCTCGTAGGTCACATCCGTGCGGCCCTCGTCGTGGCCGATATCCGCGAAATGCTGCCTGACCGCCGCGCTTATATCCACCGTCTGGAAGCTGACGCCAAGTTCCTCGCAAAGCATTTCGGCGTTGCTGCGCGTGCGCTCCGTTGTCCCGAAGCAGGGCATCGTGACCGCGACGATATCCTCCCTCGGCCTGCCGAGCATATCCATCGCCCTGACCATGACCAGCAGCGCAAGCGTGCTGTCGAGCCCTCCGGATATCCCGATCACCGCTTTGCGGCAGCCGGTGTGCTCTATGCGGCGCATCAGCCCGTCCGACTGTATGCTCAGTATCGCCTCGGCACGCTCTGCGAGTATCTCTCCGTCGGCAGGCACAAAGGGTCTGCGCGCGATATGCCGCGTAAGCTCCGTGTCTCTCAGCTCCTGGCTGAAGTACACGCGTCGGCATTCGGGCGCGCTGCTCTCGTCAAAGCTCGTGTTCCTGTGCCGCTCAAAGCGCAGTCTGAACAGATCGATCTCCGTCGCGATAAGTCCGTTCTTCGCAAAGGGCTTCTTCTCCGCAAGCAGCTGTCCGTTTTCGTATATGAGACTGTGCCCGGAGAAGACCATGTCCTGCGTGGATTCGCCGTACCCCGCGTTTGCGTATACATAGCCGCATATGAGCCGCGACGACGCGGACGACACCAGCAGCCGCCGGTAATCGTCCTTCCCTATCAGCTCGTTCGAGGCTGAGAGATTCGCTATCACCGTCGCCCCGGCAAGGCACAGTCCGGTCGACGGCGTAACAGGCGCCCAGAGATCCTCGCATATCTCCACGCCGAGCACGAAATCCGGCATCTCCCGGCAGCAGAACAGCAGATCGCGCCCGAACGGGACATCGCGCCCAGCAAGCCTTATCGTGTTCTCGCCGCGGTAGTCGGCCCCGGAGCTGAACTGGCGCTTCTCGTAAAACTCACCGTAATTCGGCAGCACCGTTTTCGGCACGATTCCAAGCACCGCGCCGTTCTGGATAACGGCAGCGCAGTTATAGAGCTTCCCGCCCGTCCTTACCGGCACGCCGATCACTGCCATGCAGCGCTTTCCGGACGTGTAGTCCCGCAGCGCCTCCAGGGCTTCGAGCGCGCCGTCAAGCAGCGTGTCGGAATAGAACAGGTCGCCGCAGGTGTAGGCCGTCAGGTGCAGCTCCGGGAACACGAGAAGGTTTGCGCCCATGCGCTCCGCCTCGTCAAAGCACTCCCGCGCGCGCTCTAAGTTGAAGGCCGTGTCGGCCACCTTGAGCTTTGGGCTTGCCGCCGTCGCTTTAATAAACCCGAACTTCATATTTATGCACCTCCGGCTCACTGAAATATAGGAAATAATAATCCAGCCGGCAGCCAATGTCAATTATTATTCCCGATCACAGCGCAAAAAATTAATGACGTACAAAGAACACAGGCGATAAAAAGGCTCCCCTTGTTTTTCAAGGGGAGCTGCCGCGCAGCGGCTGAGGGGATAAAATCCTTTTTATCCAATTCACTTTGTCTGGAAGCGCTCCATAAGATTCTCGACACTGTTATCCATGACGCGCAGTATCTTTTCCTCAACTATCTCTCTTGGGAACTGCATTCCCATGTCGAGCCAATAGGAGATAAAGCCTATCGCGCATTCGGCGTAAAACTCAACTACAAATTCAAAATCCTGCTTTTCGATATTGCGCCCCTCGGCGACGATATCCGCAAAGCTGCGTATGCACTCCTGAAGCCTGCCCTTGATATAGCGGAGCATATACAGCCTGCTGTTGGAGTTATACACGTTCAGCGCAAATGTCGCGTTCTCCTGCAAATACTTTATCCACATGATAACGTCGGTCTTCCAGCGGTCATATACGACCTCCTTCGGAAGATTCGCGTTCGCGTCCTCCTCAAACACCCATTCGAGCAGATCATATACATCATCAAAGTGGTAGTAGAAAGTCTGCCTGTTCACCCCGCAAATCTCGACAAGATCCTTGACCGTGATCTTGTCTATCGGCTTGACTTCCATCATCTTTTTCAGCGCTGCCGCAAGCGCCTTTTTTGTAGACGTCGCCATAATAGATCCTCCCATTCTTCTCTGGTTATTATTATAACACAAACGTCGTGCGTTGGCAAAGCATTTTTCGCTGTTTTTCATATTGTTTCTGCTTTTTATCTTTACACACTGTGCGACGCATCAGCCCGATATGTATATTTTACAATTCCGAAATACAATCTCCGTTACATTTGAAACATATCGCGGGTATTATAATAATTGCAAGCGGCAGTTATCATCTTTTTCATTTTGTCCTCTGAAAATACAGGAACTCCCGGGTCGTCTGATCCGGGAGTTTCCTTGTCTGTTCTGTTATTCTACCGCCAGCAGGCGCACCTGCTCGGCTCCCGGCGTACTGCCGAGGCTCTCTATCAGCCCCGCCATGCTTCCGGGCATCGCGCTTATATCCAGCGACAGCGTAACGCTGGCCTTCCCGTGTATGGGCAGGCTCTGGGTAATGGTCAGTACGCTCCCGCCCGCGCCGGATATCTTCGCCAGCAGTGCGCTCAGCACCCCCTGCTCATGCGTCAGCATCATGGAGAGCACCGCCTTGCGTCCGCTGCCGATGTCTATCGGTTCGAGTATATAGTCCTTGTATTTATAATACGTGCTGCGGGAAATGCCGACCTGCTTCACGGCCTGGCTGACGTCCTTCACCTTTCCGGATTCAACGAGCCGCCTTGCCTCAATGACCTTTTCATAGTAATCCGGCAGTATATCCTTATGGATAATGAGATAGTTTTCCAACATGTCCGCACCTCCGTTTATTTGCGGTATATATAATAACCTGTCTTTGTCAAAAAGACAAGTGTATTTGTATCAGATCGTCGAATTTGTTTCGCTGTCCTAAAATCTGACAAAACAATATCAGTTGTACAAATTGTACCCAAAAGCATGAAAATGCGTGACTTCTCGCTCCAAGTATGTTATTATATTGACGTATGAGAGTATCACTATTCTTTATGAGGAGGATGTTGCCCTAATGGTGACAAATAAAGAAAATCTTTATAAGCTCGGTCAGAAGATGACCGACCGCATCCCCTACAAGCTCGGTCTTAAAAAGCTGGACGAGAGCTGCCCTGAATACTGGGGGCTTGCCAATGTACTTGATGACGATATGGTCAGCATCGCCCTGAGCATGAAGCAGCGCACTCCCATGACGCTTGAGGACGTTTCCAAGTCCTCCGGCTGGACGGATCTTGACGCGCTCGAAAAGAAGCTCCATGAGATGGGCGTTGTCGGCCTTATCGAGTGGAACTGGGAGAACGACGCACACGTCAAGCAGTACATACTGCCGCTCTTCGTTCCCGGCGCGGCGGAATTCCTCAACATGCGCAGGGAAGTCGTTGACGAGCACCCGGAGGTGTGCGACTTCTTCAATGCCATGACCACTCTCCCTCTTGAGAAGGTCACGCCTATGGTTCCCCTCGGCGGCGCAGGCATCGGCATGCACGTTATCCCCGTTGAGAAAGCCATCCCCACCGGCTCCAAGTCTGTCAGCATCGAGCATCTGTCCCACTGGCTGAAGAAGTATGACAAGTTCGCAGTCGGCATCTGCTCCTGCCGCCGCTCCCAGAGTGTGCGCGGCGAAGGCTCCGGCGACGTTGAGGATCTGTGGTGCATCGCTGTCGGCGACACCGCCGTTTACTGTGACGAGACCCAGAAGGACGGCAAGCTCATCACCTATGATGAGGCTATGGAGATCCTCCAGCGCGCCGAGGATGAGGGCTATGTCCACCAGATAACCAATATTGACGGCGAAGATAAGATATTCGCCATCTGCAACTGCGCGCCCGGCGTCTGCTACGCGCTGCGCACCTCCCAGCTCTTCAATACTCCCAATATGTCCCGCAGCGCTTACATCGCACACGTCGATAAGGAAAAGTGCGTCGCCTGCGGCAAGTGCGTCGAGGTCTGCCCCGCCGGCGCGGCGAAGCTCGGCCAGAAGCTCTGCACCAAGAACGGCTACATCAAGTACCCCAAGCATGAGCTGCCCGACGATACCAAGTGGGGTCCGGATAAGTGGAACCCCAATTACCGCGACGACAATATGATAAACTGCTATGACACCGGCACCTCCCCCTGCAAGGCCGCGTGCCCCGCGCATATTGCCGTTCAGGGCTATGTCAAGATGGCTGCCGAGGGCAGATACCTTGACGCGCTCAAGCTCATAAAGCAGGACAACCCCTTCCCCGCCGTCTGCGGCAGCATCTGCAACCGCCGCTGCGAGCAGGCCTGCACCCGCGGCAGCATCGACAGCCCCGTCGCCATTGATGAGATCAAGAAGTTCATCGCCGAGCAGGAGCTCAAGGCCGAGAGCCGCTATGTCCCCGCACCGCGTCCCAAGAAGCAGCAGCTCATCCCCTATGAACAGAAGATTGCCGTTATCGGCGCCGGCCCCGCCGGCATGAGCTGCGCCTACTATCTTGCAAATATGCTCTACAAGGTCACCGTATTCGATAAGAACCCCGCCCCCGGCGGTATGCTCACTCTCGGCATTCCCAACTTCCGTCTTGAGAAGGACGTCGTCAATGCTGAGATAGACGTTCTGCGTGAGATGGGCGTTGAGTTCAAGTGCGGCGTCGAGGTCGGCAAGGACATCACCCTTGACGAGCTGCGCACTCAGGGCTATAAGGGCTTCTATCTCGCCATCGGCGCTCAGAAGTCCGCACCGATCGGCGTTCCCGGCGAGGAGCTTGAGGGCGTGTTCGGCGGCATCGACTTCCTGCGTGAGGTCAACCTCGGCGGCAAGCCCGCCATCGGCAAGAAGTGCGCCGTCATTGGCGGCGGCAACGTCGCAATGGACGTGTGCCGTACCGCAGTCCGCTGCGGCGCGGAGGACACCTATATAATCTACCGCCGCAGTCAGTCCGAAATGCCCGCCGACGAGGAGGAGATTTCCGAGGCAATGGCCGAAGGCGTCAAGTTCCGCTTCCTCAGTGCCCCTGTCGAGATTATCGGCAAGGACGGCAAGGTCAGCGCACTCAAGGTCGAGCGTATGGAGCTCGGCGAGCCTGATGCAAACGGCCGCCGCAAGCCCGTCGGCACCGGCGAGCATGAGACCATCGAGGTCGACAGCGTTATCGGCGCAGTCGGTCAGCAGATCGATCTCGGCGGCATCGCCCCCGAAGGCATGACCTTCAACAAGAACGGCACTGTGGTCATTGACCCGGTCACCGGCCAGACCGCGCAGAGCGACATCTTCGCCGGCGGCGACTTTGTCACCGGCCCGAAGTTTGCTATCGACGCCATCGCTGCCGGACGCGTCGGCGCAGAGTCCCTGCACCGCTTCGTCAATCCCGGCCAGAGCCTGACCCTCGGCCGCAACCGCCGCGAGTTCATCGAGCTCAACAAGGAAGAGGCCGTCATCCCCATCGGCTTTGACAACGCCCCGCGTCAGGTTCCCGGCCACGACGCTGCAAAGGCCAAGACCTTCGCCAATGACCGCCTGACCTTCACCGAAGAGCAGATACGCAGGGAAGCCTCCCGCTGCCTTGGCTGCGGCGCTACCGAGGTCGACGAAAACCAGTGCATCGGCTGCGGCCTGTGCACCACCAAGTGCGAGTTCGACGCCATCCACCTCAGCCGCGACCTGCCCGACGCATCGAAGATGTACAAGGCCGAGGACAAGATGAAGGCCATCCTGCCCTACACGCTCAAGCGCGAGATCAAGATCATCAAGAATCGGAAGAACAAGTAATGCACGAACTCGGTACCGTTGTTTATATCATTGATACCGTTGACAAGCTCGCCGTTGAGAATCACCTGACCAGGATCGGTTCGGTGACTCTTGAGGTCGGCGAGGTCAGCGGCATCATCCCCAGCTATCTCTCGGATTTCTGGCTCTACGCCCGCAAAAAGTCCGACTTCCTCAAGGAAGCCGAGCTGAAGATAGAGACTCTGCCCGCGGTCACATTCTGTCAGGACTGCAAGCAGACCTATCCCACGGTGCAGTACGCCAAGGAGTGCCCTCACTGCCACAGCACGAACACCTTCCTCATCACCGGCAATGAGTACAACATCAAAGAGATAGAAGCAATGTAGCATTTACAGTTGTAAACTAAAAGTTGGGGTGTCTGGGTAAACCCGGGCACTCCAACTTTTAGCATGAAGGGAAAAATAATTGACTTAGAGCCAGAAAGTTCATCAGGTCTGTTCGGCAATATAAATTGCGGCCTTGGACTGAATGATATCCGCAGTCTGCGCGGCTGTCTTGCCGCCGGCGAAAAAGGGCTGAGCTTCTTTCCAAATCAAATCGGTAAGGTCAGTGTTATTGTCGTAAACACAGCTGACTGAACCGATGGCATTACGGAGCATATCTGCAATGCGGCCATCTGTTTCCTGAATGGTCACATCATTGCCGAAAGGATTGATCGTGTGCATTCTTCCGCCGGCGCTGACCCACGCCATATAATCGCTGATGACGGAATCAAACCCGGTTTTGGTGGCCGGGAGGGCACGCCCAGCCAGCTCGGTCTGGTATTGGTCATATAAGAATGTGCGGATAAAAGACCAAGCGCCCTCCTTATCCTCACAATCAACCGATATCCCCAGCGCCGCATATGGTTTTATTGCCGTACCGCCTTTTTCAGCTGAAGGCATGCCATAAAGCGTCATGTTCCCGTGAAAATAATAGTTGAAAGCGACAAGATCGTAAATGTTGAATATCTCCCGCTGGGAGAGCAGCTGTTTGCCGGTATAGACCATGTTGATCTGGTCGCTTGTGTCTCCGGTATCCGGAAGCCTTGCCGCAAATTCCAGCAGCGCGGCAAATTGATCACTGTCAAAGTTACAGCTTCTGTTTTCCCAATCCACAAAGACCGTGTCACTCATGGACACCATTGCATCGATATAGTCTTTTTTTGACATGGCGATGCCGAAGGGGTTTTCTCCTTCCCCCATTTTGTCATAAAGACCCAGCATTTCCGTCAGCGTAAGAGGGGCATCGGTTCCGATAATGTCCGGATCGCCGGTGATAGTCAGAATACCGTAGGCGGGGATAAGGGTGTAGAGCTTGCCCTCCGTCTCCGTCTGAGCCAGCAGCTCAGGCAGCAATTCCACATTTTTCAGCGTGTCGTCTTTTTCCATGAATGGGTAAAGGTCTACCAGACGCCCCGCCTTTTCATACTGCTTGCGGGGAAGGGTCAGCAGGTCGTAAATATCCGGCCCATTCCCGGACAGGATGTCCAGCTCCAGCCGGTCAAGGCCGGTGGTGCTGCCGTCGGTGCTGTCATATTGGGAATAATCGATCACTTCGATCTGAACTCTTTCGCTGGACGCATTAAAGTCCGACGCAATATCCGCCACGGAATAGGCCTCCATGGTACCCAGCTTCAGTGTGACCATCTGGTCGTAAGGAACGGTGGAGGGCTTGAGAAGGAAGGCCGTATAGGCGTCATAGTACAGAAATCTCCCGTCTCCCAGACTCTGCACAGCAGCATTTACCCCGTTTACCCCGGAGGCAGTCCAGTTCAAAACCTCGAATGTCTCTCTGCTGCCGCCGTCCACGCCCGACAGAGCGCTGCCGTTATCCATGTAAAAAGCACATTCTGCGCCGCTTATCAGCTTTACAACATTTCCGTCCAGCGGCATGAACTCCTCTGCGGTCTGGCCTCCGGCATCAATTTTCAGCAGACGCTGTCCGGTCGGCTTATCTCCGAGGGCGTATTCATCCCCGCTCTCCAAAACGGCGACAGCGCCGTCTGCCATAAAGCATGCAGAGTCGATCCGTCCCTTGCTCTCATAGAAGTACAGGAGCGTTCCCGATAAATCATAAACGGCAAGGGATCGATTTGCGCAAATGCAGATCTGTTCTCCGCGGCATTCGATCTGCCAGGGCTCTTTCAGGCAGCTGTCTAAAGGGTATTCCGCCGTAATTTGCCCGCTGTCTTCACGGACGGCTATCGTAAAGCTTGTATTATCCCAGTTCGGCTGAATTACTCCATCCACTCGGTCATAACCGGTTTTTCTTTCTAAGGTGATCAGTTCACCGTTCTCCATCAGGCAATAATCAACAGGGAAACCGATAAAGCTGTCGTCGGTACTGCTTAGAGTCGGATATTCTGTCAGAAGCTTCCCGCTTGTATCCATAACGAAATTATGCTGAACCATATCATCGTCGTTATCGTCCATCGTTCCGCAGGAAACAAAGACCCGGTCGCCGCATGCGGCGATATCATAAATGGCAAGATAGGTCCCGCTTACCGGAAGTGGAAGCTCCTCCCTGACATAGCGGTATCTTATCTGCCCGTCAGAGGCTGTGCCATGTCCGCCGTCCTGATCCTTTGCACATGAGCATAAGCAAAGCACGGCAGCAGCAATGCAGATCAGAAGAAAACATTTTTTCATCGCGGAACGCCTCCCACCATAGAAATGATGGGGGCATGTGACCATGCCCCCAAAGAGAAAAACTATTTTGTGCTGCCTAAGGGGATCGTCATGCTCAGGCTTTGTTGTTTGCGTACATTTTCTCGTAATACTTCATGTATTCACCGGAGACGATCTTATCCATCCATTCTCTGTTGTGCAGGTACCACTCGATGGTGCTGGCCATGCCGGTCTGGAAAGTGTACTTCGGACTCCAGCCAAGCTCGGTCGTGATCTTGTGGTTGTCGATCGCATAGCGGCGGTCGTGGCCGGGGCGATCCTTGACGTGTACGATAAGGTCTTCGCTCTTGCCGGTGTTGGAGAGGATGAGCCTGACGATCTCGATATTGGCTCTCTCGTTGTTGCCGCCGATGTTGTACACCTCGCCGGACGCGCCCTTTTCAAGCACAGTCGCTATGGCGGCGCAGTGATCCTCAACATACAGCCAGTCCCTTATCTGCATGCCGTCGCCATAGACCGGCAGCTGCTTGTCGTTCAGGCTGTTGTTTATCATGAGCGGGATGAGCTTTTCAGGAAACTGGTACGGGCCGTAGTTATTCGAGCAGCGCGTGATATTGACGGGCATACCGTAGGTCTTGTTGTACGCGCGCACCAGCATATCCGCCGACGCCTTGGAGGCGGAGTACGGGCTGTTCGGGGCAAGCGGGGTCGTCTCAGTGAACATACCGGTCGCGCCGAGTGCGCCGTATACCTCGTCAGTCGAGACCTGAAGATACTTCACGCCCTCGCGGAAATCGCGGGAATACTTGTCGTCCGGGTCAAGCTTCCAGTGGCGCTTGGCCGTATCGAGCAGGGTCAGCGTACCCATGACGTTCGTGGTCATAAAGATATCCGGGTTTGTGATGCTGCGGTCGACATGGCTCTCGGCGGCAAAGTTCACGACCGTGTCAAAGCCATACTTTTCAAAAAGCTGCTCGACAAGAGCGCCGTCATGGATATCGCCGCGGACAAAGGTGTAGCGCTTATCGTCGCTCACGCCCGCGAGGTTATCGAGGTTGCCGGCATAGGTGAGCAGGTCAAGATTGACGAGCGTAATGTCTTCGTAATTCTTGAGCATATATCTGACAAAGTTGGAGCCGATAAAACCGGCGCCGCCGGTGACGAGTATTGTCTTCATTGCAGTTCTCCTTTTATCTGTTTATTCCGGGAGTGACAGCAGGTACTGGCCGTAGTCCGTCATTCTGAGCGCGGAGCCGAGCGCGATAAGCTCCTCATCGCTTATCCAGCCCTTGCGCCACGCGATCTCTTCGATGCAGGATATGTAGAAGCCCTGCCTGCTCTGCACCGTCGCGACGAACTGCGAGGCCTGGAGCATCCCCTCCGGGGTACCGGTGTCGAGCCACGCCATGCCGCGCCCCATGGGGTTGACCATGAGTTCGCCGCGGCTGAGGTACTCGTTGTTCACCGCGGTGATCTCAAGTTCGCCGCGCGGCGAGGGCTTGATGTTCTTCGCGATATCGACAACGCTGTTGCCGTAGAAATACAGCCCCGGCACGGCGTAATTGCTCTTCGGGTTCTCCGGCTTTTCCTCGATCGACACGGCGCGCATGCTCTTGTCGAACTCGACCACGCCGAAGGCCGTCGGGTTCTTGACTTGAATGCCGAAGATCATGCCGCCCTCAGTCACCCTCGCGCCGTCGCGCAGATAGTCGGAGAGCGCCTGACCGTAAAATATATTATCGCCGAGGATAAGGCACACGGAATCATCGCCGATGAACTCCTCGCCGAGAATGAACGCCTCGGCCAATCCCTTCGGTGCCTGCTGCACCTTATATTCAAAGCGCATGCCGAGCGTCTTGCCGTCTCCGAGGAGATCCTTATAAACAGGCGTATCCTCTGGCGTTGAGATAATAAGCACCTCTCTTATCCCCGCAAGCATCAGAACAGACAGCGGGTAATAGATCATGGGCTTATCGTATATGGGCAGAAGCTGCTTGGAAACGGCGCGCGTCATCGGATAAAGGCGCGTCCCCTTTCCGCCGGCAAGAATTATTCCCTTCATATCACAGTTTCCTTTCTGTGTTTTTGAAACTTTATGTTGTAATTCTACCACCTACCGCACTCTCCTGTCAATCAAAGCTTGGTCTCAGCAGAGCCTAGGCATATCATCAGCTTTGTCTCAATAATTGTTGATATTTATTTGAGCATTAGTTTAATAATTTTCTTGATAATCTGGCTGTAATGAATTAGTATTTAGATATACTCTGCTTTCCGGGAGATGATCTGCAATGTTCAAGATTCTTATTGCCGAGGATGACAGCGAGCTCCGGCAGCTGTTTTCCCACGTGCTCATAAAAAACGGCTACAGCGTCACCGGCGTCTGCAACGGCAAGGAAGCACTCGACGCCTTGGACAAGGGATATTACGACTTAATAATCTCCGATATAATGATGCCGGAGATGGACGGGTATGAGCTTGTCAGCTCCCTGCGCACCGCGGGGTACAGCATCCCGGTGATGATGATAACCGCCAAGGATGCTTTTGACGATATGCGCATGGGCTTTGTTTCCGGTACCGACGATTATATGGTGAAGCCCGTCAACGTAAACGAGATGGTGCTGCGCGTCGGCGCGCTGCTGCGCCGGGCGCAGATGATAAACGACCGTCGGCTCGTTATCGGCGGCACGGTGATGGAGTGCGACTCGCTCACCGTCACATGGGACGGGCAGAGCGCCGTCCTGCCGCAGAAGGAATTCATGCTGCTGTATAAAATGGCCTCTTTCCCCGGCCGTATCTTTACACGTCAGCAGCTCATGGACGATATATGGGGCTACGATTCCGACACTGATACGCACACCGTCGATGTCCACATCGGCAGGCTGCGCGACCGCTTCCGTGACAGCAAGGATTTCAGGATCGTCACCATGCGCGGCGTCGGGTACAAGGTGGTAAAGGCATGAGCAAGTCCCAAAAGTCCGCCCCGGCAAAGCGTTCAAAGTTCAACTATGGCTTCATATTCTCCTCTGCCGCTGTGGTCGGCTCCCTGCTGTCCACTGCACTGGCCATGTTTATCGTATGGCTGCTCAACCGCAGGTTCGGCGTATGGCTCGGTATGCCGTATACGATACGCGTCCTGCTCATCTGCATCCTGTCCGGCGCCGCTATCGCCGTCGGGCTGAGCAAGATTTTCGTAAGCCCGATGATGAAGCTCGGCGACGCGATGCGCAAGGTCGCGGGCGGGGATTTCTCCGTGCGCCTTGACTGCAGCAGCAGGATGCGCGATGTGCGCGAGGTCTATGGCAGCTTCAACACCATGGTCAAGGAGCTCGGCAACACCGAAACGCTCCAGACCGATTTTGTGAGCAATGTGTCCCACGAGTTCAAGACCCCGATAAACGCCATCGAGGGCTATGCTTCACTGCTTCAGGATACTCAGCTGACGGACGAGCAGAAGAACGCCTACATCGATAAGATAATTTTCAACACGCGCCGCCTGTCCGACCTTGTCGGAAACATCCTGCTGCTCTCCAAGGTCAACAACCAGACGATAAGTCCCAAGACCTCAACCTTCCGGCTCGATGAGCAGGTGCGCCAGTCCATACTCGCGCTTGAGAGCAAGTGGGAAAATAAAGAGATCGAGTTCGATATCGACCTTGACGAGATAGAATACAACGGCTTTGAAAATCTCCTGAGCCATGTGTGGCTCAATCTCATTGACAACGCCGTGAAGTTCTCCCCTCAGAACGGGCAGATAAGGATACGCCTGAAGCAGCTTGACGGCAGCGTGACCTTCTCTATCTGGGATAACGGGCTTCCCATTCCCGAATCCGATATCGACAGGATATTCAACAAGTTCTATCAGGGCGACAACTCCCACGCCTCCGAGGGCAACGGGCTTGGGCTCGCGCTCGTCAGGAAGATCGTTGCCGCCGGGCAGGGCACGATAAACGTAACAAGCAGCGAGGACGCCGGGACGGAATTTGTAGTTGCGCTCCCGAATCCATCGAGCGGCGCATAACAGCATATATGGTATATACGAAAAGCCGCCTGTGATCGTGAATATCACAGGCGGTCGATTTTATTTTTCTTCCTTGCGCAGCTCGCCAAGCTTGCCGCCGGGATGGCAGCGGACATACTGCGCAGGCGTCTGGCCGCAGTCGGCCTGGAGTATCGCCGACAGCGCCTGAAGCACAAACATTTCCGCAAGGACAGAGTTGCGCGGCGCTCTGTTGAGTGGGCCACCCTCTTCGCCGACCTTTGCCAGCAGAAGCGCATCGCTGTTTTTTGCAAGCCAGCTGTCCGCGCCGCCGGTCACTCCGATGACCTTGCAGCCGTTATTCTTTATCGCAATAACAGTCGCCTTGAGTTCCTGCGTCTCGCCGGAATTGGAGATCGCAATTACCACGTCTCCCGGAACCAGCTGTCCGCAGGAGCCGTGGACTGCCTCAGTCCCGTGCAGGAAGTATGCCGGTGTCCCCGTTGAGGACAGCAGCGAAGCCGCATAGCCCGCAACATGCCCCGGCTTGCCTATGCCGGTGACGTGGATGCGTCCGCCCGCGGCCTCGGCCTCCTTGATAAGCTTTGCTGCCGCTTCGTAGTCCTCCGCCTTCTGCGTGCTCAAAAACTCACTAAACTCTCTGCCGGCAGAGCCGACAAAATACTCAAACGCTTTTTTGCCTTCCTGTTTCATTGCATTACTCTCCTCAGCGTCTCAAGCTCTTCATTATCAATGCCTGCATAACCGCGCTCACGCAGCAGCGCGATAACCTCGTCAAGCGTCGGCAGACTCGGTATCGCCCCCATTCTTGAGACGGTTATCGCCGCCGCGTGGCTCGCAAAGGCAAGCGCCTGCTTCTGCGGCAGCCCCGCGCACAGCGCCGTGCAGAACGATGCCACGAACGAGTCGCCCGCCGCGGTGGTATCCGCCACGTGCTCCATCTTCACGCATTCGGTCTTTGCCATGCCGGCCTTTCCGGCGGCGACAGAGCCGTTGCCGCCGAGGGTTATGATAAGGTTCTGCACGCCCTTTGCGGCAAATATTTCACTCACTGCCGAAAGGTCGTCCATATCGACGCCGTCTGCCGTCGTGCGCAGCTGGTGCCCGGCTATGGCAGCCGCCTCATGCTCGTTCGGGGACAGGTACGAAGTACACTCAAGCAGTCCGTCGGATATCGGAGCGGCCGGCGCGGGGTTCACCATTACGGGGACGCCCGCCTCATGCGCCCAGCGCGCCGCCGCCTCGTTGATAAACATCGGCAGTTCAAACTGGAGCATCAGCATATCATAGTTCTTTATTTCATCCTTGATCCACGATATCTCCTCGACCGTCATTGCATGGTTTGCGCCGGGGCATACAACGATCCTGTTATGCGCGCCGGTCTCCGTCACCTCAAGATAAATGCTCGATACGCCGGTGGGGTTATTCTTGTCCGTCACGACGTGGGACACATCCACCCCGGCTTCCGCCGCGACCGCTACAAGCTCCCTGCCGTAGGCGTCGTCTCCGACGCGCCCGACCATGGTAACATCCGCGCCAAGTCTCGCGCACTGGACAGCCTGATTTGCGCCCTTGCCTCCCGGAGCCGTCCGGAAGCTCATTCCGATAACAGTCTCGCCGGAGTTGGGCACTTTTTTGGTTGAGGCGATGAGATCCATAACGAATATCCCTATCACCATTATCCTGGGCTTCTTGAGCATACTGATACCTCTTTTCTCAGATAAGGCCTAATTCTTTGCGGACAAAATTCTCCATGCGGATGAGGCTCTCGACCTCCTCCTTCGCCGCGTTGTCGAGCCTGCGCTGATCCGCGCTGCGGCAGTAGGTCGACATCGGGATACCGGCAAGCTGGTGATAATACTTGCAGCTCACAGGGTAGCAGGTACGCTCGATCATACCGGCAAGCGTCAGAAAATCGTTGGCAAATTTTGCCTTCTCCGGGTCACTGTCCCTGTGGGTGACGCAGTATTTATAGATGTCGGGATGGAAGTTTGCCATGATGCCGCTATAACCCGCGGAACCGTGACAGTAGCTGTCGTACCACGACTGGCAGTTGGCGTTGAAGAGTCTCATCGGCGTGCCCTTTGAGACTTCGAGACGCTTGCGTATAAGCTCATAGTCGCAGCAGGTATCCTTGATGAAAACCAGTCTGCCGCCGGGAGCATAGTCACGGATGAAGTCAAGCGACAGCAGCCGCTTCCACGGCATGGGGCACTCATAAATACCGAAGGTTATCTCCGGGAACGTGTTCAGCACGTCATCGACGCTTTTCCTGAACGCCTCTTCGCCCTCATTTTTCATGTCCATTCTGTTGGACACGAGCACGTATGCACCGATGCCGGGGATCTTCATCATGTCCTCGAGCTGGCGGTACTGCTCCGTGCGGCTGCACTCGGTGTTCCCGGACGCGACGATCTGAAGCCGGCCAGCCGCAGTCTCGGCAACGCACTTGGCAATATCGAGCTTTTCCTGTGCGGAAAGGAAGTTCATTTCACTCGACTGGCACACGGCAAAGATGCCGTCGCAGCCCTTTTCTACGTACCAGTTTGTCAGCGCCTCTATCGCCTTGAAATCCGGAGTATTATCCTCTTTCCACGGAGTTATCATTACCGGCCATACTCCGTCATGTATCGCAAAAGCCATTATTTTCCTCCTATTGATTTTTATAGTTTGGCTGTCTCATCATGCCATCATTCCGCTGATCTTCGGCAGGAAGAGAACCACATCAGGTATATAGGTGATCACAGCAAGGACTATCAGCATGACGATTATCGGCCACCATATCTCCTTTATAATATCCTTCAGCGGGGTACCGGAAATACCGGAGGTTATAAACAGACACATACCGAAGGGCGGGGTGGAAAGTCCGACCATCATATTGAAGCAGATTATAAGACCGAAATGGATAATATTGATGCCCATGGCCTCTGCCACCGGCCAGAGTATCGGTATCATAACGAGCTGAATGACCGAGGTATCCACAAGGCAGCCAAGGATAAGAATTATCAAATTCACCATCAGCAGGAAAACATACTTATTGGTGGTTATTCCCATGAGCCATGTGCCGAGTATGGTGCCGATCTGCTCCTTGGCGAAGATAAACGAAATTGCCGATGCCGCGCCTATCATGATCGAAACGGAGCCGGTGCCCTTCATCGTGTCAACAAGCACCTGCTTGAGTATTTTCCAGGACATGATCCTGTATATCAGGAACGAGACAACAAGCGCATACAGTCCCGCGATAGCTCCGGCCTCAGTCGGAGTCATGATACCCGTATAAATTCCGAGAAGAAGAATAACAGGCGTGAGCATTGCCCATATGGACTTGGTCAGATAGATAAGATAATCCCTGAGCTTGGGAGGCGCAGTCTTCGGGTAGTTGCGCTTCTTCGCAATAAAATACACATAGATGCACAGGGCGATCGCCAGCAGCACTCCGGGAACCATGCCCGCCATAAACAGCGCGCCGACCGATGCGCCGGTGAGCATTGCGTAAATTACCATGGGGATGGACGGCGGGAAGATCGGGCCTATGGTCGCGCTGGCCGCAGTGATCGCGCAGGAGAAGCCGTCGTCATAGCCCTCTTTGCGCATCGCGTCTATCTCAAGCTTGCCGAGTCCGGATGCGTCGGCAATAGCGGAGCCGGTCATTCCGGAGAAAACAAGGGACGCAAGGACGTTAACGTGCGCAAGGCCGCCGCGGAAGCGGCCGACAAGACCCATGCAGGTACCGAACACGTATTCGGTTATCTTGCCCGCGTTCATCACGTTTGCCGCAAAAATGAACAGCGGCACCGCAACGATCGTACCGTTGGTGAAGATGGCCTCGATGGTCTTCTGTGCCACAAGATGCAGGCTTCCGCCATTGCCCGTGATAAGCGCGCCGAAGCTCACGCCCTTGACGAGTCCGTCAGTCATGAAATAAAGCGTGCATGCGGCGATCATGCCCGCGGGGATAGGCATACGCAGCACAAAGATGAGAACAAAGGTAACAAGAAACACAATTATAGGCAGATGTGCCAGCATTTATTTATCCCCCTTTCCGCCGTATTCCGAACCGAAATCAATGTTCGTCAGATCTATATTCTCCTGAGCGAGAGATTCTTCGATCACCTGTTCCGCCTCGCTCTTATCTTCCTCTTTCATCTTGTTTATGTAATACTCGTTGCCGCAGATAACCATGATATATTCATATATCTCCATGATCGCATAGATCATCAGTATGGCTATCATCACAACGTACGGGAAATACACGACCGTTTTGGGCCACTTAAGAATAGTCGTCACCTGCTGGCGCGCAGCCAGTCCCATGACATAGTTGAGTGACGGCAGGATATTGCAGAATGCGGTAAAGGCAATGATGATGTCTCCGAGCATTGCGGTTATCGCTTTTCCCTTAACGCCAAGCTTGTCATACAGCAGCGTAAAAGTAACGTGTGCCTTCATGCGCTGCGCATAGCAGGCGCCGAGCAGAACCAGCCACAAAAAGCAGCTTTGCTCCACCTCGCTTGCCCATGCCTGCGGCATTCTCATAACATAGCGCATAAAGACCTGATAGCAGAATATAATGAACAGCGCCGCGAGAGCAATTGATGGGATATACTTCTCGACGCAGTCACGTATAAAGCCAAATATCTTTTTTACTGTCTCCAACGCAGATCTCTCCTTTCACTTGCGGATGAAAAAACCGGGGAGTCGGGTTGCCTCGGCTCCCCGGTCGGGGTCAGCGCTTACGCCATTGCTTTGATCTGTTCGAGCAGATCCTTGTCCCAAGTGTCAGAAATGGGATCATTCAGGTAGGTTTCAAGAACGTGGTCTGCAAATGCAGTGACATCTGCTTCATAGATGGTCAGGCCCTGCTCCTTCAGGAAGTCCTGAACCTCGCTCTCGGTCTTGAGGTTCTGCTCATCGCATGCTGCGCGTGCAGCCTCGACAGCTTCCATGACCCAGCCCTTCTGGGTGTCGGTCAGCTTGTTCCAGGTGTTGAGGTTGATGGTCGGCCATACGGAGTCAACAAGGTGGTTGGTCAGAGAGATGGACTTCTGAACTTCATAGAACTTTGCGGACTTGACGGTGGGCAGGGGGTTATCCTGACCGTCGACAGTACCGGTCTGGAGAGCCAGGTACAGATCATTGAAGCCGACTGCGGTGGGGTTAGCGCCCATGGCCTTGCCGAGGAACACCCATGCGTCGGAGTTCGGCATACGGAGGTTGACGCCCTTGAGGTCATCGGGAGTCTTGATCTGCTTGTCCTCGGACAGGGAGATCTGACGGGTGCCGAGGTAGAAAGCGCCGAGCGGGAGGATGCCCTGCTCTTCAGCGACCTTCTGGAACATTTCCTTGCCGATGTCGCCGTTGAGGACTTTGGTCATGTGATCGTAGCTCTGGAAGACATAGCCTGCAGTGAACATGGATATCCAGGGAGAGCCGTCGGTCAGCCAGGATGCTGAGGAGTAGATCATGTCTACGTCGCCGTTCTTGAGCGCGTCATGCTCGGTGTCCTGGCCGTACAGCGTGCCGGAATCGTAGCACTCAACGGTCATGTTGCCGCCGGAGATGGATTCGAGAGTGTCCTTGAACACCTTCTGTGCGGCGCCGTGTGCGTCAGTGGGAACAGCTGCGATGGAGAAGATGAGGTTTACCGGATCGCCGACATCGGCGGCCGGTTCTTCGGTCTTTGCTTCGGTCGCGGGAGCATCTGCTGCCTCGGTCTTTTCCTCAGTCGGGGCGGCAGCCTGCTGGCCGCATGCGCACAGCGCAAACACCATGCACAGAGCCAGGAGCATTGCTAACAATTTTTTCATTTGTTTTCCTCCTCAAAAAATTTATCTCCGATCAAATCCCTCGATTTGATTTACGGACTTGTCACGCGGATGCCTGCGCTTCAGCGGTAGAACCTGTCGCGCATCCTGAGCGCTGCGCTCTGGAGTATCTCCGCGTTCTCCATAAGCTTCGCGTCTGTCATCACCTGTGCCGGGCCAGAGGTGCTCATCCCCGCGATAAGCTGCCCTGCGCTGTTGTATACCGGGACGCCGACGCACCTGACGTTATATTCGTGCTCCTCATCGTCTATCGCGTATCCGCGCTGGCGGGTGCGGCGCAGCTCAAGGATGATCTCATACGGGTCGGTTATGGTGTTCTCCGTGTACTTTTTCAGCTCCTTCGTAATGCGCTCCGGCCACTCTTCCTCCGGCATATTTGCAAGCATCGCCTTGCCTATGCTCGTTGTACACAGCGGCGATTTCTCTCCGAGTATCTCTCTGTACGGAAGCTCCTTCATCCGTGCTATCGGATGCGCCACATACAGGTATAGCACATCCGTACCGTAAGGAATGCCGAAATATACGATCTGATCTGTGCGCTCTGCGGTTTCGAGAAGCAGATCATAGACAGCTCTCGGGTAGCCGAGGTGCTGGTTTATGATAAACGCATGTTCAAGCAGCTTGTAGCCAAGGGCATACTTTCTGTTCGGCATCTGCTGAAGATAGCCCATCTGGCAATATGTAGATATGATATTATGCGCGTTGGACTTACCTATCCCCAGCTTCGCCGATATCTCGGTTATGCCAAGCTCCGGTTCATCGACCGTAAAGCACTCAAGCACATGCAGCGCCTTTGCCAACGAGCTAACTTTAGGTTCAGCCATACGTTTCTCCTTGTTCTCTAATAAAGAACGCTTGTCTCTATTACAATAACATTATATAGTTTCTTGCCAAAATGTGCAACTATTGCACGTATTTTTCTGCGAAATGCACATCATTTTATGCAATGTCTCTAAATCTTTACGGTCTTTTTCCATTATAGAGAATTAAGGGCGTTGATTTTTGTATGCTCAATATTATGTAAACTTGCCTTGCCGCTTTCTATGCGTTATAATAGGCGCGGAAGGAGCGTGTATATATGATATACGATACCATTGATCATGCAGGGCTGTACCGCCCTGTCAGCGCAAATCTCGCAAAGGCGCTTGACTTTCTCACAAGCGCCGATCTGAGCAAATACGATACCGAACGTGTGGAGATCGACGGTGACAAGGTGTATGCCCTGTTCCAGCGTTACGAGACCAAGCCCGTGAACGACAGCCCCGAAGCGCACAAAAAATATATTGACCTCCAGTACCTCATTGACGGTGAGGAACTCATCGGCGTCGCCCCTCTGGCCGCCATGAAAAAGGAGACCGAAGCCCGCCCCGACGGTGATATATACTTCTATGAGGGCGAGACCGTAAAGCTGCCCATAGGCGGCGGCCGCTTCATGGTTCTCTTCCCGGAGGACGCGCACGCGCCCTGCATCGCTGCCGGGAGCAGCAAGCCGGTGCATAAGGTCGTCATCAAGATTGCGGTCGAATGACCCGGATATGCGAAAACAGACACGGAAATTCCGTGTCTGTTTTTTTACTCTTTATAAAGCTCTGCGCTTTTTTATGAGCCGGCATATGAGCCATGCGATGAGGATGCCCGTCAATGCTCCGGAGAAGTCGAGCAGCACATCGAGAATCTGTGAGTTGCGTCCGCTTATGAGCTGTATCGTCTCATCAGTGAGCGCGGCGAGCAGCGCAGCAAAGGCACAGTTTGACGCGGACTGAAATCCGAGCTTTCCATTCACCGCAGCAAGGAACAGCAGCTCCGCGCCCAGGGCGGCAAACTCTGCGAAGTGCGCAAGCTTCCTGAGCCACAGGTCGCTTTTGCTCACTATGCCGAAGCGCCTGATTATCGGACTGAGCGCTCCAAGCACGGAGTTGCTCACATTGCTTGACGCCTTGCTGCCGAGCATCGAGTTTCCCCAGATGAACGCGACCGTGGCGATGCACAGGCAGATGAGCACCGCGCTTAAGACCCTGCGCTTTTTCTCGCTCATCAGTCCTGATACTCGAACATCAGGTCGTACATGCTGACGGTGTCCCCGTCCCTGACGCCCATTTCCTCCATGCGCTTGAAGACTCCGGCCTCGCGCAGGACGCGGTCAAAGTACATACGGCTCTCATAGTCGCCGAAGTTGACCGTCGCCACAAGGCGCTGGAGCCATGGGCCTTCTACGAGCCACATATCGTCAAACTTCTCTATCGTCAGCTCGCCTGAGGTATCGACCTTGGGTTCGGGCTTCACATAGTCCGCCTCATAGCTCGATATCGGCGGAAGCTCGGAGAGCCTGTGCGCGCACTCCTTGACAAGCTCGCGCGTGCCCTGATGGGAAACGGCGCTCATCTCAAAGAACTGATAGCCCAGCTCCTCGACGTGCTCTCTGAGCCTGTCGATATTCTCGCGCTCATCTCCAAGCAGGTCGCACTTGTTGCCGACGACGATCTGCGGGCGCTCTGCAAGCTCAGGACTGTACTCGCGCAGCTCCACGTTTATCGCGTCAAAGTCCTCGACCGGGTCGCGTCCCTCGCTGCCGGAAACGTCGACCAGATGCACCAGCAGACGGCAGCGGTCGATATGCCGCAGAAAGTCATGACCCAGCCCCGCGCCCTCGGACGCGCCCTCGATGATGCCGGGGATATCCGCCATAACAAAGGATACGCCTTCATCCACGTACACGACCCCAAGGTTGGGGAAGAGCGTGGTGAAGTGGTAGTTTGCAATCTTGGGATGCGCCTTGCTGACGACGGACAGGAGCGTGGACTTGCCGACATTCGGGAAGCCGACAAGTCCGACGTCCGCCAGCAGCTTGAGCTCAAGCGTGATATCGTGGCTCTCGCCGGGCAGGCCGGGCTTTGCAAAGCGCGGCACCTGACGCGTCGGCGTGGCAAAGTGCATATTGCCCCAGCCGCCGCGCCCGCCCTTGGCGGCGACCCAGTTTTCACCGGTGGACATATCGTGCATGATCGCGCCGGTCTCGGTATCGCGCACTATCGTGCCGCGGGGTACTTTGATATATAACGTCTCCCCGTCCTTGCCGTAGCAGCGCTTGCCCTGGCCGTTCATGCCGTTTCCGGCAGTGTACTTGCGCTTATATCTGAAGTCCATCAGCGTGGACATATTATCGTCAACAACAAAAACAACATTGCCGCCGCGCCCGCCGTCGCCCCCGTCGGGGCCGCCTGCCGCGACGTACTTCTCGCGGTGGAACGCGACCGCGCCGTCCCCGCCCTTGCCGGCGTGGATGCTGATGCGCGCCTTATCAACAAAAGATGAAGCCATAAACTGCCTCCTTCATCATGGTTATAGAAAAGGCCGGACAAACGTCCGGCCTTGATAAAATCACTTACTGAGCGATTTCTTCGTAAACAGAGACCTTTTTACGGTCCTTGCCCATGCGCTCGAACTTCACGGTGCCGTCCACGAGGGCGAACAGAGTGTCGTCCTTACCCTTACCGACATTGGTACCGGGATGGATCTTGGTTCCGCGCTGTCTGACAAGGATGTTGCCGGCCAGAACAAACTGACCGTCGGCTCTCTTGGCGCCAAGACGCTTCGACTCACTGTCGCGGCCGTTCTTGGTAGAACCCATACCTTTTTTATGTGCCATTTAGGTTACACCTCCATAAGTCAAAATCAGTTGCGGAAAAAATCAGGCGTTGATAGCTTCGATCTGGAGCTTGGTGTAGGGCTGTCTGTGACCCTGCGTCCTGCGATAGCCCTTTTTCGGCTTCATCTTGTAGACGCGAACCTTTGCACCCTTGCCGCTCTTGACGACATTTGCGGTAACGGAAGCGCCTTCAACGACGGGTGCGCCGAAAGTAGCATTCTCACCGTCGATAACGGCCAGAACCTGATCGAACTTGACGGACTCGCCAGCTGCGGCGTCGAGCTTCTCAACGAAGATAACGTCGCCCTCGGCTACGCGATACTGCTTGCCGCCGGTCACGATTATAGCATGCTTCATGAACATTTCCTCCCTCTCTTCAGGACTCGCTCTTGGGGTGGAGGGCATACCTCTTCTTCATTACCCCTTCAATGCGGCTTAGATAGAATAGCATGTCCGCGCCGTGTTGTCAACAATTTTCTGCTGTTTCGCGCGGAATTTACGCTCTTTTCAGCCCACTGCCTCTATGGTCTCATCCGCGAGGATGGGCTTGCCGTTCTCGCCGCTCTCGCTGATGTAGAAGCGGTGCTCGCCGCTGCCGTCGGTGTAGCTGAGCCTGAGGTTCGGCATCCCCTCCGGTATGACCGTCTGGAGCTGGACGGCGCTGCCGTTCATGACGCTGCAATACCACAGCTCGCCCGTCTCATAGAAGGTGTCGCTGTAGTCGACAGAGCAGATGCTGACATTTCTGACCAGTCCGTTCGAGACAAGGTACAGCTCCTCGCCGTCCTTGCTGACAGTGAGCTTATCGAGTATCTCGGTGCTGCCGTCCTTCATGTCGGCTGCGCTGACGATCTCAAAGCTGCCCTCGCCCGCTATCTCTGCCGGTATCCACTTCTCATCGATGTGACCTGCAAGCTCGGAATAGGGTATCTCAAACTGGATGATGCCCGCGGCATAGCTGCTGATCTCATAGAGACTGGAGAAGATCACCATGCCGCTGCCGCTGAAGTACCATGAGCCTTCGCGCAGCAGCGCGGAGAGCGCGGCGTTATAATCGTTATCAGGTATGAAACCGTCTGTGCGTTCCTGAAGCGAAGTGTCGTTCTCAATAGTTGTGACCATATAGTCCGTCAGGAAGCTGCGCAGCCCCTCTGGGTCGGAGCTGAGCTTATCGAGCGTGAGCAGCTCGCCCGTCTGCGTATCGAAGCAGTAGCCGGTATAGCCGTAGCTGCCGTGCGCCCCGCCGAGGTCGCTGTAGTCGTTGTACAGAAGCGTCAGCACCTGAGTATCGCCGCGTTCTACGGTTACGCTGCGGTCGGAAACAAGCTCAAGCGTGTAGACCTCGCCGCCGTCGGTGCTCGTCCAATAGTTATAATTATCCTCAGCCATTGTGAGCATGTTGTTGTAGCCCGTGCCCTGACCGTCGCCGTAATCCTCGCCGGTCACATAGGTCTCATCGAGCATTGCGACATACTCGTTGATGGCCTTCTCCGCATCGGCTCTGCCGACTATCTCTATCTTCGGCGTCTCATAGGAGAAGGTCAGGATAAGCTGAGTACCGTCCTGCGGGTCATAGGCCTGCTTGAGCGTGTTCTCCACGGCGATGATTATCTGCCCGTCCTGCACGTTGGGCGTCGGCTCCGGCGTGGGTTCGGGAGTCGGCGTCGGCTCCGGCGTCACGGTCGGCAGCGGCGGCAGATCAATATTGCTCAAATTGCCGCAGGCGCAAAGGCCGAAGGCCAGCGCGAGAGCAAGAATTATCGAAACTGTTTTTTTCATGGTCTTACCATCCTTTCTTCGGTTATGACGAGGCTGCGGTAAAAAAGTTCCTCCCGGCTCATTCAGCCGGAACTTCCCTTGCGATGGCGGCATTGGTGTATCTGCCGTCCCCCGTCACTTCTTTTATAACTTCAATGAACGGCGGGAGCATGACCTCACGCTCCTCGCTGTCGAGCTCGATCTCCATTATCGCGCGGTCTGTCCAGAACGGATAAACGTCTATCTCAAAAAGCTGCCCCATATAGCCAAGGCAGTACCGCGTCTTGTGAACCGGCTTCCGTCCTGTATCGGCGCGCTCCAGAAGCGTTTCATACTCTGCGGCGCTTATCTCATGCTCGTCTTCCTCACGGCTCATCGCGCTGAGCTTGCGCTTAACGGTATGCGTATAGACTGCCTTTCCGCCGGACGTGCGTGAGCGGACACGCTCTGCCGCGCCCTTCTCCGGGTTCACAAGATAGGTCTGCACGATCTCCGACGCATCTGCGCTTTGAAGCACAGCCTCATCGGGCATGGCTATAAGGTACTTGCGCTCTATTTCCATTCCGTTGATATTCATAGCAATATCCTCCCGAACAGGTATAGTTACTATAATACACATCGCTGTAAAAATCAAGCGCAGCCTGTCCCCTGCCGCTCATCCAGTGGCATAGCCACAATTCATACAGCAAAAGCAAATATGTCGTATTGCCAAATTTCAGACAAGAGTGTATATTTAATATGGTTAGAATGGCAAGTAATTTCAGCCGGTATGAGATGAACCGGCTGTATAAAAAATAAGAAAATTTAAGAGGTGGAATGATGGCAAAAAGACCGAACATTCTCAAGCTGGCTACAAAGATCAGTCTTGAGTCCCTGACCTACACCGGCATTACCTACACCGACCCTGAGTACAGGATCCTCGACCCCATCGTGACGGACGACATGTGCCGCGTTATGATGCACCTGCGCCTTGAAACCGACCGCCCGGTCGGCGAAGTCGCAAAGCGCTGCAAGGAGAGCGAAGCCTTCGTTCAGGAGCAGCTGGATAAGCTCGTCGCCGCCGGTATCGTCCGCTCCCGCAAGGTGGACGGCGTCGACTGCTACTATTATCCTATCTGGGTTCCCGGCATCATGGAGGGCATCCTCTCCAACCGTGAGCAGTGCGACCGCTACCCCGACCTCGGCTACTGCTTTGAGGAATATACCCGCCGCCGTCTCGCGATGGTCGCGCCGGTCTTCAATTCCGGCAAGACCGGTATGTGCTTCATGCGCGTCATGCCCGTCATGAGTGCCATTGAAAACAACAGCCGCACCGCCTCCTATGACGAGATAAGCACGCTCATTGAGAACGCTACGGCTATCTCCGTCGGCCCCTGCTCCTGCCGCCGCGCGCGCCGCCTTATGGGCGAGGGCTGCGGCCATCTTGAAGAGGATATGTGCATGTACCTCAACGACAATGCCATCACTTACAGCAAGTCCGGCGCGCACCGCCTTATCAGCAAAGAGGAAGCCTACGAAGTCCTCCGCCGCGCCGAGGACAACGGCCTTGTCCATGAGATAAACCAGACCCCCGGCTTTGAGGAATCGACCGCAATATGCAACTGCTGCGGCTGCTCCTGCTTTGCCCTGCGCATCGCTGAGATGTTCCGCGCAAAGAACGCGATCCGCTCGAACTTTGCCGCGAAGATCGATAAAGAAAAGTGCGTTGCCTGCGGCCAGTGCGTTGAGAACTGCCAGACCAACGCCATCAAACTCGGCCAGAAAAACTGCATCAATAACCCCGCCGTCTCCGACGCGTATAACTCCGACGTCTCCATCCCCTGGGACAGCAAGACCTACAACATCGACTACCGCACCAACCGCAGCGACGTTATGGATAGCGGCACCGCTCCCTGCAAGGCTGTCTGCCCGGCGCACATCCCCGTTCAGGGCTACATAAAGCTCGCCTCCATGGGGCGCTATACCGAGGCGCTGGAGCTCATCAAGAAGGAGAACCCCTTCCCCGCCGTCTGCGGCCGTATCTGCAACAAGGCCTGTGAGCAGGCCTGCACCCGCGGCATTGTCGACTCCTCCGTCGCGATAGACGATATCAAGAAATTCATCGCCGATAAGGATCTTGACGCTTCCACGCGCTTCGTGCCGAAGATGCTCAACCAGATCGGAAGACCCTACACCGAGAAGATAGCCGTCATCGGCGCAGGCCCTGCGGGTCTGAGTTGCGCGTACTATCTTGCGGTCAAGGGATATCCAGTCACCGTGTTTGAAAAAGAGGACAAGCTCGGCGGCATGCTCACCCTCGGCATCCCCGGCTTCCGTCTCGATAAGGCCGTCGTGAACGCGGAGATAGACATTCTCCGTGAGCTCGGCGTCGAGTTCAGAACCGGCGTTGAGGTCGGCAGGGACGTCACTCTGCCGCAGCTGCGCGCGGAGGGCTACAAGGCTTTCTACCTCGGCATCGGCGCGTCCAGGGGCGCAAAGCTCGGCGTTCCCGGCGAGGAGCTTGCAGGCGTGTTCACCGGTATTGACTTCCTGCGTGACGTTAACCTTGAAAAGTCCGTCAGCATCGGCAGGCGCGTCGCGGTCGTCGGCGGCGGCAACGTCGCGATAGACGTCGCGCGCACGGCGCTGCGTCTCGGCGCGGAGGACGTGACCATCGTCTACCGCCGCGGCAGAGACGAAATGCCCGCAGCAGCCGACGAGATAGCCGAAGCCGAGGAAGAAGGCGTCAAGTTCATGTACCTCGCCGCCCCGGTCGAGGTTCTCGGCAGCGGCAAGGTCAGCGGCATGAAGGTCGAAGTCATGGAGCTTGGCGAAGCCGACACGAAGGGACGCCGCAAGCCCGTCGGCACCGGCAAATTCGAGACGCTGGAGCTTGACGCGGTCATCTCCGCTATCGGCCAGAAGATCGACCTCGGCGGTATCGCCGCCGGTACCGGCATCCAGCTCAGCAGCAAGGGTGCCGTCATGGTCGATGAGCTCAGCTACCAGACCGGCGAACCCGACGTGTTCGCGGGCGGCGATGTTGTGACCGGCCCGAAGTTCGCCATCGACGCGATCGCCGCCGGCAAGGAGGCCTCTATCTCCATCCACCGCTATGTGCATCCCGGTCAGACCCAGCATCTCGGACGCGACCACCGCGACTATAAGCCGCTCGACGCGAAGACGGTCGCCGTCTCCATCGGCAGCTTTGACACCGCGCCGCGCCAGAAGGCCGCCTGCGGCAGCGCCGAGGAAGCGCGCAGGACCTTCAAGGATCTGCGCGGCGACCTCACCGAGGAGCAGATCAAGAAGGAAGTCAAGCGCTGCCTTGGCTGCGGCTGCGCGGTCATCGACGAGGATCTGTGCGTCGGCTGCGGCATATGCACCACCAAGTGCAAATTCGATGCGATCCATCTTGAGAAGACGCTTGACAACCGCAACAAGCCCTATTATCAGACTCTCATGGTCGCCGTCGGCAACGCTCCCGCGACGCTCGGCAGGCTCGCCAAGAAAAAGCTTGGGCTGTAAATCATGCACGAGATAGGTATTGTCCGCAGCATGTGCAAAACCGTGCTCGACTACATGAAGGAGAATAACGTCACTGCCGTCAGCGAGATCGTCTGCGAGGTCGGCGAGCTGTCGCTCGTCATCCCGCAGTATGTTGAGGAGCTGTTCCCGCCCGTCGCCGAGGGTACGCCGCTTGAGGGCGCGAAGCTCATTCTTGAGACTGTCCCCGGTATGGCCGAGTGCGACGACTGTGACGAGATCTTCAATGTCATTGAGCATGAGGGCTATTGCCCGAACTGCGGAAGCTTTGAAAAGACCGTGCTCACGGGTAAGGATTTCACGATAAAGGAGATCCACGTCCCGGAGCAAAACTGAAACATTTTACCCAAGACACAGCAATAATGTCTCAACGAAGAACAACCAGACCCGGCGTCCCGCCGAAGTCTGGTTGTTTTTTACGTTTACAGGTATTCCTTTACCGCCGGATAAGTCGTCGCGTATGCCTCACGTATCACGGCTCTCTGTTCCTGAGCCCAATATTCCGGGCGGACAGTCTCGATCGAGACTATCCCGTCATAGCCGACAGCGCTGATATTGCTCATGAAGTCCTTGAGGTCGATCACCCCGCGCCCGCAGAAGCATCTGTCCGCCTGCCTTATTTCACCCAGTTCAACATCGTCCGCGTCATTTATATGCACCGCATATATCTTCTCCGCAGGCAGCTGCCTGATATACGAAAAATCATTGGACTTGTCAAATTGATAGATATTATAGCTGTCCAATACGAGCCCGACATTTTCTCTGTCTACGCCTCTGATGATCTCGTCTGCCTGACGCAGCGTGCGGACAGCGCAGCGCGGAGCGCCGACTATTTCAAAGCATATCCGGAGTGAGTGATCCCGCGCCCGCGATGAAAGCTCCCGCAAAATTCTTACGCACTCGCGCTTCGCATCCGGCCATGGCATTCCGTACGGCTCAGACTCGTTCACTCTGTTGAGCGGTGCGACCGTTATCACATCTGTAAGCCCCAGTGTTTCGTTCAGTTTTCCGGCAAGCGCCAGATCGTCAAGCAGTGCGGCCTCCCTGTCATCGCCGGGATGCGAAGTGAACAGCTCCGGGTACAGATACAGCGCGTTTATTCCTGCCGGCTGTATCGGGTACTTTCCGAAAAGCGCCTTCAGTTCGTCAAGACTGTGCTGCGCAAGATACGCTCTGAGCATATCGAAGCGCAGCTCTATTGCCTCAAATCCGCTGCGCCAGCATTCCTCAACATCCGTTTCAAGCGACGCGTTTTTGCAGTTGAGCGCGTTGGCTTCATTATAGCATATCTTCATAGCCGTTTATTTCAGCGGGAATTTCACCGGAAGCCCGGTCTCGGTGCTGCGGAACACGGCTTCAAAGAGCTCGGTGCACTTCCTTCCGTCCTCACCGGTAACGAGAGGCCTGCGTCCCTCCGCAAGCGCCGACAGGAAATCGTCTATCTGCACGAGGTGGTAATGGGTCGTGAAGTCGATCTTGCTGAAAAGCTCATCATCATCGCGGCGCCACTTTTCAAGCATATCCTCCTCACCCTTCACCGTCCAGAGATCGTTGAACGGCGGTTCGGCAACGCTCGTCATGCCCGCAATGAACATCGATCCGCCGTCGGTCTGCACACCTATACTTGCCCCGTTGCTTCCGAACACATGCACCTTTCCGTACAGTCCCGGATTCTGGCTGTTGCTGACAATGATATTACCGAGCGCCCCGTTCTTGAATTTAATGACCGCTACCGCCGTATCCTCGACTTCAATATACGGGTGGTTATAATTCTTCCACACCCCGTACACCTCGTCGACGTCGCCCATGAACCACAGCAGCATATCCAGCAGGTGGGACGACTGGCTGACCATTGCGCCGCCGCCCTCGCCCGCCCATGTTCCGCGCCACGGATCCGAGCGGTAATACGCCTCATCGCGCCAGCTGTGCATAAAGGCCGTACCGATGATCGGCGTGCCGATCTTTCCGTCTTCGATCGCGCGGTGTACGCGCATGCACGGCTCATAGAACCGGCGCTGGCATATCGTGCCCACCTGGACTCCCGCTTCCTCTGCGGCGTTCAGGATACGGTCGCAGTCCTCCAGCGTAGTGGCAAGCGGCTTCTCGCAAAGCACATGCGCCCCGCATTTTGCCGCAGTCACCGCCGGGTCTGCGTGTGCCGGGTGCGGCGTGCAGATGCTGACGACCTCAACTCCACTCTCCCGGATCATCGTCTCAATGTCCGTGTACGGCTTTACACCGTATTTATCCGCAAGGCGCTTCGCCTTATCGTAGCTTCTGGCATAGACCGCGGTGAAGTCCGAATACTCCGACTTTGCATATGCCTCGGCGTGGAATTCGCCGACCTTGCCGCAGCCGATAACGGCTGTTCTGAATTTACGCATGACGCTTACCCCATTACATTCCGAAGCCTGCCACCGTCGGCAGCCATGTTGTTATCCCCGGCACAAACATTATCAGCAGGCACACAACAGTCGCCAGCAGAATAAACTGCGGAAGATACTTCAGCGTGTCGGCAAACTTGATGCCCGCGATCCCGGAGGTGATATAAAGGTTGACACCCACAGGCGGCGTAATTGCGCCGATAAGCAGGGTCACGATAAAGAGCATGGCAAACTGGATGTTGTCAATGCCGTAGCTCAGTGCCAACGGGTTCAGCACCGGAACAAGTATCGTCAGCGCCGCGATGGTCTCCATGAAGCAGCCGACAAACAGCAGCAGAACGATGATGAGCAGCATAATGACATATTTGCTGTTCGTAAGATTGGTCATTGCGGCGACTACTTTGACCGGGAACGCTTCAACGCTTAATATCCAGCCGAAAAGGCTCGCCACAGATACAATAAGCATCAGCTTGCAGGCCGTCATGACCGACTCGCGCATTGCTTTCCAGAAGCGCCTGAAGGTCAGCTTCCTGCTGCATATTCCGTAGGCGATCGCGTATATGCAGGCTACCGCCGCAGACTCCGTCGCGGTGAATACGCCGCTGAGAATACCGCCGATTATGATCGCCGGCATGATCAGCGCGGGCAGCGCAGTTCCGAGGATGCTCAGGACTTCTGCGCGGGTGCGCTTATCTGCCCCGCTGTTGACGAGCTTGCGTTTAACGGCATATCTGTAACACAGCCACAGCAGCCCCGCCGCAAGAATGATACCCGGCAGAACGCCTGCTATGAACAGTGCCCCGACACTCAGGCCGGTCGCCGTCGAATACAGTATGGCCAGTATTGAAGGCGGGATTATAGGCCCAAGAATACCGGTCGTGGAAATAAGGCCGCAAGACCATGAATCCTCATAGCCCTTTTCTTTCATCGCCGGGATGAGTATGGAGCCTATTGCGCTGGTGTCAGCAGCGTTCGAGCCCGAAACGCCTGCGAATATAACGCCCGCGACGACGCCTGCCATGGCAAGGCCGCCCTTGATCCTGCCGACAAGAAGCTCGGCAAATTCAACAAGCTGCTTTGAAATCCCGGCAGCGTCCATCAGGTTCCCCGCGAGCAGGAAATACGGTATCGCCATAAGCGAGAACGAATCAAGGCCGCCGAACATCTTTGAGGCAACGGTTATTGCGGAGTTCGGCATATGCGTGATCAGCGCCGCAAACGCGCCGAGTCCCATGCAGTAGGCGATCGGCACGCCGAGAATTATGAGCAAAAGGAAAATCAACGACATCATTCCGACCATTACGCTTTTTCCTCCTTGCCTTTCAAAATGAGCACTATTCTTCTTGCGCTGAAAACGAGCATGATCGCAGCGCCGGCCGGGATCGCCGCATAAACATAACCATAGGGTATTCTGAGTGAAGCGGTTCTCTGTGCCATGTTGATCGCGGCAATTTTGCTGCCGTAGATCATTATAACAATATCAAATACTATGCAGAGCACTTCAATGGCAACGAGCAATGCTTTTCTTGCATTCCCGGTAAGCTTATTCGGCAGCAGGTCGAGCGCAAGGTGCGCTCCGCAGCGGGTGACCTCCGGCATTGCCAAAAAGAACAGCCAAATGAACATATAGCGGATAAGCTCTTCCGCCCAGATGATCGAGTTATTCAGCACGTATCTCCATATGACGCTTGCAAAGGCAAGGATCACGCATCCGAGAAACAGCGCCGAGGCGACATCGACCAATGCAGAGGATATTTTTTTCATCGTACCTCCTGTTTTCCGTGTTAATGTCTTAACTACTGTCAATTCACAGGCACAGAGGGAAATCTTTCGATTGCCCCTCTGTGTCCGTTTACTGTATAGTAATAAAAAGTTTTATTTTACGCTTGCAATATCCTGCTGGATAAGATCATAAAGTTCATTTCTTACCTCGTTGTCGCCAAGGAAGCTCGTGACATAATCGGAAACAAGCTCCTTTGCCTTAGCAAGATCTGCCGGGGTGAACACTACGCCGAATTCTACAAGCTGGTCATAATAACCGGTCTCAAGGTCGCAGAACAGCTTGCGCTGGCTTGCTTCCATCTCCGTGACGCACTCTTCGAGGATAGCCTTGAGGTCGTCGGGGAGACTGTTATATACGTTCTTGTTGATAACAAGGCCGCAGTCGCACATGATATGGCCGGTCTGGAGGCAGTTCTTTGCAACCTCGTAGATATTGTAGTTAACAGCGGTATCCATGGAGCCTTCCATCGCTCCGACAACGCCCTGCTGGATAGCGGAGTACATCTCGGTCGCTGCAATGCTCGTCGGGTTCGCGCCAAGCGCCTTGAACAGCTCGACATATACGCTGGATTCCGGGGTGCGGATCTTCAGTCCCTGCATTCCGTCGAGACTTGTAAGCTCATCCTTGGCATAGACATCACGCTTGCCGCCGTCAAACCATGCAAGAATACGCAGGTTGGTCTTGCTTTCGAGAATGCTGCTGTAATAGTCTCCGGCCGCGCCGTCCATTGCCGCATAGAACTCATCCTTATTCTCAAAGAGGAAAGGCAGGATAAAGGTTCCGAGATCCTCATCATAGTTGGAATAGACGCCGGTCTCGCCATAGCCTATTTCAATTGTTCCAAGGTTAACGGCCTCAACGATCTCGCGCTGTGAGCCGAGCGCGCCGCCGGTGGACAGGGTGATCTTTATGCGTCCGTCGGTCTTTGCCTCAAGGTTCTCGATGAACTGCTTTATGGACTGGACTGCGGGAGTACCGTCGGGGTGGTGTGTGCCGAGCGTCCACTGATAAACCGTGTCCGCCGCCGCGGTGTTCCCCTGCTCCGCAGCAGGCTGGGATGCGTTCTGGGCCGTGCTGCCGCAGGCACAAAGCGCCAGCGTCATAACGACAGCGAGAATGACAGCTATGATCTTCTTCATGATTCGTCTCCTTTTATTTTTTATATTTCTTTATTTTACCGGCGTGAGGTACTCTTCCTTGAAGCTGAAGCCCCAGCCGGGAGTTTCTCTGGGATAGGCATAGCCGTTTTCTATGCGCATGGTGTTGTCGATGATGGCGTTTATCCAGTCGAAGGATTCCGCGCCGTATACCTTCGGCACCGTGCAGAGCAGCGGCACGTCGTAGTCCTTATAATAATGCGGGAGTGCGGGGATATCGTAGGCATTTGCCAGTGCGATGGAGTCGCGCCACGTCTCTACGCCGCCCATACGGACGAGGTCGGGCTGCCACATATCGATCGCGTTGCGCTTGATAAGCTCCTTGAGCGACTGGCAATCGTACTCACGCTCGCCGCAGGCGATGGCTATGCCGCACTGGTTGCGCAGCAGCTGGTATCCGGCGTGGTTATCCTTGCCGATAGGCTCCTCGAACCACTGCAGTCCGATCTCTCTAGCCTGCTTTGCAAGCGCCAGCGCCGTCGGTACGTCCATGCCCTGATTGGCGTCCATCATGATCTTCGTCTTATCGCCCAGCTTCTCGCGGCACATTCTCAGGCGCGCGATGTCGCGTTCGATGCCGTCGGGGTGACCGACCTTGACCTTGACCGCGGTAAAGCCGCGCTTCTGATAGTCAAGCACCTCGTCAAGCAGCTCCTGATCGGAATAGGATATCCAGCCGCCGCTGCCGTAAACCGGGATCTTCTTCATGTTCGACCCGAACAGCTTCCAGATAGGCTGTCCCAGCGTCTTGCCCTTTGCGTCCCACATGGCGATATTCAGCGCCGCGATCGCACAGTTCTGCACGCCGTTGATGCCGAAATACTCCGCCTCCTTATCCCAGTCCTGTTTGACGCGCACGGTCTCATGGACCTGGTACCCGCCGTTGAGCACGAAATTGCGCACATCCTTGAGCGCGCCCTCTATCGCGTTCGGCGAGTAATGGAAGGACAGCAGGTAGCCCTGGCCGGTAACACCGCTCTCAAGCTCGACTTCCAGAACATAAAACGATATCTTGCTGATATCGTGCGTCGCATCCGCGATAGGCTTGCTGAGCGTGGATACGGCGCTGTAAATTCTGACGTCTTTTATTGATGTTTTCATCTGCCTTCTCCTTTTTCTGATTAGATATATCAGTTTCTCTATCATTCTTCCGTGACAGTATGGCTATATTTTCCATTGCTTTTGCTTAAGCCGTAATCCCACATACGAATTTTAATATTCGGATTTGAGACTTTCGTCAAAACTGATATATCTGCTTGCAATCTGATGATAGCAGTCAGATATATCAGTTGTCAAGCCTAATTGTCTGTTTCTGTCTTTTACACAATTATTTTCAGGGCTTTTTGTGATATATCACAATCAAGTTTATCTTGAATTTCCTGTGAAGGTGTTGTATACTTTTACTGTTATTGAGAAAACAACTTGGCCGTTGAAAGAGGTATTATGGATAACCTTAAAGAAACCGCTTACAGAAATATCAAGCAGCGCATCCTTTCGTGCGAGCTCATGCCGGGTACCCGGATCAAAGACAAGGAGCTTATTGAGGAGATCGGCGTCGGGCGCACTCCGGTGCGCGAAGCGCTGATGCTGCTCGAGCAGGAAAATCTCATAACCGTAGTTCCCCGTTCAGGCACCTATGTCAGTGAAATAAGCGTAGAGGCCGTGAACGAGCTTTATCAGCTGAGGAAGATAATCGAGCCTTCCGCTGCGGTCATGGTCAAAAATTCTGCCGACAGCATGGTGCTTTTGGATTACTGCGACAAATTTGAGGAGCTGTGTCACGGGAACGCGCAAAGCAATTACCTTGAAATGAACGCTCTCGATGTTGAGTTTCACAAGTATATCATCGGCTGTGCCGGCAACCGCCGGCTGAGCGATTACTTCACAACGATGATGGAGCTTCTGTACCGTCTCGGCATATACAATACGATGCACACGCAGAATAACCCCCTTGAAACTACTTACTCAGAGCACAGAGCCATTGCGCAGGCCATAATCAGCGGCGACGATGAATCGATCATAAAGTCGTACAATGAGCATATCAGCCGCTCGCAGCTCGCATCCCTTACCGCGCTGCGATATACCGAAAAATAAACATACTGCCGCTTCTCTTTCGGGAAGCGGCAGTATGTTTATTTTCATATTATATACGGCACCGTGAATACCGAGACGTTTCTGTACCTCTCAAGCTTCTTGCTGAGACGCTGCGTTGTCTGGTTATGCAGCAGCTTCTTCAGCGGGGAGGTCACAACGAGCGCACCCATCATGACCGTCAGGTTCTCATGCTCATGAAGCTGCGCCGCCTCATCCTCGACGTGCTTTATAAGCACCTCGTTTACATTGCGGTACGCCGTAACGTCATACACAAACTTCGCGTTCAGGTCAAGCTCGTCGAGCTGCGCCTTGAGCCTGCGCGCCTTCTGTTCGTCATCCGTCACGTTATACAGCTCTATCTCGGAAAAGCCGCAGCTCTGGGCGCACCTGAGCGTTTTCACAAACGAACGGTTGAGCGTCTGCACAGGGATGATGACCTTGCCCGGCATAATGTAGCGCAGCATATCGCGTGCCTCGTCCGTGCTTCGCAGCGTGAGGTCTGCGGAGACTGATGCGTAATGCTTCTTGATGGACTTCATCACGTACACCAGCAGCGGGATGAGTATAACGACGACCCACGCTCCCTCGGTGAAGCGCGTGATGGCGATGACGAGACACACCACGGCGCACACGACCGTGCCAAGCGCGTTGATGACCGCCTTATGGTGCCAGCCCGGAGTCCTGAGCTTGACCCAGTGGGCGAGCATGCCGGCCTGCGAGATCGTAAACGAGATGAACACGCCCGTCGCGTAGAGCGGCAGCAGCGTATGCGTGTCGGCATTGAAGAGGAAGATAAGCGCCGAGGACGCGAAGAATATCAGCAGCACGCCGTTTGAGAAGTTCAGCCTTGCGCCGCGCTGGGTGTAGCGGCGCGGCATATATCCGTCGCGCGCGACCATCGCGAGCAGCAGCGGCATACCGGCGTATGCCGTGTTTGCCGCAAGTGAAAGTATAACGACCGTCGCTATCTGGAACACATAGAAGCACACGCTCCCGCTGCCGAACACTGCGGATGCAAGGCTCGCAATTGCGGTAACGCCCTCTTGCGGGACGATGTGGTAAATATCCGTCAGCACGGCGATGCTTATAAAGGTCACTCCGACTGTGAGCGCCATAAGGCCGAGAACTCTTTTTGCGTTCTTTGCCGACGGGTCGCGGAAGGACGGCACGCCGTTGCTCACAGCCTCGACGCCGGTCAGCGCGGTGCAGCCGGAAGCGAACGCGCGCAGGATAAGGAACACCGTCACATCCCCCGCCACCTCAATGACCGCCGTCGGCTCAGGCGGCTGGTACCCGAACACGAGCACGCGCGCAAAGCCCGTCACGATAAGCGCAAGGATAGCGAATATGAAGAAATACGTAGGCACGCCGAACATGACCGCCGACTCGCGCATACCTCTGAGGTTGCCCCACGTGAGGATGCAGACGATAACAAAGGCGATCCACGGCTTGTACGCTGCCAGCTCCGGGAACGCGGATGCCACTGCCGCCGCGCCTGAGCAGCTCGACACCGCCACAGTCAGGATATACCCGACCAGCAGCGACGACGCCGCAGTGAGCCCCGGCGCTTCGCCGAGGTTGTCCGCACCGACGATATACGCGCCGCCGCCCTGCGGGTAAGCATCTATCGTCTGCCGGTAGCAAAACACAAGGATGAGCAGCAGCGCAATGATCGCACACATGACGTATACGAGCGTGTGTGCGGCAAGCAGCCCCATCACCGGCAGCAGCACCATCAGCACTTCCTCACCGGCATATGCCACTGAGGAGATAGTGTCGCTGGAATAGATCGGCAGCCCCCACAGCACACCGAACTTTTCACCGCTAAGATCGGAGTCCTTCAATGGCTTGCCGATAAAGATGTCGCGGAGCTTATTTTTCATTATGTATTGACCCTCCATCCGCCGCATATGAGACATTTCTCAACGGCGGGAAAAATAAAAACGCTGTGTTTACTTAAAACACAGCGTAAAGAGACCATATGGAGGCGTGAGGACGCCTTGATCCGCTCTCTTACGCTGACGAGATTAGCTGTCGGGTTCGGGGAAGAGAGTCCCCTATCGCAATGCGAATACACCCCTAGGACGTGCCATAGTATGGTTGCCGTCCAATCGGACAAAGTGTCCGGTTCGGTTCTCCCGCTGCCGCGAAACGCGGAATTAAGCATATTTCAGGTGAAATATAGCAGATTTATCCGAGCTTGTCAATAGGCATTTCTTCGCATTTTCTTAACATACCGCATATAAAAATGCCGGGATGCTGCTCCCGGCATTTTACGTTATCAGAATTTTGCAATGATGTCCTTGATCTTGTCAAAGAAGCTCGACACGGAGGTGACGACCTTCTTCACCGTCTCGACGAAGCCGACGACCTTGGTCTTCGCGTCGGACACCTTCTGGAGCGTTCCCTGTACCTCCTCCACTCTCGCCTTGAGCGAATCTGCGTCAAGCCCTTCGAGTGAGCGGCACAGGTCGATGAGCTGCTGGATCTGAGTGTTGGTCAGCGAGACGTTGTAGCGCCCCGCGATCTCAACGATCTCCGCGCGTATCTCGTCGTCGCTCATCTTCTGCGTCTCATCGAGCATGAGCTTCAAGTCGTTTACGATGGAGGTCGAGTCCATGCTGCCTATCTCGTTTGCAAGCTCGCCGGTGATCGTAAGCTCCTGTGTGCTGACGAGCTTTGCCAGGTCATCCAGCTTTTTGCCGGTCATGTCCTCGTATGCCTTGTATACGCCTGTGAGCGCCGCGGTGCCGCTGACCTCAAAAGGCGCGGCGACGATGATGCGCGCATCGGTTATGCCCGCCGTCGCGAGCGCGCTTATATACATTTCGCCGGTGCACCATGTGATGTTGCTCGTGGTGACGTCCATGCCGCTGCCCTCGGGCAGAAGTTCAACATACACGCAGGAGATAGACCTCGTGCCGATAAGGCTCTCGTCCACATAACCCTGGAGCCACTGGCGCTCCTCGCCGTTCGTGACGCGCAGCTCGATAGCGTCGCCGCGCCTGATGCCGAAGGCGTTATACACGGCGGTGATCTGGTCTTCCGTGAGGTCTGCGCCGATGACCGCGCGGCTCTGTATGTTCTCGGCGTAGGCAGGGACTGTCATCCCGACCGCCATTATGATTATAAGCAGGATAGTAATAAACTTTTTCATTTTTGTCTCCCCTTTCAGAGCTCGTATATAGAGACGAATAGTTCTTCATTTTGTTCCATACATTTAGTTCGGGGCATACATTACCACATATCCGCCGTTAAATAAAGCCTTTTTTGTGAACCTTAGTCAATCTTAATATTTATGTTCAGTACAATTTCTTCCTATATCAGCAATTTTATATGGAGTTGGCTGTTTTTCCCCGGCCTGATAGTCTGCGCCGGGGCGCTCACCATCAACTGCCGCGCGCTGCAATTCAGGCGCTTCGGCCTTGCGATGCGCCTGACCGTCGGCAGCATCCGCCTTCGTCCGGCAGAGCGCAGGAGCGGAACGGTCACACCATTTCAGGCCGCCGCGACCGCGCTCGGCTCAACGGTCGGTACAGGCAACATAGTCGGCGTGTCGCAGGCCATCGCCATGGGCGGCCCCGGTGCGCTCTTCTGGCTGTGGGCAGCGGCGCTCATCGGGATGATCGTAAAATACGCTGAGGTCGCCCTCGCGATATATTACCGCCGCGGGAGCATCGGCAGCGGGCCGATGGATTATATCACCCACGGTCTCGGCAGGCCGCGCCTTGCGCGCGTATACGGCGTCCTTGTCACGCTCTCTGCCTTCTGCATGGGCAATCTCGTGCAGGTCAGCAGTATTGCCGATTCCTTCGTCCGCGCCGTCGACGCGTGTACAGCCGGCCTTATGCCAAGCCCCGCCGCTCTGCGCTTCGCGCTCGGCCTCGTCCTCACTGCCATCACGGTGCTGCTGCTCTCAGGCGGCGCGGGGCGGGTCGGCACGGCAGCGGAAGCGCTCGTGCCGCTGATGAGCCTGCTGTTCATCGCCGCCTCTATGGCGGTCGTCGCAGTGAACCACAGCCGGATAGTTGGAGTTATGTCAACCGTATTTATTGAAGCCTTCCGCCCCGGTGCCATCACCGGCGGGATATGCGGCGTCACCACGGCGCAGTGCATACAATGGGGGCTGCGGCGCAGCGCCTTTTCCAACGAAGCCGGGCTCGGCACTGCCGCCATCGCCCACGCTGCGGCAGATACGGATGAACCCGCCGCTCACGGTATGTGGGGCATCTTTGAGGTCTTTGCCGACACAATAGTTATCTGCACCTGCACCGCCCTTGCGATCCTTTGCAGCGGTGTCAATATCCCGTGGGGACGCGTCACCGGAACAGAGGTGTATCAATCCGCTCTCGCTTCGGTGTTCGGCGCGCGTGTTTCGGCGGTGTTCATGGCCGTCACCATCTGCCTTTTCGCCTACACGAGCGTGATGGGCTGGGCTGTCTACGGCAGCCGCTGCGCCGGGTACATAAGCGGTAAGCGCGGAGCCGCTGTTTACGGTGTTCTGTTCCCGTGTGTCTGTCTCTGTGGATGTGTTATGTCAACCAAAGGCGTGTGGCAGATCGCCGACATGATAAACGCGCTGATGTCGCTGCCGAACCTCATTTCCCTGCTCATGCTCGCCCCCGTCGTGGGAAAAATATCGCGAAAAATTGACACTTGACGCTTTTCAACAAAGCCTATATACTGAACTTAGGTAACAAAAAGCCGCCGGAACAGGCGGGCAAATTTCACTTAGGAGGAAATTTTTTGAAAGTAATAATCTGTGACGACTATAAAAGTCAAAGCGCCGCCGGTGCGGATATCATTGAGAAGATAGTCCGCGAGAAACCTGACTGCTGCCTTGGCCTCGCCACCGGCTCAAGCCCTGTCGGTATGTATCAGGAGCTTGCGCGCCGCTGCCGTGAGGAGGGGCTTGACTTCTCCAAGGTACACACCGTGAATCTTGACGAATACATCGGCCTTGAGCCGACGCATGACCAGAGCTACAGATACTTCATGGACTCCAATCTCTTTGACCACATAAACATCGACAAGGCGAACACCTATGTTGCCAAGGGCACGGGCGATATCGACGCGAACATCGCGGAGTTCCAGGCTGTGATCGCGGGCAGCTGCGTTGAGCTTCAGGTGCTCGGTGTCGGCCCGGACGGCCACCTCGCGTTCAACGAGCCGGGCAAAGAGCTGTACTGGCACGCACACAAGGAAGTCCTTGACGAGAGCACCATTGACGCAAACGCCCGCTTCTTCTCTTCGCGCGACGAGGTCCCCCGCTACGCCGTGACTATGGGCATAGGCGAGATAATGATGGCAAAGCGCCTGCTGATGATCCTCAGCGGCTC
>CAKTPR010000003.1 GCA_934591725.1 uncultured Oscillospiraceae bacterium
TTCAAGGTTCAGTGCAGAGCTCATATTTTTATTGACTTTTGCCCTGCCGTGCATTACACTGAACTCGTATTTAGACATAGTTTCCAAAGATTTTGTTCCTGTCCACAATGACAAAATTTGAAAAAATTTCATCTTTTTAAGACAGTTGAACGAATTGTTTACAATCTGTCCAAAATATGGAGGTGCATATATGGAAAAGTCGAAGCTAACCACAGATATTTTTGACGGGCAAGAGCATTACAGATTCGCAGATGCAGACTTATCTGGCTACAACACGGCATTTCCGGACAGTCTTATTTCGTTTATGTATATGAACGTAACATCTGCGAACAGCGCGATGGACAGCTTTGAGCAGATGGTCGGCCGACTGTTCACAGAAAAAGACACGAAGGTTCTGACCAAGTGTTCTTATGCTGCCGAGCTTTACCTTGAATCCCTAACAGCACTCAGCATTTATTTCCTGCCGCTTGAGCTTGAGTACAAGCCCTTAATAGAGAAGCTGCGCGAAACACAATTCAGCGATTACGCTCGACAGAGAATAAGCTTGACTAAAATAAAAACTGCACGAAGGAAAACTTCCCTCATGCAGGAGCAGCTTTTACGGTTAGCGGATAGTGTATTTGATGCGGATTCAAGTTCGGAGTCGAACCTCGAACGCTTGACGGCATACTACCAAGCCAATCCCCGCAGGAGTTTGCCGTATAAATTTTTGCCATTAACTACGACCTATGAGCTTGTAGACAACAGATATTTTACTGAGGTGCTGAACGCACCGGATATGCTCGAGCTTATAAATTTTCACGTTTGTGAGTGCATCCGGCAGAACATAAAAATGCGCAGGTGCAAGAACTGCGGCAGGTATTTTGCACTGACTGGGCACGCCGGAACGGACTACTGCGACCGTCCGTTCGGACCCAACGGTAGGTCATGCAGAATGGTTGGGGCATCGAAGGTGTGGGCAGAGAGAAAGAAAAGTGATGATGTATTCTCGGCATACCGCCGCGAGTACAAGAAACGCTTTGCGCATATCGCTGCAGGCAAACTTACACAGGAACAGTTCTTGCAGTGGGCAGCAGAGGCGCGAAAGGAGAAACTCAAATGCGCCGCCGGGATCATCACCATGGAAGCGTATCTCGACTGGTTGAAGAACTCCAAGTAAGAAAAGCCAAGCCACCGACCGTCGGAGATCGGTGTCTTGGCTTTTTCTTTGAATATAACGTGGCAGAATTTGAACGGTCGAGTTACATGTTGATGCGCGGGATGCTGAACATACAGCAAAAGATGCAGCCCACAAAGATCAGCATCAAGAAAAATGCAAACTCGAATGTGGAAATACGCCTTATAATATGTTACAATAAAATACACTAATTATAGCAGCGAGCTTGGGAGACTGCATGGTGCGAAGCTGCTACAAGCGGCTGGACGCTTTGGACGATGAACAACTCCGGCAGGAATTTTCATCGGCTCCGGCTGAGATTGCAACGGTTGCCTTATCACTCAAGTCATACAGATTTTGCAGCGGTATTGCCTTAAGTGTATCCTGTAGCAAGACCATCGTACAACATTGATTGAGGAAAGTATAATTGTATGCTTTTAGCAAAATTAACTATTGACGAGAGCTGCGAAGTTGTTGTATCTTTAACATATCCTGTATAGGAGCGATGCTTGTATGAATTTACTGCACTTGTATTACTTCTGCAAGGTAGCAGAACTGCAGCACTTTACGAAAGCCGCGGCGGCGCTTTACATTTCTCAGCCCAGCCTTTCCGGGGCGATGTCCACTCTTGAAGCAGAACTTGGCATAGCGCTATTTGAGAAGAACGGCCGAAATGTCCAGCTGACAAAATACGGCAATATCTTTTATCAGTATGTCAGAGACGCGCTGCAAATACTCGATGAGGGTGTGGCGGCGGTAAAAGAGTTCACCGGAGATACCAGCGGCAGCGTGGATATAGGCTGCATTTCGACGATTATGGGGTCATATTTCCCGAAAGTAATGACAGCGTTCCACGAAAAATATCCGGATATAAAGCTCAACATATATGTTGGTCAGACCAACGAAATAATTGGCGCCGTTAAATCAGGCAAATTCGACGTAGGATTTTGTACATATAAAGCGGAATGCCCTAATTTGTACTTTGTCCCTGTTTTGTCCCAGCCCGCTGTGGCAGTGGTCAGGAATGATCATCCGCTGGTAAGCCGTCAGGCAATCTCGCTTAGGGAACTCAAAGGAGAGACTATTATCTCCTATTCATTAAATCAGCCGATCGGACAGCAGTTCCACACCCTGCTCTGTGAACACGGCATGGAGGGAACATTCAGTTACTGTACAGAAATAATTATGGGCGGCATGATCAGCCAGGAAAAAATAAAATCGGGGCATGGGAAAGTTGGTCTTATGATCTATTCGCCGGAACTCAGAGAATTTCAGAACATTTCTGCGATTCCCATTGACGACATTCCAAGCGACTTTCGCCTTGTGGATATGGTCTTTGACAAGTACCGCAGCAAAATCCATGCAGTCAAGCTGTTCATTGATTTTATTGCCGCGTTCTACTCCTACAAATATAGTGATAAAAAAGAGATACCGCCGTGCTGAACGGCGGTATCTCTTTTTAAGACTTCGGGTGCGAAGACATACGGTCGAGCGGTATACGGAGAAGCCCTTTTTCAGGAAAATAGAAGAACAGCTCAAAGCCGCGCTTGCAGCGGAATGTGCATTCTGCGCAGGGATCCTTATCACAGTACGCATATGCGTCCTCATCCGCGAGAGCGAAGATGACCGGCGCCCGCTTATCCTTGCCGACGAACTTCAACTGCCCGCCGGTAAATGTACGCAGGTAGATCCAATCCGGGGGAGTCCCCACCGGCCAGATGGCTTTGACTGCATTTTCGTTAAGCCCGCCGAAGATAAGATAGCTGAAGCCGTCGTCAGGCTGAACATCACCTGCTTCGAGTAAAAGCATTTCGCTGCCGCAGCATGAAGGGCGGCCGCCTCCGCTCTGCATTACGGCCATCACATTGCCGCAGGCTTTACAGCAAAAAAACGATGGCTCGGGTCGACTGATGCGCGGCTTCGATGTGGACCTGCTGCGCAGCGGTCCGAAACGGAATCTGTCATTATCGATGCTCATTCTGCACTCCCATTCTGTTGGTCAACTCTTTGGAAAGCAGGTATTTTTTTACTTTGCCGCTCTCCGTATACGGTATTGCGTCGATCAGCTCTATGCGCTCAGGCCACAGCCATTTGCTGATCTCATGCTGTTTCAGATAATCTGCGACCTGTTCTCTTGTTATCTCAGTGACTCCCGGCTCGGGCACAAGAAAAGCGCATATACGCTCTCCGAGACGGGAATCCGGCATACCTATCACCGCATGATCGAGAATCCCTGGGAACCCCTCGAGATTGTCATTTATCTGGTTGATGTTCAGGTTTTCACCGCCGCGCACGATAATATCTTTTTTTCGCCCGCATATTTTGATCCTGCCGGCTCCGTCACCGTAGCAGAGATCTCCGCTGTAATACCAGCCCTCATCGTCAAGAACTTCGTCAGTGCTCTGCTGATCGCCCAGGTACCCGACAAATACATTCGGCCCGCGCGAAGCTTCTTCTCCTACCGTTCCTGGTCCCACCGTGCGGTGCTGTTCATCCACAACGCGGATCTCTATACCGTCGAGCGCCGCTCCCGACCACTTGCCTTTCCATTCGAGAGCATGCTCAGGGGGGACGAGGACATGAGGTACACTTTCCGTCGATCCATAGCACTCACACACGACTATTTTGTGCGCGTCCCACGCATGCTCAAGCAGATAATTAGGTACAGGGGCGCCGCCGCATATATAGTATTTCAAAAACGGAGGCTTTGCCGCCCCGGAGTCGAGCGCTTTTACAAAGTCATAGACAAACGGCGTGGCGCCCATCGAGTACGTACACTTTTCCGTTGTCATTATATCGATCGCGGATAAGCTGTCAAAGCGTTCCTGCAGGATCAGCTTTCCGCCGTACAGCATGACAGAGATTATACCGTGGTGGAACCCAGTGGCATGACTGAGCGGAGCCGGCAGGAACATTGAATCGCTTTCAGTCAGACCAAGCGCGGAATTGAAGGCCAGTTCGCTCGAAATTATATTGTTATGGGTCAGCATCACACCGCGGCTGCCGCGGGTCGTACCCGAAGTGAAAAGTATAAGGGCCGTGTCATCGGCGCCGACTTCTTCCGGCGGCAGGCAGGGGAGAGGTTCTTCCTGCATGATCTGCCCGAAAAGGACGGCTTCGGACGTCCCGCCGTTCTGCCCGACAATAACTACCTGCGGCGGATGATCAAGGCAAGGAAGCCTTTCAAGTACGTGGCAGCCGAGATCATCTCCGTGATACTCCCTCAGAACAAAATGCATTTTGCTGTCGAGCAGGCGGATCATTGAAATCCATTCTTGGGTGCCGGCGCGCATACCCAGCGGAGCAATGACCGCGCCGCATTCAATGCAGGCATAAACTATTATGACAAACTCTGCTCTGGGCGTGACCTGCAAGGAGACTACATCGCCTGCCGATATCCCGCGGCTCTGCATCCAGCCGGCAAGTCTGCCTGCACGTGCGTCTACCTCAGCGTAGGTCAGGCGGCTTCCGAGATCATCGACTATGTATTCGCTGTCAGGGTGATCATGCACAGCGCTGTTCCAATAGTCGAGCAGGGTCTTATCCGTCCAGAGCCCGCAGCTCCGGTAATACTGGGCTAGTTTGGGGTTTATTTTCTGCTTCAAATAAATCCGCCTCCAAGATAGGATCATCGACTGCTCCGGGCAGCCGATGATTTTTTAATCGTACTCTTTCTCAAGCATACGCGCGATAGTTGTGCGCTGTATCTGATTGGTGCCCTCGAATATCTGGAACACCTTGGCATCTCTCATCAGCTTTTCGACTGGGTAATCCTTGCTGTAGCCGTAGCCGCCGAAGATCTGGACCGCGTTTGATGTAACTTCCTGCATGCAGTCCGTAACAAAGGTCTTGGTAATGGAGCCTTCTTTCTGCACAAGAGATCCCTTATCCATCATCTTCATCGTGTTGTTTACAAGGCAGCGGCTCGCTTCGGTCTTAATGGCCATGTCAGCGAGCATCGCCTGTACGAGCTGCTGCTTGATAATGGGCTGACCGAACTGCTTGCGGACCTTCGCATACGCGACAGCCTCATCTAAAGCGCGCTGCATAATGCCTACGCCAAGTGTTGCCACAAAGGCGCGGGAGAGATTGAGTGCGTTGAGCGCGAGCTTCAGCCCCGTCCCTTCGGGACCGATCATATACGATTTTGGCACACGTACATTCTGGAAGGCGAGATCCGTAGTGTTCGAAAGACGGAAGCCCATTTTATCCTCATGCTTGCCGACTATGACTCCCGGCATATCACGGTCGATCATAAATGCCGAGATGCCGCGCTTGCCCTTTTCCGGGCTGGTTTTGAAGAAGCTTATGTATATGGATGCGCATTCGCCGTTGGTCGCGAACACCTTTGTGCCGTTGAGTATATAATCATCGCCATCGGGAACAGCAGTCGCACGCATGGCGCCGGCATCCGAACCCGCATCAGCCTCGGTTATGGCAAAGCACGCAAATTTCCCCGCTTCTATGATATCCGCAAAATGCCGGGCCTGCTCGGGAGTACCGGCAAGGATCACGTTGCGCAGAGCCACAAAGTTTGTGACGAGCGTATCGGCATATCCGGCGTCGACTTTGGCAAGTTCCTCATAGATCATTGCAGTAGTTTCAAAGTCCATTCCGGCGCCGCCGTACTCCTCCGGAATCTCCAGCATATGCAGCCCCATGTCGATCGCGGGCTTAAATAATTCAACAGGGCACTCCCCGGTGCGGTCACATTCGGCGACATACGGCTTGATCTTCTTCTCAGCCATTTCCCGAACCATCTTGATGTACGACAGTTGATCCTCGGTGTAAAGCAAGCTCATTGCGTTCCCTCCATTTTGTTAGGTTATACATTACTGCTGCATAGTCTAAACATGTGATACTCGCAGTCTTTACGAAAAGTATTATATAAGATGCTGTGAAAAAACTCCAATCGGAAAAAAATCGTTGTTGCACGCAAACCTATAGAAATTGCCTATAATTTGTCAATAATCGCGCCGCAGGAAGTGCCATCGACCCTGAAATACAGAAAAATCAAGGCATGAGACACTTGCAAAAAAATTATCAATAGGCCGCGCCTATGAAAAAGCCAAAAAAATCACAATAAAAACGATTGGATTTGAACAAAGTGTTAAGATATAATTACAGTCGACACAAGGATATTACCGACTGTAGAGTAAAGACATAATAATACTCATGTCGTAAAGGCGGGCTTGCACAATGATGACTTTTGAGGAGCAGCAGCGGGCGATAGAAATGCATTTTCAGCCTCTAAGGGGGCTGGAAAAGGCTCACGTAGAATCCATAGAACCCGGGAAAGTTCGCGTCTCTTTGGTTCTGGACGAGAATATGATGAACTATAAGGGGACGCTGCACGGTGGTTTCCTGAGCATGGTCGGCGAGGCGGTCTTTGGCCTGGATACCTACCTGTATGACTGCCTTCCAAATGTGACGATGTGTGTGGATTATCATTTTATCAGCCCCTCAAGAGTTGGGGATACATTGTTCTTCAGCTGCGAAACTCTGCATAAGGGAAGATCCTCCATTGTTCAGGAGCTGATAGTAACAAATCAGACAGGAAAGCTTATCGCATTCGCGCATGCGACTATGCTTCCAATGCCGGGCAAAGCCTGATATACGTTTTCAGGTCCATATAAAAGGCAATTCCTTGTAGTTATTTTGAAAAGGAGAGATTTGATGAAACTCACAGAAAAAGAATTTCAGGATTACTTGCTGAGGATCCGTGCACTTGCCGAAGGCCCCTTCGATGAGATGCAGAAAGAGATTGAGGTAACGAACACGTTCCCGAAGGAATTCTATGAGCTGGCGATCAAGAACGATCTTTATCGCTTCGCACTCCCCGAAAAATACGGCGGGTTTGGTCTCACCGAAAAGCAGATACTGATGGTCCAGGAGGAATTTTCCAGAGGCCCAGGCGGTATGCGTATGCACCTGCATCATGCCGCAGACCTTGACTGGCGCATTCTTGACGACTTCGGCAGCGAAGAGCTCAAGGCTCAGTATATGGACAAGTTCCAGGATAAGACGATTTATTCGAATTTCGCTCTGACAGAAGCGTCCGGCGGCACCGGCGCCGATATTCACACCACCGCGATCAAGGACGGCGACTACTATGTGATAAATGGTGAGAAGACGCTGATCTCTCATACGGACTGCTCCGACTTTACATACCTCATCGTATCGACCGATCCGACCTCGGATAAAGACAGCCGCCTTTCGGCGTTCTTCGTCGATGTGCATACCCCCGGTTATGAGATCGTCCCTATGCCTCACATGATGGGCTGCCGCGGTGCCGGTCATGCCGGCCTGCGCTTTACCAATATGCGCGTGCATAAAAAGTACCTGCTCGGCAAGGAGGGCATGGGACTTGAGATAGCCATGCACTCGCTGTCTGTTTCCCGTGCACATATCGCTGTCAGCAACCTCGGTATGGCACAGCGTATGCTCGAAATGACTATCCGCCGCGCACGTGACCGCGTCACTTTTGGTAAGCCCCTTATAAGGCGTCAGGCGATCCAGCAGACCATTGCCAATATGGGCACTGAGATCAACGCGCTGCGCCTTATGATCTGGGATTTTGCAAAGGACTATGACGCAGGCAAGGATATTGAGATGAAAGCCGCAATGTGCAAGCTGCACAGCATCAACACCGTCCGCATGGTCTCCGACGCAATGCTCGAAATATTCGGCGGCATAGGATACTTTGAGGACTGCCCGTATGGCCCGGTCGAGCGTATGTACCGCGACTGCCGCGCCATGTGGCTTGAGGAAGGCCCCCCGACTGTCCAGCGCCTTACCGCGTTCCGCGGACTCGACAAGTGCGACGGACGTATAGAATACACCGAATAATACACACGCACCAAAAAAAACGACGCTCCGCCCGCCTTATCCAAGGCGGGAACGGAGCGGCTTAAAGAGAGGGGGATTTTATGAAACCACTGGAGGGCGTAAAAGTCGTTGACCTTACGACCTTTCTTGCGGCACCGACATCTGCGCGCGTCCTGGGAGAATGGGGAGCGGACGTAATAAAGGTCGAGTCGTTCTCGGGTGATCCTGGCCGGACGCAGGGTGCTGTGTTCGGTATGCCGTATACCGACGAAGAAAATCTCGGCTTTGATATGTCGAATATGAATAAGCGCTTCATGACTATCAACCTGAAAAATCAGAAGGGCATGGAGGTCATGGAAAAGCTTCTAGCAGATGCGGATGTGTTTATAACGAATATACGCACGCACTCACTTAAAAAGCTCGGGCTGGATTACGATTCGCTGAAGGCGAAGTATCCGAGGCTTATCTGGGCGCAGTGCTTAGGATACGGAGAGGCAGGACCCGAGAAGGACACCGCCGGTTTCGATGTGACCTGCTACATGGCGCGCGGCGGAGTATTCGGCACGACTGTTGAAAGAGACAGTAACCCCATGATCCCGCCGAACGGCTACGGCGATTTCCAGGTCGCCATGTGTATCGCATCAGGCATATGTGCGGCGCTTTTTAACCGCCAGCGCACCGGCACGGGTGAAAAGGTGACTGTCAGCCTGCATCACGCGGCGGCGTTTATGCTGAGTACGGCCGTGGTTTCGGCGCAGTACGGCAACGCCTATCCCAAGAGCCGCTTCGAGGTCATCTGCCCGACGAACAATGTTTACCGCACCAAGGATAACAAGCTGCTTGCAATGTGCGCGCCGCAATATGACCGGGATTACAACAAGATTATGAAGCTGCTCGGCAGAGATGACCTGGTCGATAATCCGGATTACTGCAACTGCGACCATCTCAATGAACTCGGGAAAAACCGTGAAGTGGTCGAGATCCTTGATAAAGCCATTGCGGGCTTTTCGCAGAAGGAGATACTGAAGCTCTTCAAGGATAATGATGTCCCGTGTGAAGCGTGCTACCAGCCGCTTGATATGTACGAGGATGAACAGGTCTGGGCAAACGGCGTAATGACAAAGCTTGACTGCCCGTCCGGAAAGAGAAATATTTCTACCGTGCCCGTCAAATTCGGCTCATATCAGCCGCAGTACAAAGTGACCGCGGCACAGGGAACCGATACGGCAGAGATAATGCAGGAGCTTGGATACAGCGAAAACGAGATCAGCGAATATATAGCTGAGGGTGCGGTCAGAGGAAAAACAAGTCTTTGATGCCGCGCCGGTCATAGGGAGTGATCGCTTTGTCAAAAAAGAAAAAAATAATCGTTGCAGTACTGCTTGTCATTTGCGTGGCTGTTGCGGGTCTTGAACTGAGGGACACGGTAAGCTCCTATACTGATGCTTATCCTCAAAGCGATATAAACGGTTTCATAGCATGGGGAGCTGGAGGTGCGACGGATACGGTAAGCCGTACGCTTTCGGTGTATGCGGCAAGGGAGCTGGGCGTCAACATCGTGCTTCAGAATAAGCCCGGCGCGACCGGGGCAATCGCAACGGAGTTTGTCAAGAACCAGAAAAACGACGGCTATTCTCTTCTGTTCAATGCCGAGAATCCGCCGCTGTATAAGGTAATGAACATCTCAAATGTCGACTATGACGATTTTTACCCGGTCATACTTATCAGTCAGCAGACGCCGGTGCTGGTCGTGAAATCGGACTCCGACCTTAATTCGATAAAAGATGTGATCGATGCGGCTCAGGCAAAGCCCGGAACCGTAAAGCTGGCGACGACAGGCATCGGCGGACTGCCCGCAAATGTCGCTGCCATGCTCGAGGGCACAAGCCACGTCACCTTCAACCAGATCCCGTTTGACGGCGACTCTGCCGCGCTTACGGCGATCATGGGCGGCCATGCCGATGTCTCAGTCATTAACTACTCCGTTGCTATGGACTATGCTGCCGAGGGAAGCGTGAAGATAATCTGCGTTCTTGCCAACGAGCGTCTTGCCAGCGCACCGGATGTGGAGACTATAAGCGAGGTATATCCCGAGTATGTAAAATACTTCCCTTGGGGCGCGTTCGTTGGAGTGTATATCAGAGACGACTGCCCGGACAGAGTGAAGGAGACTCTGACAGCAGCTTTCCGCAAGGCATGGGAAAACCCGGAGTTTCAGGAGTATCTGGAGACTAATCATATACTGCCTCTAGGATATTCCGGAGAAGAGGCCCGCGCATATATAGGCAAATGGCAGCAGGTGACGACGTGGCTTCTCGATGACGCAGGTGTCACAGAGTATTCTCCGGCAAAGTATGGTATACTCAGGCTGGAATGAGGTGGATCGTATGAAGAAAGGCGAGAAATTATTCTCATATATTCTGTTGGCGTTTTCCGCGCTTTGCATTGTCGGTTCACTCTTCATTATCCCATTCAACGAGCTTACGATGAGCTCTCCCGGCGGATACCCGATATTTGTTGCAGGTCTGTGCTTTGTCTTTGCGGCCATCATTGCCTTTGTCCCAAGAAAGGCTGCTGAGGACAATGAAGAAAAGCTGTTCGACACGGCTACGGTTCTCTTTATCGTGCTGCTGATCCTATATGTGATCGCAATAATTTACCTGCATTACACGATAGCGACCCTACTGTTCCTTTTTGCGGCGATATTTTTCCTGCGCAATAAAGACTGGCGCAGTGCTGTTCTGATATCCTTTATATGCACATTCCTTATACTGCTCCTGTTCAAGTACATATTCAGTGTAATTTTGCCCTGAAAGGCGTGATATACAAGTGCCTGTAAATGAAATACTGATAAACATCCTGTTCATAGCTATCGGTGTATGGGCCGGGATCTATATCGGCGCTATCCCCGGATTGTCGGTGACAATGGCGGCCTCGCTGCTTATCACCATGACATACAGCTGGTCAACGAATCTGGCGCTTTCGCTTATGATAGGAGTGTACGTCGGAGGTGTTTACGGAGGTTCCCGCGCGGCGATCCTGCTGAATATTCCGGGAGCTCCGGCCGCAGTTGCGACCACCTTTGACGGATATCCTCTTGCCAAGAGGGGGCTTGCCGGAAAGGCGATCGCGGTGAGCACTATCATGTCGGTGATAGGCGGTATGATAGGCCTCATAATAATGGTCATTGCCGCGCCGCAGATATCCAAAATGGCGGTAAGCTTTGGACCCAGGGATTATTTCATCCTGGTTCTGATGGGACTTATGATGGTCGGCGGCCTTGGCGGAAAGAGTGTGGTCAAGGGACTTTTCATGGCAACGGTCGGACTCATGCTCGGCGTAGTCGGCACGGATGAGATCACCGGATTGGGGAGATTCACTTTCGGTGTCACTTCCATGCGCAACGGTGTGAGCTATATCAGTGTGATGATCGGTATGTTCGGTATCAGCGAAGCTCTGATCCAGCTCCGCAGCCGCAATAAGCCTATCGTCCGGCAGGAGCTTGATAAGATCAGCCCACCGGGTAAAAAGCTTCTGAAAATGCTGCCGCTGTGTCTGCAAAGTTCAATCATCGGCACTTTCGTCGGCGCACTGCCCGGAGCAGGCGGGGATATTGCTGCACTCTTGGCGTACAACACGGCGAAAAATACTGTCAAGAATTCCGACGTCCCGCTTGGAGAGGGAGCCTATGAGGGCGTTGTCGCCCCCGAATCGGCCAACAACGCTGCAATCGGCGGCGCACTGATCCCGATGCTGACGCTTGGCATCCCGGGAGACTCGGTGACTGCCATAATGATAGGGGCGCTGTCGATCCACGGTATCCGGTGCAGTCCGATGATAATGACGACTCAGCCTGATCTGTTCAACAAGATAGCCCTTATGCTGCTTGCCGCAAATATTTTCCTGCTGATTTTCGGAATGACCGGTATCCGTGTTTTTGCAAAGCTGACCGAAGTGCCGAGAGACATTCTGGTTCCAATCATTGTGGTCGTCGGTATTCTTGGAAGCTATTCCATCAATAACAATTCCATAGATATTCTGTGGACGGTCATATTCGGAATTATCGGATACATATTCAAACGCTATGATTATCCATGCGGCCCTATGGTGCTGGGCCTTATTCTCGGGCCAATGATCGAAATGAACTTCCGCAGAGCGGTGATCAGTGCCGGCAGCTTGGGATCGATGCTGCTTGAGATAGTAACAAGCCCCATATCACTTATTCTTCTTGCTGTCCTCGCGCTGCTCCTTGTTTCTCAGTTCGTAAAAACAAAAAAGGAATAATATGTATTCCCGCGTAATTAAGCACTTTATACCGTAAGAACGGTACTTTATACCGTAGGAACGGTTAAATAAAAAGAAGGGTGGAAAATCAATGAGAGGCAAAAAATACCTGTGGACATTGGCTGTCGTATATCTTGCATATATGACGCACGGCATTCAGGCCATTGTCCTTTCCCAGAATCTGGATGCATTTGCACAGCAGTGGGCCTGCGGTACGGCAGGCGTCTACACCGCAATATCCTTCACCGGTCTGGCAAAGTTCCTTACCGTCTGGATCTGCGGTGAACTTTCCGACAAGATCGGCCGCCGTCCCATGGCGCTGATCGGCGGAATCATGTATGTCGTGTTCTTCGGCGGATGTCTCCTCACCCGCAACTTTACTCTCGCATGCGTCTTTGCATTCATGGCCGGTGCAGCGACCTCTTTCTTCGACGGCTCACTGTATGCGGCAGCACAGGAGAGCTGGCCCAAGGCGACCGGTACTTCCGTTATCCTTATCAAGGGCTTCATCTCCATCTCCGGTCTGATCTACCCGATGCTCGTCGTCTCCCTCCGCGCTTCCGGCGCATGGATCGTCGGCCTCATTATCCCCATCGTCATGTCTGTGCTCCTGCTCATCATCACCTTCATTGCACCCTTCTCCTACGATGACGAGCTCAAGCAGAGAAAGCTCTCCGGCTGGAAGCCTGCAACTGCCGCAGATAAGCTCGATGCTGACGCACGTGCCGCGGCCGACCGCTTCAAGACTCCCGCACCCAAGTGGCTTGTCGTTCCTCTGGCTGTGATGGGCTTCATCAATATGTGCACCATGTACTCCGCGCAGCAGCTGCTCAACCGCTACGGCCTCACCGTCGTCGGTATGAGCGACATGGCTTCCGCCTCGCTGACCTCTCTGTATACGGGCGGTTCGCTCTGCGCAGTCCTTATCTGGGCGCTGCTTATGTCCAAGTTCCGCTGGCGCACTCTTAAGATCCTTATCATCGACCTTGCCGGCTCCGTAATCTCTTACGCTATCGTTATCAGCACCAAGAGTCAGGCCATAGTTATGATTGCCGCTTTCACCATCGGCTTCTTCGCTGCCGGCGGCGCGCTCCAGTGCGGCGTAAGCCTTATTCAGGAATTCCATCCCGGCCCCAAGGGACGCAACCTCGGTATTTATTACACCTTTATGGGGTGCGCTTCCTACGTAATGCCAAGTATACAGGCGTTCTTCACGTCTAACGCCGGTGAAGCTGCTGCGACACGCATCAACCTCTCCATAAACATGGGACTTGGCGCACTCGGCCTCATCTTCTGCGTATTCCTTGCCGCCAACTACAAGAAGTGGTTCGGCGTGAGCACCTTTGCCGCAAAGACGCCGGAAGAGATATACTGATTTAAGCGCCAGCGTCAAGATGATATAATCGTATGCTTTTATCCGCATCGGGAGAGGCAAAGCCTCCCCCGATGCAACCATATTCGATCAAGAAGGAGGAACACTGCCGATGAATATTCTGGTCTGTGTAAAGCAGGTTCCGGACACATCGGAACTGAAGGTCGATCCGAAAACCAACACCCTGATACGCGAAGGAATACCGAGTATTGTAAATACATCCGATACATACGCACTGGAAGCCGCAGCCCGGATAAGGGATACGGTCCCGGACACGAAGATAATCGCAGTCACAATGGGGCCGATGCAGGCTGCCTCCGCGCTTAAGGACTGCCTTGCTGCCGTTGCGGATAAGGCTTACATAGTCTCCGACCGCGCTTTCGGAGGGGCAGATTCTATGGCTACTGCTTATGTCCTTGCCTGCGCGATCAAAAAAATTGAGCAGATGGAGGGCAAGTTTGACGCCGTGTTCTGCGGGAAGCAGACTCTTGACGGAGACACTGCGCAGGTCGGCCCGGCGCTGGCGGAACTGCTTGGCCTTTCGCAGCTCACCTCCGTGACCGACGCGGTTTTGGAGAACGGCACATTGAGGGTCAAATGGGCGCGCGATGATGACAGCGCTGTTGCCAGAGTAAGGCTGCCGTGCCTGCTGACATTCGGAAAAGGAGAATTTGAACTGCGCTTCGGAACCATCAAGAGACGCAAAGCTGCAAACCATGCGGATATTCCGGTGTTTACAATCGCTGATTTTCCGGAGATAGACAGAAGCAGAATAGGCCTTGAGGGATCACCGACGCAGGTCGCTTCGACTTTCTGCCCCCCAGTAAGTAAGGAATGTATGCGCATAGATGAAGGCGGTGCTGCCGCGTCAGCGGCAAAGCTTGCTGATATTCTTTCACAGGCACATGTGATATGAAGGGAGCGGATAAGATGGAGGCCAAAACAAAAGACCTTTGGGTTTATATAGAAACTGACGAGTCCGGACACGCAAAGGAAGTCGGCCTTGAGCTGCTTTCCCCCGGACGCCGTCTGGCAGATGAACGCGGAGGACGGCTCGTGGCAGTCGTTTTCGGTGGCAGCAATGAAGCTGTCGATGCAGCTGCCGTTCACGGTGCAGATGCGGTAATATCTCTTGAAGGCGCAGCTCTGCGCAGCTACAGCGTCGAAGCCTATACAAAAGCTTTCTGTGATTTGATCGAAGAGTATGGCCCGGAAACGCTTATAATCGGCGCGACCGCTGTCGGCAGAGACTTTGCGCCGCGCCTTGCCTGCCGTCTGCGCACAGGTCTCACGGCAAACGCCACTGTTCTTGAACTGGCCGAGGACGGGAATGTTGAATGGATCATGCCTGCTTTCGGCGGGAACCTAATGGCTACTATTATTTGCCCTTATGCAAGACCCCAAATCGGCACAGTGCATTCCGGCGTGTTCAAAAAGCCGGAGCCCACGGAGGACAGAGCCGAACGCATAGTAAAACAATTCCGGGACGACTGCGGCACTCCGGGAGTGGAGCTGCTTGAGCTGATAAAAGACGCCGCGGGAGAGTCCGTTGACCTTGAAGGCGCCGAGATAATCGTCGCGGTAGGCCGCGGTATTGGCGGAGCAGAAGGGCTGAAGCTCGCAAAAGCTCTTGCGGATGTACTTGATGCACCGCTGGGCGCAACACGCGCAGCGGTAGATGCCGGGTGGATAAGCGCACAGCACCAGATCGGGCACTCCGGCAAAATGGTTGCTCCCAAGCTTTATATTGCCTGCGGCATATCCGGGGCGATACAGCATGTAGCGGGAATGAGCAAAGCAAAATGCATCGTGGCAATAAACACTGATGCGGATGCACCGATTTTTGATGTGGCCGATTATGGTATTGTCGGTGACATAAATGAAGTGCTGCCGCAGCTTACGGATGAGATTAGGAGGATCAAAGGCGTATGATGTATACCGGCATTTTTTCCCCGATCACAGTCAAAACGATGACTGTGAAAAACCGCATAACAATGATGCCCATGGGCAGCAATATGGGCGGACAGTACGGCGAGATGACCGAGGATCATATCTCTTACTATGAGCAGAGAGCCAAAGGCGGCACCGGGCTCATCACAGTCGAAAACGCCTGCATAGATATGCAGGGACTCAACGGCACGACACAGCTCAGGATCGACCATGACAGATACATCACCAATTTCGGCAAGCTTACTGAAAGACTCCATGCCTATGGCTCATGTGTGATGCTCCAGATCAATCACGCGGGTTCCGGTGCATATCCAGAGCGCACCGGTATGCCCTGCGTTTCTTCGAGTGCTGTCCCGAGCAAGGATAACGGGCCGGTGCCCGTTCCCATGACACATGAGCAGATATACGAAGTGGTCAAAAAATTCGGCAAGGCTGCCAAGCGTGTCGTTGCGGCAGGCTTTGATGCGGTTGAGATCCACTGCGGGCATTCGTACCTTATCAGTCAGTTCGCATCGCCGATATACAACAAGCGTGAGGATGAGTTCGGCGGCTCGATTGAAAACCGTGCCCGTTTCGGACGGCTCGTTCTTGAAGAGGTGCGTAAATGCGTCGGGCCGAATTTTCCGATAAGTATACGCATAACCTCCGATGATCTTATGGAAGGCGGCAACACCTTTGCAGATACTCTCAAGATGCTGGAATACTGGGATGAGTTTGTGGATATCTATAACGTATCCCTTGCGCTCAGCCCGACACTGCATTATCAGCTCGATACCATGGATATGGAGGATGGGTGGCGCACTCACTATGCTCGCACTGTAAAGGAGAAATTCGGCAAACCATGTATCACCATGGGCAATATCCGTACCCCCGAGCTGGCAGACAAGCTCGTGACCGAAGGTACGGCCGATTTTATCGGCATCGGCCGCGGCCTGATCGCCGATCCGCAGTGGGTAAACAAAGTCTATGAGGGCAGGGAAGCGCAGATACGTAAATGTATCTCCTGCAATATCGGCTGCGCAGGAAACAGGCTTGCCAATAATCGCATGATCCGCTGCACGATCAATCCTGATCTGATCCATGACGATGATTATAAAAAGCTTCATGTGAAGAGAGCTGCCAATGTCGTTGTTATCGGCGGCGGCACAGCGGGACTTGAAGCAGCGTGCTCCGCGGCAGAGGTAGGCTGCTCGGTATTCCTGCTGGAGAAAGGCAATGAGCTTGGCGGCCTTGCTCAGAAAATCAGCACTTTCCCGGAGAAACGCAGGATACGGCAGTTTGTCGACTACCAGAAGTGCAGAGCTGATGCGCTGAAAAACCTGTACATCTTCAGGAACCATCCCGGTGACCTTGAGACGGTCAGGAGCCTGCATCCGGATATCGTTATCAATGCGACAGGTTCAGCGCCTCTGCTCCCGCCGATCACAGGGCTGAAGGAGAACATAGACAGCAAGGGCGGAAAGGTTATGACTGCGCTCTACGTCATTGAACACATGGAGGAGTTCCTTGCGGAAGACCTGAACGGCAAGCGTGTTGCAGTTGTTGGCGGCGGTCTTGTCGGTGTGGATGCTGCCGAGTTCTTCGGAAGGCGCGGAGCAAAGGTTCAGATGTTTGAGCTGCTTCCGGAGATCGGACGTGAGCTTGACCCGGTCAGCCGGTGTGCGTTCAGAGAGTTTGTACGCAATAACAAGGTGGAGCTGAATACGGAGGCTCGCCTTAAAGAGGTGCGCGCAGACAGCTTCGTGTTTGACACGGCCGCCGGGGAAAGAGAGTGCAGCTTCGATTACGGCCTCGTCTGCATGGGCATGGCATCTGTCAGGCCGCTGGAGGATGAACTGAGCCGCTTCTGCCTGGAAAACAGACTTGTCTACGCCAATATTGGCGACAGCAAAAAAACCAGAAAGATAATCGACGGTGTTGAGGAAGGGCGCAGCGTGATCAAGCTTCTTGATAAGATCGGCTGCTTCGACTAATGAAAAGGAGATAAAATGGAACGTATAACCGGGAAAACGGAACTTATCGGATTGATCGCCACGCCGATAAAGCACAGCAACTCTCCGAGAATGCAGAATGAAGCGTTTGCTAAAGTCGGTGCGGACTATTGTTATCTTGCGTTTGATGTGACGCCCGATAAATTTCCAGAGGCTGTGGCCGGACTGAAAGCGCTCGGTGCCCGCGGGTTTAACATCTCCATGCCATATAAGATGGAGATAATCAAGTATCTTGACGAGCTGTCTCCTGCGGCGGAAATGATCGGTGCAGTGAACACTGTTATTAACGAGGGCGGGAAATACATCGGCCACAATACGGACGGCTATGGCTTCTGCCAGGCGCTCAGAATGCACAATATTGATTTTTCCGGCAAGAAGGCTGTACTTATCGGCCCGGGCGGAGCAGGTACCGCAATCAGTGTACAGAGCGCTTTGGACGGGTTGGGCGAGCTGATCATATACAGCCGCGGAGGAAAAACTTATCCGCGTGCCCAGCAGCTCGTAAAGATGCTGAACGAGAAAACCACCTGTAAAGCATACCTCAGACTGATGGATGATGAAGAACAGATGAAGCAGGATATACTCGGCAGCGATCTGCTTATAAATTCCACCGGAATAGGCATGGGCGCGTTTGAAGGGCAGAGCGTCATCAAGGACGAAAGTGTTTTCCATGAGGGACTTGTTGTCTTCGATGCGATCTATTCGCCGCCGAAGACCAAGCTTCTTGAGCAGGCCGAGGCACATGGTTGCCGGGCCATCAGCGGAATTGATATGCTGCTGTGGCAAGGTGCGCGCTGCTTCGAGCTTTGGACAGGAAAAAACTTCCCAATGAACGAAATACGCCCTATGTTTGTAAAGTAAGGTTCTAGATTGAAAGTTGGGGTAACCGGTGAATCGGATACCTCAACTTTTGAAATAGCTGCTGAACTAGAAGCTGAGCTAACTTTCTCGGCTTTGTCACCAAGAACTTCCCGTACCCAATCGTACTCCGGGAAAATCGTTGTGACGATCTTTATCTTCTGCGGCTGTGCGGAAGGTTACGCAGCAACGGCAGGGACGGCAGTGGGCTGCGTATCAGTCCCGGCAACGGTGCTTCCGCAGTCGACAATAAATGTGCCGAACATAACAACGGCAAGCAAAATAGCGATAAACTTTTTCATTAAAAATTAAGGTTGTAAACTAAAAGTTGGGGTACCTGGGTAAACCCGGGCACTCCAACTTTTAGTTTACAACCTTCTTTTTGATATTGTGTAAGCAGGGATTCGATGGGAGCGGTAGTGAATGACGTGCCGGTGGCACGTCAGAGCCGCGACCCGGCTCGCACTGCGACTCGCCAAGAGCCGCCTACGGCGGTTGCTCGCTTGCATGGCGCCTGCGGGCGCACACGCAGGCGGGCGAATCCCTGCTGGACGCGGAGCAATGCGGAGAGCCACGATCCGACCCCTTTCGCTTTGTTCCAAACCAAGCGATGTTTACACCGTGATACTCCTATCCGCAATGGCGCTGCCCAGCCACACGGCTGCGCGATGGATTTTTTCCCGAGGCGTTCCGCAGCTCTGGTCAAATTCATCTTTGTATTCTATGGCATCAAAACTGAACGAATCGGCGTCATATACGCGGATGCTGATTGGTTTTTCATTGACTTGTTCGTCATAGATGACCATAATTTTTTTGTTTGGATTTGCCAAAATGATAAAATAATATGCTCCATGCTTTTGCGTCATATTTATTTCAAAGCCGTAGTCCCGTGCCAAGAACTCAAACTCTTTTTTCAGCACCGCATATTTTCCCATCATCTTCACCGATTGATCCTTTTCTCCGTGAACGTCATGTTCTCAATCCACGGCTCAAGCTCCCAGTCTATCTGCTCTCTCATCTGCGCGGGGATATACTGCTTTACCTCTGCGTAGAGTTCCGGACTGTACTGGAAATAGGCTATGTAATCGCGCTTCTTCTCAAGCTTACGCATGAAGACGCATTTCTCGATATCCCGGAGGCATCGCTTGGCAAAGTATATCCAGAACGTATTCTGCGTGTCGGGCGACGATACATTGGCAATAGCTATACCGTAGTCTACAAAGTCGTCCCAGGCAAATTCATATGTATGCTTTGGCTCATACATCGTTATTCCCGAGTACGATATCGAGAATTTATATGTTGATATGCCCGTACACATCATATAGATACCACATGCAATTCCAATAAGAAATACCACTGCTGGAATAAAGGTTTTGAAGCTCACTTCCTCATGTCCTTGGAATATCAAGAAAATGTCTAAAGCGAGTGCTGCCAACAGGATTACCAAGTCTATTATGATGATATTTTTTGTAAATTTCGAAACACGATATTTCTTCATGCTGTTATCCTTTTCCAATACAGCCGCATCGAACCATCTATATCCATTATAGTATATTTCCGAAACTCTTTCAAGCCTGCCGTATGTATGGAAACCGTCCCCAATTTATGTTACAATAATCCCCACAACACATATCAGGAGCGACTCATATGCACTTTGTTGACGCCAAGGGAATATTGACCGGCAGCGGCGGGAGATACGGGATGAACATCTACCGCGGCTGTACCCACGGCTGCATCTACTGCGACAGCAGGAGCAGCTGTTATCAGTTTGCGCACCCGTTTGAGGACGTCGAGGTCAAGCGGAACGCGCCTGAGCTTCTGGAGACAGCGCTGCGGTCGAAGCGCAAGCCGTGCATGATCTCGACCGGCTCGATGTCCGACCCGTATATGCACTGCGAAGAAACTCTCGGCCTGACACGGCGCTGCCTTGAAATCATCCTGCGCTACGGCTTCGGCGCAGTGCTGCTCACAAAATCCGACCGGGTGCTCCGGGACATCGACCTGCTCGATGAAATAAACCGCGCGTCAAAATGCGTCGTACAGATGACGCTGACGACCGCCGACGAGGAGCTTTGCCGCATCGTCGAGCCGAATGTGTGTACCACGAAGCGGCGCGTCGAGGTACTTGAGGAGCTGCACAGGCGCGGCATTCCGACGGTGGTATGGCTCTCGCCGGTGCTGCCGTTTATCAACGACACCGAGGAGAACATCTCCGCGCTGCTCTCCGAGTGCGTCAGGGTGGGCGTCAAGGGCATCGTCTGCTTCGGCATGGGGCTGACGCTGCGCGACGGTGACAGAGAGTATTATTACGCCGCACTGGACAAGCACTTTCCGGGGCTGAAGCAGCGCTATATCGAGCGCTACGGGAATGCCTATTCGCTGCCGAGCCCGAACGAGAGAAAGCTCATGGCGCTCTTCCATGACACCTGCGCCGCGCACGGGATACTGCACACGCCAGAGGACTGCTTTGAGTACCTCAGGGCTTTCCCGGAAAAATATGAACAGACGAGTCTGTTTTGACAGATATAAAAATCCGCACCGGAATACCGGTGCGGATTCAGATTTATTCGGTTGTTCAGCGTTTCCCTCTCAGTATATCCTCGCCGATCTTATACACATTCCCCGCGCCGACGGTGAGCACGATATCTCCAGGCGCGGCTATCGCGCGCAGAGTGTCCTCAAGCTCGTCAAAGGTCGGGCAGAACACAGCGCCGTCGATCTGCTCGGCGAGCGCGGCGGAGGAGATGCCGATGGTGTTCTTCTCGCGCGCTGCGAATATCTCCGCGAGCAGCAGCACATCGGGGCGGCGCAGCTGCTTCACAAAATCGTCAAACAGCGCGGCAGTACGGGAATAGGTGTGCGGCTGGAACACGACGACCGTGCGCTTGTAGTTGAGGTTCTCGACCGTGTCGAGCAGCGCCTTGAGCTCGCCCGGATGGTGGGCGTAGTCGTCATAGATATCTGCGCCGTTGTACTTGCCCTTGAACTCGAAGCGGCGGCCTGCGCCGTTGAAGCCGGCAAGGCCGTACTTAACCGCGTTGGGGCGCACGCCGAGGCAGATCGCGGCGGCAGTCGCGGCCAGCGCGTTCTTCACATTGTGCATACCGGGGACGTGCAGCGTCACATCCGTGAACAGCTGGCCCTTGTACATGATGTTGAACTTGGAGTTTGCACCGATAAACTGGATGTTCTCGGCGTAGACGTCAGCGTCGGAATGCAGGCCGAAGGTGATGACCTTGGCCTCGATGTCCTTTACGACATCCATGGTGTTGGCATCGTCATGGTTTGCGACGACGTAGCCGTACTCCGGCACTCTCGCGGCAAACTCATGGAAGGAGTGCTTCACATCGTCCAAGTCTTTGAAGAAGTCGAGATGGTCGGCCTCAATGTTCAGCATGACAGCGACCGTCGGGTGCAGCGAGAGGAAGGAGTTATAATACTCGCAGGCCTCCATGATGATGGTGTTGCCGTGGCCGACGCGGTGCCCCGCCTTGAGCAGCGGCAGCGTCCCGCCGATCATGACGGTGGGGTCTTTGTCCGCGGCCATCATGATGTGCGTGCACATCGAGGTCGTGGTGGTCTTGCCGTGAGTGCCGCATATGCACAGGGCGTTGTCATAGTCCTTGGATATCGCGCCCCAGGCCTGGGTGCGCTCGAACACCGGGATGCCCTTGGCGTGCGCGGCCTGTATCTCAGGGTTCTCATCATGCACCGCCGCGGTGCGCACGACGAATTCAACGTCGTCCGTGATGTTCTCCGCGTTGTGGCCGATGGCCACAGGGATGCCCTTCTTCCTGAGGTTCAGGACGTTGGAGCTTTCGTTCATGTCAGAGCCGGTGATGTTCAGCCCCATGCCGTTGAGCACTTCGGCCAGCGAGGACATGGACACTCCGCCTATGCCTATAAGATGCCCCTTTCTGCCGGGGGAAAGAAAATTTTCAAATTCAGTCATATATGTCTCCAGATATGGTTTTATTCTGTCACAGAAATGGTATTGATACGCCGCGGGAAAAATGATAAAATCATTTGTGCGGTACTGATTATAATACGCGCGCGGGTTTCTTGCAAGTATATATTATCCCGTCACTTTTCTATCAACAAACCGGAGAGAGCATAATGGCAAACGTGACTCCGCCGAAATATGTAAGACAAATACTGTTTTCGCTCCAGTCCAGGGGCTTCGCCGCCTATCTTGTCGGCGGCTGCGTGAGGGACATTCTCCTCGGTGTGCGTCCGCAGGACTGGGATATCTGCACCTCGGCTCTGCCTGAGCAGGTGCTGGACGTCTTCCCCGGCTCAAGGCCGACCGGGATAAAGCACGGCACTGTGATGGTCGTCATCGGCTCGCGCAGCGCTGAGGTCACGACCTTCCGCTCCGAGGGGGACTACACCGACCACCGCCATCCGAGCAGCGTCGCCTTCGTCGGCGACCTGACGACAGACCTCATGCGGCGCGATTTCACGATGAACGCGATGGCCGTCTCCGCCGACGGACTAATCATCGACCCCTACGGCGGCGCTGAGGATATCCGCCGCGGCTGCATCCGCTGCGTCGGTGCGCCCGAAAAACGCTTTGATGAGGACGCGCTGCGTATGCTCCGCGCTTTTCGTTTCTCCTCCCGCCTGGGCTTCGAGATAGAACAGGCGACCCTTGCGGCCATCGGGAAGAAAGCACCGCTTGCTGCGGAGCTTGCTGCGGAGCGGGTCAGCGCCGAGGTCGAGAAGATACTCCTCACCGCCCGACCGGAGACGCTCAACACGGTGATCTCTCTTGGACTTATAGATAAGTACCTTGACCGGCGCATCGCACCGGAGGAAGAGCAGCTGCACCGCATCGCGGCGCTGCCGAAGAAAGCGCTGGAGCGCTGGGCTGCGCTGTGCAGGCTTCTCATCGTCGCGGGCGCGATAAGGAGTGCAGAGCAGTTTCTCACGGCACTGCGGCTGGACAGCCGAAGCATCCGCTGCTGCAATGATGCTTGTGAGATGCTGGAGAAAACCGCACCGGGGAGCCCGCTTGAGTGGAAAAAGCTCCTGCATCAATATGGGGTCGACAGCGTCAGCTGCGCCGCGCGCTGCCATGACGCGCTCTGCGGCGGCAGCTGCTGCCGCGCGCTCAAAGCGGTCATCAAGAGCGGCGAGTGCTTTTCAATGAAGCAGCTTGCCGTCGACGGGGACGACCTTGCCGCACTCGGCCTGAGAGGGCGCGAGCTTGGGGAGATGCTGAGCTTCCTGCTCGGCTACGTGATGGAGTACCCCGGCAACAACCGGCGCGAGCTGCTGCTGAGTCTTGCGTCGGCATCGGAGGAATAGCTTATGGACAGCTGGGAAAATCTAAAAAGAGACTGCGCCGCCTGCCGCGGCTGCTCGCTGTGCGAGACTCGGCATAACCTTGTCTTCGGCACCGGCAATGAGCAGGCGCAGATAATGCTCATCGGCGAAGGCCCCGGCGAGCAGGAGGACAAGCAGGGCATACCCTTTGTAGGCCCTGCGGGTCACCTGCTGGACGATATGCTCCGGATGATCGACCTCGACCGGAGCAAGGTGTATATCGCGAACATCGTGAAATGCCGCCCGCCCGGAAACCGCGACCCGCTCGGCATCGAGCAGGACGCCTGCTGGCAGTGGCTGGAGCGTCAGATCGCGCTCGTGCAGCCGAGGATAATCGTCTGCCTTGGGCGCATTGCCGCAATGAAAATCATAAAAGAGGACTTCCGCATCACCCGTGAACATGGGCAGTGGTTCGATATCGACTCACGCCGCGTCATGGCGACTTTCCATCCCTCGGCGCTGCTGCGCGATCAGAGCAAGCGCCCGGATGCGTTCATGGATCTGCGCGCTCTCAGAAAGGAAATCAAAGCCGTCTGTGACGGCGTGTATTAAAAATCATCCTATGGTAGAATTCAGAACCGTCACCCTCGCGGACAAGACGTGGGTGGACGAGATAGTCATGAACGAAAACAGCCGAAGCGCTGACTATAACTTCGGCAACATCTATATCTGGGACAAGCATTACCGCCAGCTTGTCTGCCGCTGCGGGGACAGGATGCTCACAAAGCTGCGCTATGAGGGCAAGCCCACCTTCGTTTTCCCGATAGGTACGGGGCCGCTGCGCCCGGCGGTCGAGGCGATACGGGAGTTTGCCCGTTTCAAGGGCTATCCCATGACGCTGCGCGGCATAACCGAAACGCACCGCGAAATGCTCGATAAGGAGTACCCCGGCGCGTTTGAGTACAGCGAGGACGTCGACTGCGCGGATTATATCTATTCTGCCGAGAAGCTCTCCACGTATTCCGGCAAGGCTCTGCACGGGAAGAAGAACCACTGCAACCGCTTCGAGGCGGAGCACGACTGGGACTTCGTTCCCCTCACACGCGAGCTTATCCCAGGCTGCCTTGATATGCTGAACATGTGGACGGAGGAGAACTACGCCCGCCTCGACGGAAGCATCCACTATGAGCACGACGCGATAATGCGCGCCTTCGCCGTGTATGAAAAGCTCGGCCTTGAGGGCGGCGTGCTGCGCTCCGGCGGAAAGATCATCGGCTTTTCCATGGGCGAGATGGCCGGGCGCGATACCTTTGACGTTCACTTTGAAAAGGCCGATATCGACATCAACGGCGCATACCCCATGGTCTGCCGGGAGCTTACGCGCATGGTCATGCAGAACCACCCGGAGCTTCTGTACATGAACCGCGAGGACGACATGGGGCTTGAATCCCTGCGCACCTCAAAGCTCTCATATAAACCGGAGTTCATGGTCAGGAAGTTCACGGCGAGGATGCGCGATGAGTGACGCTGTTATCCGCGAGTACCGCGGCGGCGATATTCCGGAAATGTCCGCGCTGTGGCAGGCGGTGTTCGGCGACAGTGAGGGACTTGTAAATTCCTTCCTCCGGCTGCTGCCCGGTATGGGCACTGCCGCCGTCGCGGAGATAAACGGAAAGATAGCGGGCGCGGCATATGCCGTCACCGGCATGGAGCTTGTCAGCGCCGATGGAAAGGCTCAGCCTTGCGGCTATATCTACGCTGTCGCGGTCGCACCGGAATTCCGCGGCAGCGGTACAGGCCGTGCGCTCACGGAGCGCAGCGCGGAGCTTGCGCGAGAGCGCGGCGCGGGAGTTATCTGTACGCTTCCCGCGGAGGAGTCGCTGTACGCGTGGTACAAGACCATCCTCGGCACCGAGTGCGCCCTGCACCGGCAGCGCCGTGAGGTCAAATCTGCGGCTGCTGCTCCCGTCCAGAGCCTCTCGGCGGCGGAGTACGGCCGGCGCCGCGAAGCGCTGCTGAAGGATCGCTGCCGTCTGCGCCCTGCACATACGACGCTGGAGTTCCAGCGCCGCTTCTGCGAGGAGCTCGGCGGCGGACTGTACGCCTGCGGCGGCGGGATATGCTCGGCGTATCTCGAAGACGGCGCGGCGGTCATAAAGGAGCTTATCGCGCCCAAGGGTACGGATGCTGCTAATATCGCCGCGTCGATAGGCGCAGCGCTCGGCACGGAGCGCGCGGTATATTACCTGCCAGCGCCCGACGGGGAGCCGTATCTCGCAGCGATACCGGGAAGTATCCCGCCCGACTGCGTTTGGAATATCACATTTGACTGACCTGCTCCGGAAATATTTCCGGAAGCACCAAAAATATTTTTGCATTTAACAATTCTGAAACAATTCTGCGGTTTAATACGAAACATCTTTCGGGTATATTAATAACTGCAAGTAACAGTTTTTCATCTTTTTCATTTTGTCCTCAACCATATAACGAAACGGAGCGGGTAACCGCTCCGTTTTGTTTTGCTTCCCAAAGAACCAAAGGTTCTTGGGGAAAAGTTTGCGCTCAGACCTGTGCCTCGCTTTGCTCGACACTCTCTGAGCGAGAAGTATTTTTGCCGAGGTACACGCCCTCGGCAAAAATGTATTTGATTGATTTTTCGCCGTGTGCGGCGAAAAACTCTGCGAGGCTTTTTAGCCTGAAATCCGACGGCGGCTGCATTTTTGCAGCCGCCGTCGGATTTCATTTTACTTTACCGTTTCCGCTTCGATTATCACGCGGCTGCCGCGGATGGAGAGCCGGTTTGCGCAGTACAGGCTCACTGCCTGACTCAGAAGCTTCCACTCCGCGTCCTCAAGCACGCGGCGGCGGAGAGAGTCGGGCGTGTCGTCCGGCATGACCTCGACTGCGCGCTGGAGGATTATCCCGCCGACACGGCCGTCAGCGTCGGCAAAGTAAGCCGTTGCCCCCGTTATCTTGACGCCGCGCTCCAGCACTGCGCGCTGCACATCGCCCTCCGCGTCCTCAAACGCGGGATAGAGCGCCGGGTAGGTGCCGATGATATGGTTCTTGAACTGGTATGGGATCACGCCCAGCGGCATATCGTAGCCCGCGAGAATGACAAGCTCGATGTCCATATCCTTCAGCTTGTTCGCGACCGCCATGCTGTGGCTGGTCATGTTCGGGAAAAGCTCCGGATCTACTACATATGCCGGGACTCCCGCGTTGAGCGCGCGCTTCATGGCGTAAGCGTCCTTCTCCGAGGAGATGACCGCAACCAGCTCAAAATCCGGTATTTCCTTAAAATACATGGAGTCAAGGATCGCCTGAAGCTTTGCTCCGTCGCCCGACACCAATGCCGCCGCTCTGACCATATTAATCCACTCACCCTGTTTCTCTTCAAAAAAGAACCGCCGATTTAACAAAGCAGCTCTTGTATAAGCGGGAAAATCAGGCTATAATAACGTGTATTTACGCAGCGCCTGACCACACCTGCGTCATTATATTATACTTTATATGTTCCCGCCGGTCAAGCGTTTGGAGGAAACCTTATGACAGAAATTTATATAATACGACACGCCCAGGCTGAGGGCAACCTTTACCGCATGATGCAGGGCAACTGGGACGGGGACGTTACCCCGCTCGGCCTGCGGCAGATAGACGCGCTTGCCGGACGCTTCCGTCATGTGAAAATAGACGCGCTGTATTCAAGCGACCTGTACCGCACGCGCGTGACCGCCTCGGCGATAACACGCTGGCACAGCATCCCGATGCAGCTCGATGCACGCCTGCGTGAGATACACATGGGGCCTTGGGAGACGGAGTTCTTTGGGAATCTTGAGTACCGCTGCCCGGAAAAGCTGCACGACTTTATTTTTGAGCCCGATCGCTTCTCGCTTGACGGCGCGGAGACCTATGCTCAGGTGGCGCACCGCACGTCCGAAGCGCTCAGGGAGATCGCCGGGAATAACCCCGGCCGCACCGTCGCCGTCGTCAGCCACGGCGTTGCGATCCGCTGCATGCTCTCCGAAGTCCTTGGCGTCCCCATCGGCGATACCGAGCACCTGCCGATCCCGTCAAACACCGGTGTCGTGCACCTGTTCTATGATAATGGCAGCTTCACCGCCGACTATATAAACGACTGTTCCCACCTGACGCCGGAGCTCTCCGCGCGTCCGGGGATCCAGATATCACTGCGCCATGAGTACATAGACCCCGCCGAGCACAGGGACTATTACATCTCCTGCTATTCCGACGCATGGCGCGCCGCACACGGCGACCTGCGCGGCTTCGTCCCAGAGACATACTATGCCGCCGCTGTTTCGCACCACGCGGATGATCACAGAGCAGTTTCCATTATATATAACAAGGACGAGCCCGTCGGACTCATCGACATGGACACCCGCCGCGGTGCGCACGCGCAGTACGGCTGGATAAGCCTTCTGTATCTGCGCGAGGATTACCGCGGCAGAGGCTTCGGCATCCAGCTGCTCGCGCGCCCGCTGCGCGACTATGCGGCCATGCAGCGCAATGCCCTGCGCCTGCTGGTGTCCGAGGACAACGAGCGCGCGCTGAGCTTCTATAAGCGCTGCGGCTTCCATCAGCTCTCGGCGCAGCCGGGCGCGGCGGGGGAGCTTCTGCTGATGGAGAGAAAGCTTGGAGGCACTCGCGATGCGTGTATATGAGCGTCCGGCGCATATCCTGAGACCGGATATCGACCCTGCGCGCCGCGTCCTCGTCGTGTCGGATATTCACGCCAACATCCCGTATTTCGACGGGGTGCTTTCCCGTGCGGGCTTCTGCGATGACGATATCCTTATCATCGACGGGGACTTTCTTGAAAAAGGCACGCAGAGCCTTGAGATGCTGCACCGCGTCATGGAGCTTTCTTCAAGTGAGAATGTCTACACCGTCATGGGCAACTGCGATGAGTGGTCGGCGATATTTATCGAGACACAGAGCCGCTGGGCGGACAGCATCATGAAGTACGTCAACTGGCGCAAAAGCGGCCTGCTGTGGGACATGATACACGAGCTTGGGGACGACCCCGCGCAGATACAGGATTTTCAGGAATATAAATTCAAGCTCGGCAAGGCTTTTCCGGACGAGTTCGCGTTTCTTGACTCCCTGCCGCATGCCATCGAGAGCGGGAACTATATCTTCGCGCACGCCGCCGTCTACCCAGGAAAGCCGCTCGAAGCGCATACCCAGGGCGAGCTGCTGCGCTGCGACAGATTCATGGATCTCGGCTTCAGCTTTGATAAATGGGTCGTCGTCGGGCACTATCCGGTCGTGCTCTACGGTGAGGACAAGGTCTGCGCAAACCCGATAATCGACCGGCAGCGCCACATCGCCAGCATCGACGGTGCGTGTGTGCTCAAGGACGATGGGCAGCTCAACTGCCTTATCATCTCAAGCATAGACGGCGACGATATCTCCTTCACATCCTACGACCCGTTCCCCGTCCGCACGGTGCTCAGCGACCAAGCGGAGGGCGGGCGCTCATATTACATCCGCTGGGGCGACAGCCGTGTGCAGGTGCTGGAGCGCGGGGCGGAGTTTTCCCGCTGCCGCCATGTCCGCACCGGCTATGAGATGGACATCCTCACAAAGTACCTCTTCGAGCCGGGGGAGTTTACCGACTGCAACGACTGCACCGATTACGTCCTGCCCCTGCGTGCGGGGGATAAGGTGAGCGTCGTGGAGGAGACCTCGCGCGGATACTTCGTCAAGAATAACGGCGTCTCCGGTTGGTACTTTGGAGCGCTCAGTTGAGAGGTGCGCGTATGGACGTGAAAAACTATGTATGTCTTGCCATCGTGCTCGTGATGAGCGCGGTGCTCTTCTTCCTTATGGGAGTCGACAAGCGCCTTGCCGTCACGCACCGGCGGCGCGTGAGCGAAAGGACGCTGTTCATCTTTGCTGCGCTCTTCGGCGCGCCGGGCGGGCTGCTCGGTATGTATGTCTTTCGCCATAAGACAAAGCACTGGTACTTCCGCTGGGGCTTTGCGCTGCTCACCGCGGCGCAGTGTGCCATAATATATTTTATTGTCAGGTGACAAAAACATGGAAACAGAGAAAGAAACAGCAGAATATAAGGACGTCGAGTCACAGATCATAGACAGCCCTGAGGGTGAGTTCCGGATCCCTGAGGGCGCGGATATCGACGTCAGTGTTTCAGAGACTCCGGACAAAAAGCTGCGCATAACCGAGACTGTGACCGTTGATGAGCATGAGTATCTCGAATGTGAAAAGCGCTGGGTGTTCCTGCTGCTCATGATGGTCGGCGGCTTCTTCGGCGGCTTCACCTATTCTATCCGCGGCGGCGTGTTCTGCAACGCGCAGACGGCGAATATCGTCCTTTTAGGCCTCTCGCTCGGCAGGGGGCAGTTTGCACACGCGGCATATTACCTCATCCCGATAAGCGCGTATCTGCTCGGCTCATTCGTGTCGGAGCATATCGCTCTGCCGATAAAGCGCCTGCGGCTCATCCGCTGGGACACGCTCTTTATCCTTATTGAAATGCTCGCGGCCGTTGTGCTTGCGCTCATCCCGGAGTCTGCCCCGTATCAGATCAGTCAGGTGATGATAAACTTCATCTGCTCCATGCAGTATAACACCTTCCGCCAGGCGCAGAGCGTCCCCATGGCGACGACCTTCTGCACGAACCATGTCCGTCAGGTCGGCATTGCCATAAGCAAGGCCGTCCGGCATGAGGATAAATCGCCCTATGTCTCCCGCATGCTCCTGCACCTCGGTATGCTCGGAATGTTTCTCACAGGCGTCATATCCTCGGTGCTGCTCACCGGCCTTTTCCTCGGAAAAGCGATGTTCTTCGCGCTCATCCCGCTCGGCATCATCGCGGCAGACCTGCTCCATGCCGACCTCACTACCGAAAAGAACATCCTCGACCGCAAGCCCCACGGGCATTGATATAATAATACCGCCGCGGCTGCATGGCCGCGGCGGTGCTTCGCAGTGTCAGGATATTTCAGATGCCGTCATCGGTGACGGAGTCGCTGCGGAACAGCAGCGATATGCACCAGAGCGCGGACAGGCCGACCAGCGTGTATATCACGCGGCTGACCGTCGCCGTCTGGCCGCCGAACAGCCACGCGACTATGTCAAAGCGGAACAGACCGACGCTGCCCCAGTTGATACCGCCGACGATTGCCAGCACAAGCGCTATACGATCCATTATCATGCAAATGGCTCCTCTCAAATGTTTTCGCCAATATTCTTCCCGACGGAAATAAAAATATTCATTGTATAAAAATAGTGTGCTTTCGACTTTATTCGCTCTTTACAAAACAAAGAAAGAGTATTATTATTTAAGCACAGCTTATCCAATTGGCCTTTCACATGAAGGGCCGCGGCTCATATCTTTATCCCACAACCCTGTTTGCGGACTGATTTTTCAGTCCGCACTTTTTTATGGAAACGGTGTAGATTTTTGAGTCAATATGCGGTAAACTATATAATCGTATATCTATGCTGTACAAACACGGAAAGGAGCGGGCATGAAAGTTCTCATCATAAACGGTTCGCCGCGCGGCAGGTTCAGCGTCACGCTGCAAAGCTGTCTCTACCTTGAACAGACTTTTCCTGAGCATGAGTTTGAGTTTCTCAACGCCGGCTCCGGTATCCATGTTTTCGAGCGCGACATGAGCGGCGCGACCGAGGCCATCGCCTCCTGCGACCTGCTTATCTTTGCCTATCCGGTGTATGATTTTCTCGTTCCCTCCCAGCTGCACAGGTTCATCGAGCTGCTGAAAGCATCGGGGGCGGACTTCACCGGCGTCTTTGTGACGCAGCTTTCTACCTCGCTGCATTTTTATGACATGACCGCGCAGCGCTTCATTGAGGATAACGGCAATGATATGGGCATGCGCGTAATAAAGGGACTCTCCGCCGGAACGGAGGATCTTTTGACCGAGCAGGGGAGAGGCGAACTTGAAGCGTTCTTCCGCTATGCCGCTTTCTGCGTTGAGAGTGGGATAGCAGAGCCGCCGCGCAGCCCTGCGCCCATAGCGCGTGGGGAATATGAATGCTGTCTTGAGCCGTCGAAGAAGCCTGAGGACTATGACACCGTCATCGTCGGCGACCTGCGCGAGGAGGACGAGAGCCTGCGCGCGATGGTGAAGGACTTTGCCGCGGCATTTCCTTATAAGACGCGCTTTGTAAACATCGCGGACTTCCCCTTCAAGGGAGGCTGCCTCGGCTGCCTGAGCTGCCGCTTTGACGGCAAATGCGTCTATGACGACGGTTTTGACGCTTTCCTTGAGGACATTTATAAGGCAGATGCGATAGTTTACGCCTTCACTCTGCGTGACCACAGCATGGGCGCGCGCTTCAAGATGTTTGACGACCGCGGCTTTTTCACAGCCCTGCGCTGCCCGACCCGCGGCAAGCCCACGGCGTATATAATAAACGGCGGATATGAGGCCGAGGAAAACCTCATCGCCGTGCTCGAAGCGAGAGCGGAAATGTCACAGAGCTTCCTTGCGGGCTTCGCGTCGGACACGGCGCAGCTCCAGTCTGCCGCCCAAAAACTCGCCTACGCACTTGAGCACAAGTACGCCCCGCCGCAGGATTTCCGCGGCGCTGCCGGGCAGAAGCTTCTGCGCGACTGGCTCTGGCCGGTTCGCGGGATAGCCCGTGCAGATAATGAGTATTTCAAGGCTCACGGCCTTTATGATTTTCCGCAGCGGCGCTGGCTTTATGCGCTGCGCCTGTCGGTTCTGGGACTTCTGATGCGCAATGAGAAGCTGCGCGCAAAGATAGCGCCGCGGCTCAACCACCGACGGCTCGCCCCGTACAGGAAGCTCTTAAAGCAGAAGCGCGGAGGGGAAGCACTATGAGCGTGTTTGCAATCAAGCTCCTCGCACTCGTGACGATGGTCATTGACCACAGCGCGTATTATCTGTATGCCAGCAGTCTTATCGAACACGGATTGTATTTTGCCATGCGCACCGTCGGGCGGATCGCGTTCCCGCTCTATGCCTTCCTGCTTGTAAACGGCTTTGAAAAGACCTCTGACCGCGGAAGGTATCTGTCGCGGCTCGTGCTGTTTGCCGCCGTGTCGCAGCTTCCGTATACCGTGGTTTTCAGTCAGGAAAATTACAGACTCTCGGCAGCAAGCGGCTTTGCGCTCCTCTGGCCGTGGTATGTTGTTGTTCCCGCCGTACTCGCTGTGTGCGCCGTCTGGTATTTCTGCGTGCGCCGGGACGCGTCCGTTATTTCACTTGCAGCGGCGTTTGTGCTCGCTGCCATGCAGCTGTCTGCCGGGGGAGTGTGCCTGCTCAGCTTTGACACGAACGTGTTCTATACCCTTGCCGTCTCGCTCGCGGGTATGTCCGTGCTGGCGATGCTTGTGAACCGGCCGGCCAGTTTTGACCAGGCGCTCCCATGCCTTGCGGCCTTCGTTATCTGCGCCCTGTGCATTCTTCCAAATTCGGATTACGGCTGGTACGGTTTCGCACTGATGATGCTCCTGTGGCTCTCGCGCCGGTCGAAGCCGATGCAGGCCGCCGTGCTGCTGCTCTGGTGCTATGCCGAATACGTCGTTCGTATCCACAGCTGGGCATACTTTGCCGCCGCGGCACTTGCGGTGATCCCGGTACTGCTGTATAATGGCAGACGCGGCAGACCGGTAAAGCTCTTTTTCTACATGATATACCCCCTGCATTTGGCGGTGCTTGGGATGCTCATCCTGATCTCCGCCGCATTATAAATTATAAAGATAAGCGAAAGGAACCTACTCCCGCATGTATTTCTCAGACAAATTGCAGCCGCGTTACAGCGATTATGACAGATACAACAGGCTCTATCCAGAGTCCATACTGAAACTTTTTGAAGCCGTGGCCGAGCACCATATGCACAGCGTCGGCGACAGCGTAGTCAAAGGCGACGCCTCATGGCTGATAACCGATTGGCACGTTGAGGTAAAGCGCTACCCCGAAAGAGATGAGGAGCTTAGCGCCGTCACATGGATCCGCCGCTCGGAAAAGCCCTATACACTGGACAGACAGTTCATCATGACGGTCGGGGACGAGCAGGTCATCCGCGCAAGCCTCACATTTACCCTTTACGATATGCGCAGGAAGCGCCTTGAGCGTATCTCCGATGAGCTTTTCGACGCCTATACCCCGGAGCAGGAGGGCGTTTTCGACGTAAAGCCGCCGCGCCTGCATGAACCGGCAGAGTGCCTGTGCGAGTTGCCGCTCATTATCCGCCGCGCCGATCTTGACTTCAACGACCATGTACATAATACGCATTACCTCGGCTACGCTCTCGAAGCGCTGCCCGACGAAGCCTACGGAAACGGGGAGTTTTCTTCGATACGCGTCATATACCATGCGCCCCTTGCGCTCGACACCGAGGCCGTTATCCGCGTGAGCAGGATCGACGGCGGATATCTCTGCTCGATACGCAGCAGTGAAACTCTCCATACGCTCATCGAACTCAAGTAAGTATAAAAAATATTACATAAACTGAAAGGTGGCACAGCATGCTTAAAATTCTTGTATGCGTCAAGCAGGTTCCGGACGTTGACCAGATGCGCATGGATCCCGAAACGGGCAACCTCATCCGCGCCGGTGTACCCGCTATACTCAATCCTCTGGACGCAAACACCCTTTCCGCGGCGGTAAAGGTCAAGGAGACCTACGGTGCGGAGATCACGCTTATCACGATGGGGCCTCCTGCGGCGGAAACGGTGCTGCGCGAATGCCTCGCCGTCGGCGCTGACAAGGCGATCCTTGTTACCGACCGCGCCTTCGGCAATGCAGATACCCTCGCGACGAGCTATTCCATAGTTTCCGCCGCGAACACCGCGGGCAAGTTTGACCTGATCTTCTGCGGCAAGGAGACGCTTGACGGCGCGACCGGCCAGATGGGCAGTCAGCTTGCCGAGCGCTTTGACGCAGCGCAGATAACGAGCGCTTCCCTCATAAAGGATATCGACCTTGAGAACAAAAAGCTCACTGTCGAGCGCGAGCTTGAAGAGGGGACGGAGACCCTTGAAGTCACCATGCCCTGCCTTTTCACCATGGAAAAGAAGAACTATCCCCTCCGCCTTCCCAGTCTCAAGAACTGGATGGCTTCCAAGAAAGCCGTCATAACTACGCTCACCTCCAAGGACATCCCCGGCCTTGACCTTGACCGCATCGGCGACCCCGGCTCTCCCACGAAGGTGCCGCGCATGTTCCCGCCGGTCATGCCGGAGCCCGGCGTCATGCTCGACGAGGGCAGCACGGAAGCGACCGTGAAAAAGCTCATTTCGCTTATCAAGGACTGAGAGGGGGAGCAGCTATGGATAAGAAGAACTTCAAGAATATGTGGGTATACATAGAGCATGACGGAAAGAACGTTCACCCCGTCGCACTTGAACTGTGCTGCGAAACGCGCAGGCTCTGCGATGAATCCGGCGATAAGCTCATCGCCGTCATTGCCGGTACCCTCCCCGAAAGTGAAATAGATAAGGTGAAGGACTGCGGTGTGGACGGCGTGATCTACGTCTCCGGCACCGGCTACGACAGATACAATACCGAGGCCTACACTAACCTCTTCACCGTTCTCTGCCGCAAGTATAATCCCTCCGTCGTCTTCGTCGGCGGAACGACCAACGGGCGCGACTTTGCCCCGCGCTTTGCCGCCCGCCTTGAGACCGGCTGCACCAGCGACGCGACCGAGCTCATCTATAACCCTGAGACTACCGACATCGAGTTTGTCGAGCCTGCCGCCGGCGGCAAGATCATGGCCGTCATAACCATTCCTGTGCTCCGCCCGCAGGTCGGCACGATACGCCCCGGCACCTTCAAGTATGCCCCCACCGGCAGAAAGGCCGAGATAGAGGAGATACACGAGGAGGTCTCCTTCCCCGTGAGCGAGATACGCACGAAGTTCCTCGGCTTCACCGCCGACTCCTTCGACCCTGAGCTTGACATCGCAAACTGCGAGACCATTGTATGCGTCGGCGCGGGCATGAAGAATGAGAGCCTGCCGAAGTACCGCGAGCTCGCGGCGCTGCTCGGCGGCAAGATCGCCTGCACCCGCCCGATCGTCGACCGTGAGTTGCTGCCCTATAAGCTTCAGGTCGGCCAGTCCGGCGTCATGATAAAGCCCAAGCTCTATATCGGCTTCGGCATCTCTGGCGCTGTGAACCACGTCACCGGCGTCGACGCGGGCAAGTTCATCGCCGTCAACAAGGATCCCCACGCACCTATCTTCAACTACTGCGACTACGGCATAGTAGGAGACATGGACGAGGTCTGCGACGAGATGATCCGCCAGCTCAAGAAATAAAATATTAGGTGCAAAAATCCGGGATAACCCCCATGTTATCCCGGATTTTTTTGCATTCATCTTGACATTTGAAATGAATGTTGTTATCATTTGACTGAAAAAGTATATCCGGTCAAAAGTTTAAGGAGTACGTACAGTGGCATTTTCAGAGGAACAAAATGAATCGATCAGAAAGGAGCTGATCCGCGAGGCGCGGCACTGCGGCGTCACGATCGGTATGCGCAAGACCTCGGTCGAGCAGCTTGCCGAGGCGGTCGGCATATCCAAGGGCTCGTTCTATAAATTTTTTGACTCCAAGGAGCTGCTGTTTTTCGCCGCGCTGGAGGATATACATACCGAGGGCTACGCCGTGGCGCAGCAGGCGCTGCGGGATAACGCCGCTCTGCCGCCTGCCGAGCGCGCCGAGGCGGCGATACTTGGATCCTGCCGGTGGCTGTCACGGACGCAGGCCTTTGTCTTCATCGAGAACGACGCGGAGTTTCTGCTGCGCAGGCTGCCGCAGGAGGTCAAGTCCGCACATTACCATGACGACGAGGTACACATCCGCGCGCTCTTGGAGGGCAGCGGCCTGCAGCCCAAGGGCGGCATGGCTCTTGCTGCGGCGACCGTGCGCGGGCTTATCCTGACCGTCTCGCATCAGGAGCAGATAGGGGAGCTTTATCCAAAGGTCCTCGAAACTCTGGTGCGCGGCGCGTGCAGAGAACTGTTCTAACTCAACTTGTCAAAGAATCTCTTCGAGCTTCTTTGACAAAAAAAGATTGCGCTCCGTTCTGTGCCTCGCAAGCTCGACACTCACTACGCGAGAAGTATTTTCTCCGACGTACACGCCGCCGGAGAAAATGGATTTGATTTATTTTTCGCCGTGCGCGGCGAAAAACTCTGCGAGGCTTTTTTGATAATTTGTAAAGTTGCCATGAGTTAGCCTTGTCTAACTCATAATCACGTAATCGCTGGTTAAATGAATTTAACGGAGAAAGAGGGAGCTTATGGAACGCAGGGACGCGATACGCAGCGCCTATCGCATGACAGGCAGCAACAGCTTTTATGACGGAATGATAACCTGCTCCACGCCGGGCGGCAGAGCAGTGTGCCGCATAGTGTGGGACATGGACAAGGCGGAGTGCGACAATTATCTTGAGAAGGCGCTGTCGGGCATACCGGAGGGGTTTTCCGGGAAATTGCTGGAAGTCCCTGTCGGCACGGGCATCCTGACCATGCCGGTCTATAAGACGCTGCCTGATGCGGATATAACCTGCCTTGACTATTCGCCCGACATGATGGCTCAGGCGCGTGAAAAGGCGGAAAAGCTGGGGCTCAAAAACGTCACGTTCAGTCAGGGAGACGTCGGCGCGCTGCCGTATGAGGACGGGACTTTTGATATCGTCCTGTCGCTCAACGGCTTTCACGCCTTTCCCGATAAGGAGGCGGCCTACTGCGAGACGCTCCGGGTGCTCAAGCCCGGCGGGACGTTCTGCGGCTGCTTCTACGTCGCCGGTGAGTGCGGGAGAACAGACCGCTTTGTCAGCAGGCTCTATGAGCGGATGAAGTTCTTCACCCCGCCTTATGAGACTGTATCGAGTCTGAGGGTGCGTCTTGAAAATATGTACGCGGTCGTGACTGTCGGGAACCTCAAAGGCATCGCGTGGTTCGTCTGCCGGAAGGGATGAAGAAACATGACGCTTGACCTTAAAAGCTACCGGCGGGACTGCCTGCTCGGCGCTCTCGGCGCGCTGCTGATGCTGATAGGCGACCTGTGCCTGAGCGTTATCCCCGCGTACACCGGAGACAGCGGGCTGTTCGCACGGGAATATTACCTGAGCGGAGCATATGAGCCGTGGCGGCTGCCGCTGCTGACAGCGACGGGACTCACCGGCATGGCGCTGGGCTTCTTCACCGTGCGCGCCTGCCGCGACCAGATAAAGCCGGAGTACCGCAGGACACGGCTTGCCATCCTTATCGGCGGCGTTATCTATGTAAGCTCTGCCGGTACGCTGCATCTGTTCATCGGCAGCCTTGCCGACTGGACGAACACGCTCGCCCCGCTTTTAGGCCGGGAGGAGACCACGGCACTCATTCAGGCGCAGTATGCGCGGCTGAGCCCATCAATGCTGATATCCTACGCAGGTATGTTCCTGCTCATCCTCGGCAGCGCTTACGCGGTGCTGACGGGTAAGACCGTTCTGCCGCGGCGGATGTTCATATTTCACCAGCTCGTCTGGCAGCTCATATTTGTCCTGATCCCGGACATCCGGCAGCTGCTGGGCGCGGAGGTTTCCACTTGGGATTTTGTACTGAGCCAGGGCTCAGGGAATGCAGCGCTCTGCATCTGGATGGCGGTGAACGCCGTCTGGGCGGGGCAGCAGTTGAAAACAGGGGAGGTAAAATGACATGGATAAAAAAATAAAGCTCTCCGGCGTACCGGAGACTATGCTGCAGACGGTTTATGCCCGCGTGAAGGAGAGCCGCGGCCGCGGCGCGATACACGATGCGAAGGCCGAGGAGATCATCGGCGGGCTTGACTATGACTTCTCCCTTGCGGATAAGGACGCGCCCATGCACAGCGGCGTCATCGCCCGCACTATCGTGCTGGATAAGCTGACCTCAGATTGGCTCGCGGCGCACCCCGGCGCGGTCGTCGTCAACATCGCCTGCGGGCTCGACACGCGCTGCTACCGCATGGAGGGCTATGCCCACTGGTATAACCTCGACCTGCCGGAGACGATCGCCGTGCGTGAAAAGCTCCTGCCGGAAGAGGGAAGCATCTCGCAGATCGCCATGTCCGCAATGGACGATTGGGGCGGCGAGATCGCGGAGCGGGGCGCGCCGGTGCTCGTCATCATCGAGGGGCTTACAATGTACCTGAGCGAAGCGGACGTGCAGCGCATCTTTGAAGTGATCGCCGGGCGCTTCGGGAGCGTGACCGTGTTCGTCGAGACGATGAACCCGATGGTCGTGAAGAGCTTCAAGGAAAAATCCATCGAGGGCAGCAACGCCAAGTTCACATGGGGCGTGAAGAACGGCGCGGCGCTCGTAAAGCTGCTGCCGGGCTTCCGCTTCAGAGAGGAGCACAGCCTGACCGAGGGCATGGCTCAGTTCGTGCCGGTCTATAAGCTGCTCGATAAGCTCCCGGCGATTCGGAATATTTCTAACAAGATATTCGTGCTTGAGAAAGGTTGAGGGTGCAGTATGTCATTTTTTGAAAACACACGCAAGCCGACGGGACTCGGCGGCAAGCTCATGGTGACGATGATGAACATCGGCCACCGCGCCCTCGCGGGCTGGGGTCTGCAATTTCTGAGCATCGCGCCCGACGCAAAGGTGCTCGACTGCGGCTGCGGCGGCGGTGCTAACATAAAGGCGCTGCTTAAACGCTGCCCGCAGGGCATCGTGAACGGCGTTGATTATTCCGAGGTCAGCGTCGAGCGGGCGCGGAAGCTCAACCAGAGCGCGATCGCCTGCGGCCGCTGCACGGTGCAGCAGGGCGATGTGTCGGAGCTTGGCTTCAAGGGGGCGCAGTTCGACCTTGTCACGGCGTTCGAGACGGTCTATTTCTGGCCGGGGCTCCCGCGCTGCTTCGGAGAGGTGTTCCGGGTTCTCAAACCGGGCGGAACGTTCTTCATCTGCAACGAGAGCAGCGGCGACACCGATAAGGACGATAAATGGACGGAAATGATCGACGGCATGACCATCTACCGCGACGTCCAGCTCAAGCAGACGCTGGAACAGAGCGGGTTCCACGGTGTACAGATACATAAAAACAACAAGGGCTGGCTGTGCGTAACGGCCAGGAAATGAGGGGGAGAGCATGTCCAAGAAAGCGACCGAGTTCCAGAAAAAGGAAATGAGCAAAATGTACCGGGGCAAGGAGATCTTCAAGCCCCTGAACACCGGCTGGATAGACGAGAATGTCGCCTGTGTGCGCGAATGGGTGGCGAATATATTCTTCTACCGCAAGGGCGATGCCACCATAATGATCGACGCCGGGTACAATTATGAGCGCCTTGAGGAGAAGATGAGCTGGCTCGGCATCGACCCCAAGTCCATAAAGCACATCCTCATCACCCATCAGGACACCGACCATGTAGGTGCGGTCGAGGCCGACAGTCCCGGCCTGTTCCGTGACGCGACGTTGTACGTCGGCGAGACGGAGAACCGCTATCTCACGGGCGAGGTGCGCCGCAAGGTGATCTACCACCTCTATAAGCTGCCGCAGGTCACGATCAATAACGAGAAAGTCCTCCTGCACGACGGCGAGGTCATTGACATCGACGGGATAAAGATAGAGTGCTTCCTCGTCCCCGGACACACATGGGGACACATGGTGTACCTCATTGACGACAAATACCTCTTCACCGGGGACACAATCTGGTTCGGCGCGGACGGCGGATACAGCTTTATCTCCGCGCTCGCCGAGGACAACAAGCTTGCGGTGAAGTCGCTCGCAGCGCTTGAAGAGAGGCTGCGTGCGCGCGGGCTGAGCCCGGTGTTCATCACGGGGCACACCGGCTGGACGGATAATTTCAGCTTCGCCTTTGCCCATAAGGACGAGCTCTGCTCGCCGTTCGGCAAGCGCGTACACGACCCCGCCGCGCCCTATGACGCATACGAGGAGGACGACGACACCGAGGAGAACGCAAAGAGCGGCTATCTGAAAGGCGTAGGAAGATGAAGAGAATGATCAGCTGAAAGAAGGTAAAAAGTATGAGTTTCTTTGCATCGGCACTGCGCGCAGTGTATAAGCTCAGCGGCGCGAAAAAGTCCTTTACCCTGCCTGAGGAAGAGATATTGAAGGTCATCGAAAAGCAGAACCGCAGCCGCGGCGTTTTTACCCCGACAGATCGCAAGGCGTGCTATGAGATGATCGACGTGAACGGCTTCCGGGAGATCGAGGAGATCGAGGAAAACCTGATCCTGCCGTCCTTCCGCAAGCTCTCAAGGTTTGTCGACTGCAACAAGCCCTTTTTCAAGAAGCTGATGTACAAGGCTTTCTGCACGGCAAAGAAGCGCTGCGACGAGTGGCACGATTACGAAATGGCTGTCGCGCCGTTTGATAAGGATAAGCCTATCTATTATGAATTCACGGCCTGCCCCGCGGCGGAATTTGCAATCAGGCACGGGCTGACGGACATCATGCCCGCCCTGTGCAATGTGGACTATGCGTCCATGGAGCTGATACACGCAAAGCTCGTGCGCACTACCACCTGCGCAAACGGCTGCAGGTGCGATTATACGATATGCGGGGATAAAGACCCGTATTTGAAGGAGCATCCCGAATACCGGGACGAGGAAGGATACAGGAGGAATAAATAATGCTGCTTACAACGATCATTGAAGGAATCGGACTCGGCGCGCTGCTGGTTTTAGTGTGCGCCGTCGGCATACGCAAGGGCGCGGTAGGGCTGCTGCACCTATATGAACCGGACGTGCAGGAGCGCTGCATCTCTATGGGGCTCACGACAAGGGAGAAGATAAGGCACAACCAGATGCTATTCAAGGTGGTGTGCCTGCCGATATACATCGTCTACATACTCGTGTGCGTATACGTCATAAACGGCGCGCGCGGCTTTGTTGCTGGCTTCTGGCAGATGCTCGCGATGCTGCTCGTGCTGAACCTTATTGACAGGTTTTTCATTGACGAATACTGGGTCGGGCACACAAAGGCATGGACTATCCCCGGCACGGAAGACCTCAAGCCCTATATCCCCGTTGAGGCCAAGCGCAAGAAGTGGCTGTTCGGCACGGTCGGCATGGCCATCATCGCGGCGGTGCTGGCGGGAATCATGGCGCTGATCGTGAAATAAGGTGAGACTATGCGCTTTGAAACTTCAGGCGACAGAAAGAACCCCGCCACGCTGTTCTTTCACGCCATGGGCGTGACCGGCGAGAGCAGCGAGCCGGTGGCAAAGCATATGCAGGATAAGTTCTTCTGCATCCTGCCGACCTCGACGGTCTATTGCGCCGGGCAGAAATACATCAGAAAGGAGGACGAGGTGCGGCAGATCGAGGACTTCCTGCGCGGGCAGGGCGTCGAGAGCCTTGCGCTCGTCACGGCGTCCTCCATCGGCGCAGACCTTGCCGCGGCATTCCTGACGCGGACAAAGCTGCCGGTCGGACACGTGTTCTTCGACGGCGGGCAGTTCGCGCAGATAGGCAAGGCGACGCGGAAAATAATGGTGCCGTTTCTGTATCTGGCGATAAAGAGCCTGTACTGGTCAAAGGGCGCGACGCTCAAAAAGATACTCTGGTGCGATGATGATTCGATCCGCCCCTACTTCATTGCGGCGGGCGAGGCGCTCAGCTACGGCAATATGCGCCGCCAGATGGATGACAGCCTTGAGGATCAGCCCTTCCCGGAGCTTTCCGAGGAGCTGCAAAGGCACACGTACTTTGAGTTCGGCAGCATCGAGGACCATTTCAAATACCGTGACGCTGTGATGCAGGCTTACCCCCACGGCAATTTCCCCGTGTTTGAGGGGCATGACCATATGCAGTACCAGATACGCGACCCGAAGGGCTTTGCGGAAATGCTGTGCTATATCGCGGAGCACGACCGTATGCCGGAGCTGAAATTTATCAGGAAGTGAGAGAGACTTATGAAATATAAAATCGAGAAGAACACCGTGCAGGAAACGCTGATGATCCCGCTCTATGGCCGCAAGATGTGCTCGGAGCTTTACCCGAA
>CAKTPR010000004.1 GCA_934591725.1 uncultured Oscillospiraceae bacterium
GTTATTCAAAATCAAGTTCGGTCACGCCGAAATATTTTTCCGCGAAGTCCACGCGCTCGACCCGGAACTCCTTCCCGCGCAGATATTCAAGTGCGCCCGCGTCCGTCGGGAACTCGAAGCGCAGCCGGTAGGAATAGAGCGCCTGACCGTTTTCGCCGAAGTCCTTGTTGAAGCGCTCGCGCCCGTATTTCCCGTCGCCGAGCAGCGGCCAGCCCGCGTGCGCCATCTGCGCGCGGATCTGGTGCGTGCGCCCCGTCAGCAGCCTGCACTCCACGAGCGACAGCTGCCCTTTGCTGCACAGTACGCGGTACTCCGTGACCGCGGTCTTGCAGCCCGGCTCTGGCTTATCCTTTATGAATACCTGATTCTTCTTCGCATCCTTGAACAGATAGTTCTCAAGCCGCCCGGAGGTGGGGCGCGGCCTGCCGGACACGGCGCAGAGATAGAACTTCTCTATCTCCCTGTCGCGTATTTTCTCATTGAGGATGCGCAGAGCCTCAGCGTTTTTCGCTGCGATGACGATGCCGCCGGTGTTGCGGTCGATGCGGTTGCAGAGCGCCGGGGCAAAGGAGTTTTCCTCCTTGGGCTTCCATTCGCCCTTTTGCGCCATGTACGCTTGAACATTCGCGATGAGCGTGTTATAATCCCAGGTACCGGCGCTGTGGCACAGCACGCCCGGCTTCTTGTCCAGCAGCAGGATGTTCTCATCCTCGTAGACTATCGTCAGCCGCGGGGTGCCGACCTTGAGGTAGGAGTTCTCCTCGCGCGGCTTTTCAAAGAACTCGTCGTTTATATATAGTTGAAGTACATCCCCCGATGCAAGGCGCGTGTCGCGCTTTGCGCCCTTGCCGTTGAGCTTTATGCGCTTGAGGCGGATGTATTTTTGCAGCAGCGATTCGGGCAGGAGCGGCACGGCTTTGCCTATAAACCGGTCGAGACGCTGCCCGGCGTCGTTGTTTTTGACTGTCAGCTCTTTCATGCTGTGCAAAAACCCCTTTATTCCAGTGATTTTCTGAATTATACTATATAAAATTAGTGTTGACAAGTCTTGACAAGTAATCTATAATACTAAGGCGTCTGTGCGAGGTGCGTGTATGTTTCTTAACCTGAGAGAGATAATCGAGATTCCCGGCGGCTCGGTTCCGTTCGAGTGCGAATTGGAGACGGAGGGGCTGGATTTCCCGCAGATAAAGGAATATAAGGCAAAGCCCCGTGCGGAAGGCCGGGTCTACAATGAGGCCGGAGTTCTCCGGCTGGAGGGGGAGCTGACTGCGGAGATGATCTGCATCTGCGACCGCTGCGGCTGTGAGTTCGAAAGCGTTAAAGTGACCCCTCTCGACGCCGTCATCGTGGAGGAGAACACCGGTGACGATCCTGAGCTCTTCACTCTGGAGGGCGACGGGATAGACCTCAGCGAAGTTCTCGAAACCTGCTTCATTCTGGATATGGAGACGAAGTTCCTCTGCAAGGAGGACTGCAAGGGTCTCTGTCCCACATGCGGCAAAAACCTCAACCTCGGCCCCTGCGGGTGCCGGAAACAAATTGATCCAAGATTTGCTGTGCTTGAGCAGCTTTTGGATAAATAACGCAGAACCTAAAATTAGAGCTGCTCAAAACAGCCGTCAACAGGAGGTGTCAACATGGCAGTCCCGAAAGGAAAAGTATCAAGACAGAGACGTGATAAGAGACGTTCTTCCGTTTGGAAGCTCACCGCTCCCAATGTGATAAAGTGCCCCAACTGCGGCGCTTTCTGCATGCCTCATCGTGCTTGCAAGGCCTGCGGTCAGTATAATGGCCGTACCGTCATCGCTGTTGAGGAGAGCAAGTAAAAGATGCTTGAGGAGGAGAGGCGTCAGGCCGCTCCTCCTCAAGCCATATTCTGCTGTTTTAAGGGGGGCACGCTCATGGAGGATAATTATATAAAATCCGTCGATGAGACGAGTCCATTATACGGCAAAGTGGAGTCGGGAGATACCGTCATTGCCATCAACGGCAACCAGATCCTCGACGTGCTCGATTACAAGTTCTTCGCGTATGACAAGTCGCTGAAGGTCCGCCTGAAAAGGCCGGACGGCAGCGAGTATGAGCTGGATGTAAAGAAGAACGAAGGCGGCGACCTCGGCCTCAATTTTGAGAGCTACCTTATGGATAAGCCGCGCTCCTGCTCGAACGCCTGCGTGTTCTGCTTCATCGACCAGCTCCCGCGCGGTATGCGCAAAACCATGTATTTCAAGGACGACGATGCGCGCCTGAGCTTCCTCCTCGGCAACTATATCACGCTCACGAACCTTTCCCCGCGAGAGATCGAGCGCATCATCGCCCTGCATATAAGCCCCATAAACGTATCCGTCCAGACGACGAATCCTGAGCTGCGCTGCAAAATGCTGCGCAATAAAAGAGCCGGGGAGAGCATCGATGTCATGCGCCGCTTTGCGAAGGCGGGCATCGTCATGAACTGCCAGATCGTCTGCTGCCCCGGCCTCAATGACGGGGAGGAGCTTCTGCGCTCCATGCAGGATCTTGAGCAGATGCACCCGGCGGTGCACAGCGTCTCCATCGTCCCCGTCGGGCTCACGAAGTTCCGCGAAAAGCTCTATCCGCTCACGCCTTTTACGCCTGAGCACGCTGCCGAGACTATCGACCTTGTCGAGAGCTTCGGCGATAAATGCGTCCACCGCCACGGCACGCGCATTTTCTTCTGCGGCGATGAGATGTATATCAAGGCCGGGCGCGAGCTTCCGGATGAGGACTTTTATGAGGAATATACCCAGCTTGAAAACGGCGTCGGCATGATTCGCCTGCTGGAAACGGAGTTCCGCTCCGCGCTGAAGCTCTCGGACGAGCCGGACTATACCGACTTCTCCATTGCCACGGGCACCTCCGTTGCGCCGTATTTTGAAAAATTTATCGCCATGGCGCGCGAGAAATATCCCGGCATCAAGGGGCGCGTCTATGCCATTGAAAACGACTTTTTTGGCCACAGCATCAACGTCAGCGGCCTTATAACCGGCGGCGACCTTATCCGTCAGCTCAAGGATAAGCCCTTGGGCGAGCGCCTGTTCATTTCACAGAATATGCTGCGCCGTCAGGAGATGGATTTCCTTGACGATGTGCTGCTTGAGGAAGCGGTCGAAGCGCTCGGCGTGCCAATCTATCCTATCGAGAGCGACGGCTTTGCCCTCTGGGACGCGATAAGCGGCGTCCTGCCTGAGGTGAAGCTCCCCGTGCGCGAGGAGTCGCACGAAGCGTTTTATAAGTATAATCAGAACTGAAAATTATTAGGAGGAAACTGAATGTCAAGACCTCTTGTTGCAATAGTAGGCCGGCCGAACGTCGGCAAATCAATGCTGTTTAACCGCCTTGTCGGGCGCAGACTCAGCATCGTTGAGGATACCCCCGGCGTCACGCGCGACAGGCTCTATGCCGAGTGCGAGTGGTGCGGCCGCAAGTTCGACGTTGTCGATACCGGCGGCATCGAGCCGACCACCGACAGCGAGATCCTGCTCTATATGCGCGAGCAGGCGCAGATCGCCATAAACTCTGCCACCGTTATCGTCCTCGTCACCGATATCCGTACCGGCGTCACCGCTGCGGATAAGGACGTTGCCAATATGCTTCTGCGCTCGCGCAAGCCCGTTGTGCTCGCCGTGAACAAGGCTGACTCCACCGGAGCGGAGGATCCCGCCATATATGAGTTCTATTCCCTCGGCCTCGGCGATCCTATCGCCGTCTCCGCCGTGCACGGCCACGGCACGGGCGACCTGCTTGACGAGTGCCTGAAGCATTTCCCGCCCGCCGAAGAGGAGGACGAGGAGGACGACTGCATCAAGGTAGCCGTCATCGGCAAGCCGAATGTCGGCAAGTCCTCGCTCATCAACCGTATCCTCGGCGAAAAGCGTCTGATCGTCAGCGACATTGCCGGCACCACGCGCGACGCGGTCGATACCATGTTTGAAAACGAGCAGGGCAGATATATGTTCATCGACACCGCAGGCATCCGCCGCAAGTCGAAGGTCGATGAAAAGATAGAAAAATTCTCCGTCATGCGCTCGCAGCTCGCGGTCGAGCGTGCGGACGTGTGCATCATCATGATCGACGCGCGCGACGGCGTCACCGAGCAGGACACCAAGATCGCAGGACTTGCACATGAATCCGGCAAGGCCTGTATCGTCGCGGTCAACAAGTGGGATCTGGTCGATAAGGAGACGGGCACCATGGAGAAGATGCGCAAGGACATCATGCGCGACCTCAGCTTCATGAGCTATGCGCCCATCATCTTTATCTCCGCCGCCACCGGCCAGCGCACCGAAAAGCTCTTTGAGCTCATCAACTTCGTCAATGACCAGAGCAATATGCGCATCTCCACCGGCATGCTCAATAACGTCCTTGCCGATGCGCAGGCGCGTGTGCAGCCGCCCACGGACAAGGGCCGCCGCCTGAAGATATACTACATGACCCAGACCGGCATCAAGCCGCCGAACTTCGTCATCTTCTGCAACAGCCGCGAGCTGTTCCATTTCTCCTACCAGCGCTATATCGAAAACCAGCTCAGGACGGTCTTCGGCCTTGAGGGTACGCCCATCCGCATCGTTATCCGCCAGAAAGGGGATAAGGAATGACAGTATATATGCTCCTGCTGATCCCGACGGCGTTCTTCGCGTATATGTTCGGCGGGCTGGATACCATGGTGCTCGCCTCGAACTTCGTGTTCCGGCGCGGCCTGTGGAAGCTTGGCCGCGGCAATGTGTGGCTTTCAAACTTCCGGCGCATCTACGGTACCGGCGGCTTTGTGAAGCTCCTGCTCGTTGAGCTGGTGAAGGATCTGATCCCCATTTTCATCGGCGGCATCCTTCTCGGCATCAAGGATCATGCCGAGGCGGGGCGCGCGTTCGCGGGCTTCTGCCTGACTCTTGGCAGACTCTATCCCATTTACTATGACTTCAAGGGCAGCCATGCGAGCATATGCCTGATCGTCTCGGCCTTCGCCGCGGACGTATCCCTCGGCATTGCCGTGCTGGTCGTCACCGCCATCGCGACGTTTGCGACGAAGTATCTCTCCCTCGGCGCTGTCATAGGCGCGCTGTCGTATATCGTCCTCGGCATCCTGATCGTTGATGATTCGCTCATCCTGCGCCTTGCCATCTTCACGTCGGCGCTCGTTATCTTCAAGCATCTCCCGGCGCTCACCCGCGTGCTGAACCGCACCGAGCCGAGGCTCGATTTCAGCAACGACATCACCTATAAGCTCGACGAATAAAAAATCGCCGCCCGTCAGGGCGGCGATCAGACTATCAAGGAGTTTTCTTCCAAAGGCTCCCCTTGTTTCTCAAGGGGAGCTGGCGCGAAGCGCCTGAGGGGATAAAACGTCACATCTACCTGCGTAGATGCAGCTTACTTAAAATTTTATAACTCTCGGAGGCTTGGTGAAGGAGTATACCGTCGCCGTTGCGTTGCGCAGGTACCATACCTCGCTGTTGCCGTCGTCGGGGGAGTACATGCTCTTGAGCTCAGGATACGCGTCGAGCATACTCACGCGCGCCTCGCGGTCGTCGTCCTCAACGGCGGATGCCTCGACGCGCAGCCACTCGCCGCCGTCGAGCATCGCGCATATCTCCAGCTTCGGGTTCTGGTGCAGCTGGCGCGATACGGACTTGGACTTGCCCGTCTGGATGTAGAGCTTGCCGTTATAGATGTGCGCCGTGCCGAAGGGGCGGACTCTGGGCTGCCCGTCCTCACAGGTGGCGATGAAATATGTGCCCGCTTTCTTGAGCATTTCGCAAACTTCGTTCATAAAAACCGTCCTTTCCCTGGTTTCAATATTTGTTGATATACCGTTGTTTTCTTGACTTTTACGTTTCCGTATTGTACAGTTATACGGTATCGTTGCCGCTATGGGTGAAAATCATTCTCACCCTTATTTATTAATGTTAAACTTTTGAGGAGAATTTGTCAATGAGTTTTGTTGAACTGCTGCTTGTCGCCGTCGGGCTGAGCATGGATGCGTTCGCCGTGTCCGTCTGCAAAGGGCTGAGCGTGAAGAAGCTCGGCGTAAAGCACGCGCTTATTGCCGGTGCGTACTTCGGCGGCTTCCAGTTTCTCATGCCCGTCATTGGCTGGTTTCTCGGTTCACGCTTTGAGCATATCATCACAAGCTTTGACCATTGGATCGCCTTCGGTCTGCTCGCGATAATCGGCGTGAACATGATCCAGGAATCCTTCTCCAAGGCGGAGGAGCTCAATGACGATTTCGGCGTCAGGACAATGCTCATGATGGCCGTCGCCACGAGTATCGACGCTCTCGCCGTCGGCGTGACCTTTGCCTGCCTCAGTGTGCGCATTCTGCCCTCGGCTTCCCTTATCGGCGTTACGACCTTCTGCCTGTCAGCCCTCGGCATTTATATCGGCCATATCTTCGGCCTGCGCTTCAAGGCATGGGCGGAGCGTGCGGGCGGAGCTGTCCTTATCCTTATAGGCGTCAAGATCCTGCTTGAGCATCTTGGCATCATTTCGTTCTGATACATAAGAGGAGTGACCTTAGTTGAAGCTTGAAACAAGGGAAAGAGCGGGGCTTATAACCATGCTGGCGCTGCTGCTGGTCTGCGCGTCGCTCCTGCTCGCAGTGCTCGGCATGCCGGAGCTGTTCACCGTGCCTGCCGAACCGGAGCCTGCACCCGCGGAGCTTGCGGCGACGCCGGAGCCGACGCCGGAGCCTACCCCAACTCCCGAACCCACCCCGAAGCTCAGGGAGCGCACGGAGCTGCTCACGCTCGTCAACCCCTGGCACGAACTGCCAGAGGACTGGGAGACGGAGCTTCAGCTCGTCAATGACGACGGGGACGAGTGGCAGTATATAGACACGCGCTGTGCCGACGCTCTCCTTCAGATGATCGCCGACTGCGCAGAAGCCGGGAACGATCCGTACATATGCTCCGGCTACCGCACCATGGAAAAGCAGCAGTACCTCTTCAATAACAAGATCGCGCGTCTTGTCGCCGCCGGTACCGACCCGAAGGACGCGCCGGAGATCGCGGCGCAGTCTGTCGCCATCCCCGGCACGAGCGAGCATCAGCTCGGCCTTGCCGCGGATATCATCGATCTCAACTATCCCTACCTTGACGAGGGTCAGGAGCAGACCTCAACGCAGAAATGGCTCATGGAAAACTCCTGGAAGTACGGCTTCATCCTCCGCTACCCCAACGGCAGCAGCGACATTACCGGCATCATCTATGAACCGTGGCATTACCGCTATGTCGGCCTTGACGCGGCCAAGGAGATATACGACCTCGGCGTGACGCTTGAGGAATATCTTGATATGTTCTATGAACCGATAGATTGAGCAGTGTTTGGTTGAAAAATGCCGCACTGTGTGGTACTATAAATATTATATTAAACTTTTCTCCAGAAAGGGCTTTATGGAATGAAAGCTGCTGCTGACTCCAAAAAAGAAAACAAATACAGCATCCTGTCAGGGGCGCTCATCGCCTTTGCGCTGTGCTTTACGCTTTTTATCTATGCCCCGTATGAGCTGTATGTGACAAATCAGCTTGAGTTCTGGTTCACGGCAGGGCAGATGCTCCCGTACGCGCTGGGGCTGTTTGCCGCCGCCTTTCTCGCTGCGCTTCTGGTGCTGTATATTGCCCGCAGGATAAGCGAGAAGCTGTATAACATTGTGAGTGCGGCCTGCCTTGTCGCGCTTATCTGCTGCTGGGTGCAGGGCAGCTTCCTTGTGTGGGATCTGCCGGCCATGGACGGTAAGCCCGTGGATTGGGGCAGCTTTCCTGTTGACCGTATCTGCTCCATAGCCCTGTGGCTCATCGTCATTGCCGCGGTGCTGGTGCTCGTGAAAAAGCTTGGCGGCAGCCGCCTCGTGAAGTTCGGCTCCTATGCCGGCCTTGCCGTCGCCCTTATTCTTGCCGTCACACTCGGCACGGTCTTTCTTACCACCGAGCTTTCGGATAAAAGCCGCACACTCATCGCGACGGATGAGGATATGTTCGACTATTCCGATGATGAGAATTTCCTGATAGTCGTCCTTGACGCCGTGGATTCCACCGCCTTTGAGCAGACCATGGCGCGCGACGCGCATTACAGCGAGATATTCAGCGACTTTACATATTTCAGAAACACCGTCGGCGGCTATCCGTACTCGCAGCTTTCCATCCCGCTGATCCTGACGGGGCAGTGGTATGAAGCGCAGGAGTCCTTTGCCGACTATGGGCGCGAGGCGTATGCGTCCTCTCCGCTTCTGGAGCGCATCGATCAGGAGGGCTACCGGAGGGGACTGTATCTGTCTGACGGCTATGCTCTTTCTACGATCGCTCCGGACAGCTTTGAGAATCTGACTCTGGATCAGCCTGTGCCCGATTCCGCACTGTATATGTGCAAGCTCATGATAAAGATGACCATCATCAAGCATGCGCCGTGGGATCTCAAATACCTTGGCTACGATCTCCCCGGCAGGCTCAATGAGTCCATAAAATACGGCGGCGACGACGGCCGCAGCTATTTCGACTGGTCAGACCTCTCGTTTTACAATACGCTCAAAAACGATTCTCCTATCACCTCCGGCGGCGAAAAGCGCTTCAAGTACATCCACCTTGAGGGCGCACATGAGCCGCATGTCTATGATAAGGACTTCAACGTCCTCGAATCCAGCCCGTACCGGGATGTCATAGAAGCCAACTTCACAATGCTCGATCTGTTCCTGAGCCAGATGAAGGAGGCCGGGGTGTATGACAATACGGCCATGATCATCATGTCCGACCACGGCAGCCATAACGATACCGATCTGCGCAATATGAATCAGAACCCGGTTCTCCTTATCAAGGGGCGCGGCGAGCAGCATGACGAACTGACCGTGAGCTATGCTCCGATATCCTATGACGATCTTCAACAGGCGTATCAGCGGCTGCTGGACGGCGAAGGCTCGGACGGCGTCTTTGATTGGCAGGAGGGCGACGAGCGCACCCGCCGCTTCCTCTGGCATGAGCTTGGGAAGACCTCCTTCCTCACGGAATATGCGCAGACCGGCAGCGCCGAGGATATGACGACCTTCGCACCTACCGGCACTGTTTACGAACTGAAATAAAGAATTACGGGGATACAGAGATAATGGAATGGTTGGAAAAAGCATTTGAATGGGCGCTGCGGCTGTGCTATGACCTCTGCGGCAATTTCGGCTGGGCGGTCATCATTTTCACGCTGCTCACCAAGATCATTCTGCTGCCGCTGTCGGTGTGGGTGCATAAGAACTCCATAAAGATGGTGAAGCTCCAGCCGGATGTAAACTTCCTCAAGGTGAACCATTACGGCGATCCCGACGCGATAGCCGAGGGGCAGAGCGCGCTGTACAAAAAGGAAGGCTACCATCCGCTTCTGAGCATAATCCCCACCGTCGTGCAGCTCGTGCTGCTGATGGGTGTGATTGCCGGCATCAAGCGCGGCATGGCAGACCCCACAGTCGATATGCTCTTCTGCGGCGTTGGCCTCGGCCTTGTTCCGAGCGAGTGCGGCGGCTGGCTCATCCTCTCGCCGATCCTTGCAGGCGCGTCCGCGTGGCTCATGTGCGCCGCGCAGAACAGGAGCAATGTCCTCCAGTCCGAGCAGTCCAAGTGGAATAAATACAGTATGCTCATCCTCTCGGTCGGCCTGTCGCTGTACCTTGGCTATTTCGTCTCGGTCGGCGTCGCGCTCTACTGGATATTCAGCAATCTCTTCTCCATTGCCCAGATGTATATTCTCAACGCCGTCATAAAGCCCGGCGACTATGTGGACTATGCGCGCCTTGAGGAGAGCCGTCGGCAGCTTGAGAGCATCGAAGCCCTCGGCAGCGGCGGTAAGAAGCAGACCCGCGCCGAGGCCAGACGCGAGCGCCTTGACTATAACCGCTTTTTCTCCGTCGTGAACAAGCACCTTGTTTTCTATTCCGAGAGCAGCGGCTTTTATAAGTATTACAAAGGGATAATCGAGTATATCCTGAAAAACACCAACCTGACCGTACACTATATCACGAGCGACCCGAACGATCAGGTATTCAGAATCGCGGAGACTCAGCCCAACCTCAAGCCGTATTACATTGCCGAGAAGAAGCTCATCGTCCTCATGATGAAGCTCGACTGCGACGTTATGGTCATGACGATGCCGGACATCGAGAACTTCCATATCAAGCGCAGCTATGTCAGGGACAATATCGAGTATATCTATCTTCCGCACGGCATGGGCAGCTATAACCTGACCCTGCGCAAGGGCTGCGTCGACCATTATGATACGGTGCTCTGCTGCGGCAGCTACCATAATGAGGAGCTCCGCGCGCTTGAAGAGCTCAACGGTACAAAGCGCAAGGAGCTTGTGAACTGGGGCTACTGCCTGCTTGATGAAATGATCGCGGATTACGAGTCGAAGGACTGGCCGGAGCATGAGAAGAAGGAGATACTCATCGCCCCGTCGTGGCAGAAGGACAATATCGTTGACAGCTGCATTTCGGAAATACTGGACAATCTCTCCGGAAAGGGTTATCATATCATCGTCCGTCCGCATCCTCAGCACGTCCGTCACCGCGCCGCCTATATGGAGTTGCTCAAAGAGCGATACAGCGCCGATCCCGATATCGAAATACAGACCGATTTCTCCTCAAACTCGACGGTGTTCTCGGCGGACATGCTCATTACCGACTGGTCTGATATCGCCTGGGAGTATGCCTTTACCACCAAGCGCCCCGTTCTTTTCGTGAACACCCCGATGAAGATCATGAACCCGGAGTATGACAAGCTCCCGATCGTGCCGATGAACATCGCCCTGCGCAAGGTGCTGGGGCGTGATATCGACCCTGACAGGCTTGGGGATATCGATGCCGCGGTGCGTGAGCTTTTGGAGAATAAGGACGGCTACCGCGATATAATAAGCAAGACCCTTGACGAAATGGTTTATAATGTTGGCAGCAGCGCAGAGGTCGGCGCAAAGTATATCATTGCCGCTGTGCAGAAAAAGGTACGTGAAAGGAAAGAAAATAATGAAAAGAACTCTTAAATTGTTTGGGATAGTCTATTTCGCATTTGCGGGAATGCTGCTCTTCGGCGCGAACGCCATGGCGTATATCGATCCCTCCGTGATGACCTATCTTATTCAGGCCATCGCCGGTGTCGTTATCGCGGTCGGCGCGGTCGTCGGCATCTATTGGAGAAAGGCCAAGAAAAAGGTCAATGAGAAGCTCGGCATTGATGAGAACCGCAATAAGGAAGTCGAGTCCGACGATATAATCGTTGAGGCAGAAGCTGAGACCGGCAGCGAAAAGACAGAGGAAAACTGAGTCCTCTGCCCGGAAAACACTATGCTTACAAGGAAAGAATTTGAAGCTCTTGTTCTTTTGTCGGAGAAACAGGAAGCTCTGTCCCAGCGGGAGATCGCAAAAAAGCTCGGTCATTCTCTTGGGACGGTCAATAAGGTCATAAATGAGCTTGCCGAAAAGCACTATGTTTCGGACGGCTCCATCACCGGCGAGGGCATAAAGGCGCTTGAGCCTTACCGCGTGAAGCGCGCGGTATTCATCGCCGCGGGCTTCGGCAGCAGGCTCGTGCCCATAACCTTCAATACCCCCAAGCCCCTTGTCAGGGTCAACGGCACCCGCATAATCGATACCCTGCTTGACGCCGTCACCGCGGCCGGCATCCCGGAGATCGTGATCGTCCGCGGCTATCTTGGCGAGCAGTTCGATCAGCTCCTGTATAAGTACCCAAACATCAAGTTCGTCGAAAACCCGGTGTACAACGAAGCCAATAACATCTCCTCGGCGGAATGTGTGCGCTATCTGCTCCAGAGCGCCTATGTGCTCGAAGCCGATCTTGTGCTCAGGAACAAAGCCCTCATCAGGAAGTATGAGTATGAATCCAATATGCTCGGCATTCCCGTTGAGCGTACTGACGACTGGTGCCTTGAGACAGACGCCACCGGCGTCATCAAGAAGGAATCCGTCGGCGGCCTGAACTGCCATCAGATGGTCGGCATTTCGTATTGGACGGAGACCGACGGCGCGAAGCTCGCCTCGGATATCGACGAGGTCTTCCGCTCCCCCGGCGGCAAAGAGCGCTATTGGGAGCAGGTGCCGCTTGTCTATAAGAAAAATAACTATGAGGTGCACGTGCGAGAGTGCTCCTTTGACGACATAACCGAGATCGACACCTTCAATGAGCTCAAAGCCATCGACCCGCTGTATGCGACCTGACTGCCATCAGAAGCAAAGGCTGAATTAACAAAAAGGCTCCCCTTGTTTCTCAAGGGGAGCTGTCAGCATAGCTGACTGAGGGGATAAAAACCTGAACCTATCACGCAGCCCAGAATATCTTCCCCGCTTATTATTCCGACATAGTCATACCGGCTGTCCTTGCTGACTTCATAGTTGTCTCCAAGCACAAAGTAACAGCCCTCCGGGATAAGCAGCTCCTCGGATGCTATACCGGCGTAGCTTATATCGGTATATCCCTCGACCGGCAGCCTGTTGACATACAGGCTGCCGTCCTTTATTTCCACCGTGTCCCCGCCACAGGCGGCGACGCGCTTGAGCAGCGTGCAGCCGAGACTTTCACAGTCGAACAAAATTACCTCGCCCCTGTCATAGCTCTCGCGGAACTTGCTGAGTACGATGAGCTGCCCGCTGTGATAGGCCGGCTCCATCGAGTCCCCCTGCACGAGCGTGAGCTGGAACAGATAGCGTGAGACCGCGCCGCAGACCAGCAAGACGGCAAGTATCGCGGCAATATATGCCGCTGTGCTTTTTGTGATCTTCATTCCGCTTCGAGCATGAGATCCTCGTCCGTTACCTCACCGGTGCAGACTATGTTCGTCGGCCCGGTCAGGTAGATGTCCCGCACTGTGCTGCCGTCCCGTGTGAGCGTGACATTGAGCACCCCGCCGGGGGAGTGGAGCGTAATATCCTTGCCCGATACCTGCCCCAGCAGCGTGAGCGCCGCGACCGAGGAGCCGCAGCCTGTCCCGCAGGCAAGCGTGAAGTCCTCGACCCCGCGCTCAAAGGTCTTTATCCTGAGCGTGTCGCGCCCCGTCAGCTCGACGAAGTTGACATTCGCGCCCTTGGGAAAAGCGGGGGAGAAGCGCAGCGCGCGCCCAAGCTCCCTCAGCTCGTTCCCGTCCATTTTATCGAAGCCGTCGAGCCGCACCACCGCATGCGGCAGACCTGGGCAGCCGAGCTCTATGTAGCAGCAGTCGTAATCCTTCCCGCCGACCGTGACGAGCCTGTGCAGGTCGATGACGGATGGGTCGTTCAGCCGTATGCGGTAGCGCCGCCGGTCTATGCGCTCTCCCGTCACGAGTCCCGCCGTTGTCTCAACGCGCTGCGTCTTGTCGGCAAGGCCGTTTTCATAGCCCCAGCGGCAGATGCACCGCGCCCCGTTTCCGCACATCTCGCCGAGACTGCCGTCTGAATTGAAAAACAGCATCCCGTAGTCCCCGCCGTTCTTCGCCGGTACAACGGCCATCAGCCCGTCCGCGCCTATCGAGGTGTGAAAGGCGCACAGCTGCTTTGCCAGCGCTCCGAGCCGCTCCTCAGGGATGCGCTCTTCTATGTTGTTGATGATAATGAAGTCGTTTCCGGCTCCGTGCATTTTCGTGAATCTCATGCCTGCCTCCGGCGTATAGAATTTATACCGCTATTATATCCGCCCGCTTCGACTATTTCAATTGTTGAAATGAGAAAGCCGATGTGGTAAAATATTAACACAGTAATCGTCGTGTTGTTATGGAGGTCTGTTATGACTTTTGAGGTTGTCCCTGCCCTGAGCATTACCGGCATGGCCGCTGCTATGCTCGTTTCTTTTGCGCTACCCATAGCGCTGTTCGTCTATTCAAAGAAGAAGCTGCACGCCAAGACTGCGCCGTTCTTCATCGGCTGCGGCGTTTTCGTCGTCATGGTCGTCCTGCTTGAGAGCCTTGCGCATAAACTCATCCTCGGCTCCACAGGTACTGCAATCACCGGAAACCCGTGGCTCTTCGCGCTCTACGGCGGCCTGATGGCGGCGCTCTTTGAGGAGACCGGGCGCTATGTCGCCATGCGCTTTTTTGTGAAGCCCTTGGATTTTGACAACGCTTTCATATACGGTGTCGGCCACGGCGGCATCGAAGCAATGCTCCTCATCGGCCTTACCATGCTGAGCAACATCGTCAGCTCCGTTATGATAAATTCCGGCGCCATGGCGGCAAGCCTGTCCGCGCTCGACGCGGATACCGCCGCCAGGACCGCGGCGTCCCTCTCCGCACTGTGGCAGACGCCGAGCGCCTATTACTTCCTCGGCGGTCTGGAGCGCGTCATCGCCATCACGCTGCACATCAGCCTTTCGCTGTTCGTGTTCCGCGCCGTGAGGTACGGCGAGAAGAAGTACCTCCTGCTTGCGTATTTCCTCCACTTCCTTGTTGACGCCGCGACAGTACTTATAAACGCCTATCTCCCCCTATGGACGGTCGAACTCGTCACCGCACTGCTGACTGCCGGGACGGCGCATCTTGCAAAGCGCGCCTGCAAAAATGAAAATACTCCGATAACAGAGGAAGCATAATGATATGATAAAAAGAATTGCGAGTTTTGTTTTATGTGCCGTCATGCTGCTGACGCTCTGCGCCTGCGGAGACGTGAGCAATGCTGCGACGCATGAGGTGGAGTCTGAGCTATATACTCAAAGCGACATTAACTCTGCCATCAACGTCACGAAGCGTCAGTTCCGCCGTAATTGGAACGGCTGCACCCTGACCGAGATATACTATGCCGGCGACGAGGTTTCCGAAGACCATCAGAAGTGGGCGGACAGGAACGGACTTGATGAGGTCATAGTCCTGATCTCGTCCTTCGATGTTGACTCCTCCGGCGGTGATGGGTCACTGAACCCGAACAGCACCTATAAAAACTGGATGTGGATCCTCGGCAGGTCAAAAGGTGGTCAATGGCAGCCGCTTGACCACGGGTATTGAAAGCAAAAGCACCCGCACGAAAACCGTGCGGGTGCTCAAATTTATTTAAGAACGCTGCCGTCGGCGAGAGTGATGGTGTAGCCGTTAAAATCAATGGTGCCGTTGTTGGTAAGGCTCGTCACTGTGCAGTCGCCGGTGAGCTTCCATGTGCAGCCCTCGCCGATGGTTATGACGGCGTTGTTCTCAACGGCAGCGCTGCCTGTGAGGTTCGCCGCAATACTGATCCTGCCGGTAAAGCAGCTGCCGTTTGTGAGCGTCATATCAAGGGTGGAGATGCTGTCAACGATGATATCGCCGCTTATATTCTGCCCGTCCGCTGTGAACTCGACCTGTGCGCCGTTGGAGCCGGCCGACCCCCAGCCGCGGCTGCCACTGTTGCCGCATACGCGCATGAAGCAGCCCTCGCCGTCCGCGTCGGTGATCTCAACCCCGGAGAGCTTTATGATGCTGTGGGTGTTCGTGACGTATATCACATCGCCGTTATTCGAGGTAAGGCTGCCGCCGGTCATTGAAAACTCGGAGGTGCCGACGTCTGCGTCCCCGGACATGGACTGGTAGATCATAACGCTGTGGACGTTTTCATCGGAGCTTGCGCCATCAGTGTCGCTCATGTTTCCGGAGACGGTGCAGTTTTCGAGGGTTATGGAGTTCTTGCCCTCAATGACAAGTGCTTCGGAATTTTTCGCGGTGAGGTCAGCGTTCTTCACGGTGATGTCTGCCGTGGAATATACGGCGGGGGAGTTGTAGCCGTTCGAGGTGTAGCTGCCGCCGTCGACGTTCACCGTGCCGCCGCCGCGGTCGGAGCGGATCGCCGCAGAGGAATTCCCGGCGGTCGTGACGGTGAGATCGCTCGCGTTCGTCGTGCCGCCGCCGGTGGTCTGGATACCGCCGGAGTTATCCGCAGTGGTGCTGATGGTCGAATCGGAGATGTTCACGGTCGTGCCGCTGCCGTAGCTGAACACACCGTTTCCGTTCTGCGCGGAGGAAGAGATATCGGAATCCTTGATGTCCACAGTAGCGCCGTTTGTCGCGAGGATCGCAGCGTTGACGCCGTAGAAGTCGCCGTTTTCTGGGTTGGAGCTGGAGCCTGCGGACTTGCTCACTGTGACGCCGGAGAGCGTGACGGCAGCGCCGTCGATGCGCAGGGCGTTTTCATCGTCGCCGGTGGAGCTGTAGCTTTCACCGGAGTATTCGCCGTCGGTGCTTATGGTGTTCGCGCTGCTGCCCTGAGTGACCTCGCTGCTGCCGCCGAAGCCGCCCGGCGCTCCGCCTGGGGCGGAGCCGGGAGCAGCGTCGTTTTCGGTATAGCTCAGTTCGCCGTCCTTTGCGGAAACGGATACTTTGTCGCCGACGGAGACATCTTTGACGGTGACTTCCGTGCCGTCGCGTGTTATAATCGCGTTAGCGGTATCGACGGTCACAGACCTGCCGCCGGTCATCTGCCCGTCCGGGGCCTGCCCATTTGGCATTTCGGGCGGCTGACCGTTGGGAGCATCGCCGTCTGGTTTCTCTGGAGCCTGACCATTGGGTGCATCACCGTCGGGCCTTTCGGGCATCTGCCCGTCGGGGGCTTCGCCGTTGGGAGCCTCACCCATATCAAGAAGGAGCGTCAGCGAGCTGTCGTTTATTTCAAGGACTTCGCCGCTGATTACTGTATACTCGCTTACCGCCGCGGCAGTTGCCGCCGCGGTCGGCTCGGTGGTTTCTGCTGCTGAGCCGAGGGAAAAGAAGGCGAGTATAGAAGCAAGAATTTTCTTCATATTGATCGTATCCTTTCGGAGCGTTTTGGGTCGCCTGACCCTTGCTCGCGTATAATATAAGCCGCAAAGCTTAAGACAGCTTAAAGTGCAGACGGGAAATTCCTTTAGGCAAGCTTTAGGAAAGATGATTACAATTTGTTTATATAAAATAAGTATAACGGGAGAACGTTATGAAGCTCTTGATCGCGGAAGATGAAAAAGACCTCGCCGAGGCGCTGAGCGTCTTTCTGGAAAAGAATCTGTACACGGTAGACACCGTGCATAACGGCGCGGACGCTTATGAGTACGCGTCGACTGGCGCGTATGATGCGATAATCCTCGATATAATGATGCCGAAGCTGAACGGCCTTCAGGTACTCAGCCGCCTGCGTGAGGACGGCGTCGCGGCGCCGGTCATGCTCCTGACCGCAAAGGGACAGAAGGACGACCGCATCGCCGGCTTTGACGCGGGCGCGGACGATTATCTGCCCAAGCCCTTTGCACCGGACGAGCTGCTGAGCCGGCTGCGCGCGATGCTGCGCCGCGGCGGGGAGTACCGGCCGCAGCGGCTGACGGTGGGTGATCTGAGCATGGAGTGCGGCAGCGGAATGCTCTGCTGCGGTACGGAGGCCGTGCGCCTGAGCGGGCGCGAATATCAGGTGATGGAGCTGCTGATGCGCTCCCCCGGAGTTATCTTCTCCACAGATAAGATCATGGAAAGCGTCTGGGGCTGGGACAGCGAGTCCGAGGTAAGCGTCGTGTGGGTGCATATCTCGAACCTCAGAAAGAAGCTCAAGGCCATCGGCTCTGCGGCGGCTATCCGTGTCATCCGCGGCATGGGCTACGTGCTGGAGGCGGCGAAATGATAGCAAAGCTTCAGAAAAGATTCGTGCGGATAGCGATGCTGTCGGTGCTGCTGGTCATGCTGCTGCTGAGCGTGATAGTGGACGTGACGAGCTTGGTGTCCACAAATTCGAGACTCAACGAGGTCTTGAGCTTCATTGCCGAGAATCAGGGCAGCTTCCCTATCCAGCAGCGGGGAGATCATCCGGAGGGAGAACGCCCCGAACGCAGGCCGAATGACCCGATAAATATTGAAACGCCGTTCTCGACGCGTTTTTTTGTACTGCGCTATAACGATGCGGGCGAGCTTGAAAATGCCGACCTCAACAGCATCGCGGCGGTGACGGAGGAGGATGTGGATCATTACCTTGCCATTGCGCTGAAGCACGGCGAGGGCTACGGCTATGTGAGCGGGTATAAGTACCTTGTGGTGCGCACCGGCGAAGACAGGAACATGGCGGTATTTCTCGACTGCTATCAGGATCTTTTATCCATTAAAGGGCAGCTGACGGGGTCGGCTGCGGCGATAGTGTTCTGCACGCTGATGACCTATGTGCTGGTGCGGCTTTTCTCACGCCGCGCGATAGACCCTGTGGTGCGCAGCGCCGAGCAGCAGAAGCAGTTCATTACCGATGCGGGGCATGAGCTGAAAACGCCGCTCACGGTCATCACGACCTGCCTGAGCGTGCTTGAAATGGAGACCGGCAAGAACAAGTGGATAGATAAAATCCAGGCGCAGACGGATAAGATGCGCGACCTTGTGAACGACCTTGTGACGCTCTCGCGCATGGATGAGGAGCGCCCGCCGGTGATAATGGCGGACTTCGATATCTCGGCGGCAGTCGCAGAGACGGCGGAGTCCTTTGCGGATTCGGCACAGGCGGCGGGGCTCACGCTGGAGCAGGACATTGAAAGCGGCCTGAGCTACCATGGGGACGAGGCGCAGATACGCCAACTCTGTTCGATACTGCTGGATAACGCCATGAAGTACGCGCTGGCTTCGGCTCCGGTGATGATCGGCCTTAAAAAGGAGAAGTCTGGAATTGTGCTGCGCTGCTCGAATGCCTGCGCGGTCCTTCCGCAGGAGGAGCTTAACAAGCTGTTTGACCGTTTTTACAGACCGGATAAATCGCGCTCATCGGAGACGGGCGGCTTCGGCATAGGGCTGTCCATCGCGCGAAGCATAGCGCAGGCGCACAAAGGGACGATAAAAGCCGCCGCGCCGCAGCCGGGGATAATAGAGTTTACTGCTGTGCTGAAATGAAAAATGCGTTTTCTCATCAAGCAAGTGCCGGAACTGAGCCAAAATCAGCTGCGGCGAAAGACATAGCTTTTTATCCCCTCAGGCGCTGCGCGCCAGCTCCCCTTGAGAAACAAGGGGAGCCTTTGCGCCGTGTCGAACGGGAAATTGACTATCTGAAAATAATGCGCCGTACCATCGAGGTACGGCGCGCGTTTTCATGAATATGTATATTACAGGCCCTTGAGAATTTCGTGCAGCTCGTGAACATCGGCAAGGACATAGTCCGGCTTGCGCTCAGCTTCGTCCACCATCTTCTTATCCGTCTCTCCGGAGAGGACGAGTACGGAGACGGAGCCCGCGTTCTGCGCAACGGCAATGTCGGTATACAGCCTGTCGCCGACGGCGCATATCTTCTCATTGGGGATGCCGGTCATGGCGGAAATGACGTCTATCATGTTGCGGTTGGGCTTGCCGATATAGTTCGGCTTCACGCCGCTGGATGCGGTGAGCAGGGCGCAGATGCTGCCGCAGTCGGGCAGGACTTCGCCGCGCGGCATGGGGCAGACCCAGTCGGGATTGGCGGCGATGAAGTGCGCGCCGCGGCGCAGAAAGTGGACGGCCTTGTCGAGCTTTTCATACACAAGCTCGGTATCAAAGCCCTGCACCACCACGTCGACGTCCTCGACCTCGGTGTGCCCAAGCTCGTCATTCACAAGGTCAATGCCGTAGCTGACAAGCTCACGGTAAAAAGCCTTCGTACCGGCGAGGTATACCTTGGCGCCGGGGTGGTGCTGGTTGAGGTACATACCCGTTGCCATGCCGGAGGTGAACACGTTCTCGCGCTCGCACGGGAAGCCGAGACGGCGCAGACGCGTGATATAATCCTCACCGGCGCGGGAGGAGTTGTTCGTGAGATATATGTATTTTTTACCGAGGCGGGGGAGATCCTCCATCAGCTCAACGGCACCTTCGTACACATTGTCGCCAAGATAAAGTGTGCCGTCCATGTCGAAAAGGAACAGCTCGGTATTTTTAAGCTTGTCGTAATTCATTGTATCCTCCGATTTTCAATAAGTTTTACCCGAAATTGGTACAGTTATTATAACATAGATTTCCCGAACGTCCAGCAGAATAATTGGAGATGCGTGTATAGACACAAGACATAAAGCGTCGCAATATTAAACCTGCGTCCGGTTCGTGACTTAAACCGGACGCAGGGCAAATTATCTCTTTTTCACGGGCATGGGAAGCTCGGCGATGAGCGTCGCGGCGATCATGAGTCCGCAGCCGAGAAGCTCACGCCCGGTCATGAGCTGGCCGAGCAGCAGCGCGCCGAACACCGCGCCGAAGAAGGCTTCAAGGCTCATCAGCAGGGAAACGACCGCGGGGTTGCCTCCCTTCTGGGCGAGGATCTGGAAGGTATAGCCAAGGCAGCTTGAGAAAACGGAAATATACAGCAGCGGCCAGATGCACGAGCGCACTGCCGATACGCTTATCTCCTCAAACGGCAGCGCGACGAGCGCCGACAGCACGGAGACGACGAGGAACATTCCGCAGCTGAGCACAAGCCCGTCGACCCTGAAGCTGAACCTGTCGACCGAGAGGATCTGAATAGTAAACAGGATAGCGCACATCAGAAGGATAAGGTCGGTGGAGGAGATGGAGAAGCCATCGGTGATGCAAAGAAAATACATACCCGTGACGGCAACGGCGACGGCGATCCAGTGGCGGGACGGCAGAGTATGCTTAAAGAACATCTGCCCTATCGGGACGAGCACGATATACAGCGCCGTCACAAAGCCGGCCTTACCGGCGGACGCACCCATATTGATCGCGAGCTGCTGAAGATTTGCAGCGGCAAAGAGTGCCGCGCCGCAGATAAGACTGCCGACGATCACATCGCGTCGGGAGCCGACCTCGGTCTTCCTGCGCAGCAGGCAGACGATAAGCAGAACCAAAAAGGCAATAATAGAACGCAGAGCCGTTATCGTGAACGGCCCAAGATACTGCGCGCACATGCTCTGGGCGGAGAAAGCAGCTCCCCAGATTATTGCGGCGAGCAGCGCGTACAATGACTGACGGCGGTTGTTCTTCATGGCAGACTCCTTTCGCAATTAAAATAAAAAACATTACGAGTATAAATCCTGTTAAGAATTAAGTCAACAGAAATTTCCGCGCATACCCCAAAAACTCCTTGACAAGATGATACCGATATGTTAACATAGCCTAACGTTAAAAGGGAGTAATTGCAAAGGCATGGTCAACAATCTCCTGGGAGTTCTCCCGGTGGTCATGCGCCTGTTAGATAGGTAATGAGACTTTTAGCACATCACATTTGCTGATCGTGCGAAAGTCTCTTTTTTTGCACGTCAGACGGAAGGAGATCACTATGGGTATCGATTTTACCGGAGGGAACCTTTTCTTTGTTCTGCTGCTGTTTACCGCAGGACTGCTGTGCATCATCAAGGGCGGAGACTTCTTTGTCGACGCCGCGACGTGGATAGCTGAAGCGTCGCGCATCCCGAAGTTCATTATCGGCGCGACGGTCGTGAGCTTTGCGACGACCATGCCGGAGATGATGGTGTCGGTGTTCGCGGCCTTTGAGGGCAACGCGGATATCGCTGTCGGCAACGCCGTCGGCTCCGTCACGGCAAACACCGGGCTTATCATGTGCCTGTCTCTTGTGTGCCTTGAGTGCATGATGCCGCGCCGCCAGTACGCGGTCAAGGCCTGCCTGCTGCTTGGCTCGGTCGCGGTGCTGTGCGCCTTCACGCGGGATGGAAAGCTTTCCATCATTGAGAGCGTTGTGATCCTGCTGTTTTTCGCGGCCTTCATGGCGGACAGCCTCATTTCCGCAAAGCGCGAGCACGGCGCGGAGAGCAATGAGACAGTGCGGGTCGACACCAGCGGGAAGAACATACTGATAAACATCGGCAAGTTCCTGCTTGGCGCGGCGGCTATCGTGCTCGGCGCGCAGCTGCTTATCGATAACGGCACGGCGCTGGCGCAGCTGCTGCACGTGCCCGATTCCATAATCGGCGCAACGATGATCGCGATAGGCACCTCTCTGCCGGAGCTTGTGACGACCATCACGGCTATCAGAAAGAAGCAGTCCGACCTCTCCGTCGGCAACATCATCGGCGCAAACCTGATGGACATCACGCTCATCATGCCGCTGTGCGCGCTGCTGCTCGGCAAGCCCCTGACGGTCGAGAACCAGGGGATGCTGCTGGATATCCCGGCATGCCTTATCGTCTCCGCTGGCGCGCTTGTCCCGGCACTTATCTGCGGGCGCTTCAAGCGCTGGATAGGCTTCTTCATCGGCGGACTTTACATAGTCTACCTCGTGATAATGTTCGCGTACTTCGGCGTATAAGGATAATAAATATGTAAAAAGCTCCTGCTTACGGATAAATCCGCAAGCAGGAGCTTTTTAATTGTAGTAAGTTTTCAGACTCTGAGTGCGCGTATCGCGTTGAGCACGGCCAAGACCATAACGCCGACGTCGGCGAAGATCGCGGCCCACATATTCGCGATGCCGAGCGCGCCGAGCAGCAGGCACGCGAACTTTATGACGAGCGCGAACACGATGTTCTCATGCACGATGCGGATGCACTTGCGGGATATCTTTATACCCTTGGCGATCTTCATCGGGTCGTCGTCCATGAGGACGATGTCGGCGGCTTCAATGGCGGCGTCGGAGCCCATCGCGCCCATCGCGATGCCGATATCCGCGCGGGAGAGCACAGGCGCGTCGTTTATGCCGTCGCCGACGAAGGCGAGCTTGCCGCGGCCTTCGAGCTTCGAGAGCAGCATTTCGACCTTGTCGACCTTGTCGCCGGGCAGCAGCTCACTGTATACCTCGTCGACGCCGAGATTCTTTGCCGTGTACTGCGCGACCTTGTCGGAGTCGCCGGTGAGCATGACGGTCTTGGTGACACCGGCGCGCTTGAGCGCGGCGATGGCGTCCTTCGCGTCGGGCTTCTCAACATCGGAGATAAGGATGTGCCCGGAGTATTTGCCGTCGATGGCGATGTGTATAACCGTGCCGACGCTGCGGCAGGGGACGGCCTCAATGCCGAGCTGCGCCATGAGCTTGTCATTGCCTGCCGCGACGCTCACGCCGTCGACCTTGGCGATGATGCCCTTGCCGGAGACCTCCTGAATATCCGTCACGCGGTCGCGGTCGATCTCCTTGCCGTAGGCGCGGCGCAGGCTCTGGCTTATCGGATGGGAGGAGGCGCACTCGGCAAGCGCCGCATACTCTATGAGCTTCTCATCCTCAATGGCGCTGTGGTGGATGCCGCTTACCTCGAACACGCCCTGAGTGAGCGTGCCGGTCTTATCGAACACCATCGTCTTTACCTGAGACATAGTCTCAAGATAGTTCGAGCCTTTTATGAGAATGCCCTCGTGGCTCGCTCCGCCGATACCGGCAAAGAAGCTGAGCGGGATGCTGATGACCAGCGCGCAGGGGCAGCTGATGACAAGGAAGGTGAGCGCACGGTAAATCCATGTGCTCCACTCGCCGCCCATGCCCATGATAAGGCGGATGACCGGCGGCAGCACCGCGAGCGCCAATGCGCTGTAACAGACGACCGGAGTATAGACGCGGGCAAAGCGGGAAATGAAGCTCTCCGCGCGGGACTTGCGCGCGCCGGAGCTTTCGACAAGCTCAAGGATCTTGGAGACCGTGGATTCGCCGAAGGCCTTGCTCGTCCTGATCTTGAGGACGCCGGTCATGTTGATGCAGCCGCTTATGATCTCATCGCCGGCGGCGACGTCGCGCGGCAGGCTCTCGCCCGTCAGGGCGCTGGTGTTGAGGCTGGAGGTGCCTTCGATAACGGTACCGTCGATAGGCACTTTCTCGCCGGGCTGGACAACGATGACGCTGCCTATCTCGACCTCGTCCGGATCGACGCGCTCGAGCTGGCCGTCCTTTTCAATATTCGCATAGTCGGGGCGGATGTCCATCAGGGCGCTGATGTTGCGGCGGCTCTTGCCGACGGCGTAGCTCTGGAACAGCTCGCCTATCTGATAGAACAGCATGACCGCGACGGCCTCGCTCAGGTCGGCGCTGCGCTCATACACGGCCAGCGCGATAGCGCCGACGGTGGCGACGGCCATGAGGAAGTTTTCATCAAAGACCTGCTTGTTGAGGATGCCCTTGAAGGCCTTGCGGAGAATGTCATAGCCGATGACTATATATGCCGCGAGGTACAGCACGACGCTGAGCCATGTCGGGAGACTGACAAGCTTGAGGAAGATCAGCAGCACCGCGGCAATGATAATGCGGATCAGATTCTTTTTCTGCTTTCTGTTCATGGTGCCTCTCCTTTTGGATGATGTCTTATAGCACGCCCCGCTCGGTTACGAGCGGGGCAAATGGATTTTACATGAAGATCTCGCAGTCGGGCTCGACCTTACGGCAGGCCTTGAGAACGTCCTTCATGACCTTTTCGGGTTCTGCGCCCTCTTCAAACTCGACGAACATCTTCAGTGCCATGAAGTTGACGCTTGCGTCCTTGACGCCGGCGGTCTCCTTTGCGGCCTTTTCCATGAGGTTTGCGCAGTTTGCGCAGTCAACATCGATCTTGTAGCTCTTTTTCATTTTTATAAGTTCCTTTCCAAGATTAATGATTAAGTGCTTGTTTAATCTTTATGGCTGAAGTATAATATGTGCGCGGGGGAAAGTCAACGCCTCGGAGGCAGCCTCTGCCAAAAAGGAAATTATGTTTTCCAAAAGGAAAACGGAAAGGAAAACGCGGCCCATCGCGCCGCGTGAGATACGGCATGGATGAGAAGCTTCTGCCCCATGATCACGGAAATCCCCGAAAGGCCGCTTTCCTGAAAAAGCAGCTTGTGCGTGAGCGTGACTTTGACGCCGTCGCCGATGTGTTCCGTCTGCTTGACGACAGCAGCCGCCTGAGAATATTCTGGCTGCTGTGCCACTGCGAGGAGTGCGTGGCGAATATTTCGGCGCTGGTGGATATGTCGAGCCCTGCGGTGTCGCACCACCTGCGGCAGCTGCGCGAGGCGGGGCTTATCACCAGCCGGCGCGACGGGCGCGAGGTTTATTATAAGGCCGCCGATACGATAGAGGCGCAGCTGCTGCATAAGGTCACCGAGCGCGTCATGGAGATATCCTGCCCGCGCGGCGGCGAGGGCGAGGCCGCAGGACAGAGCGTCGAGGGCTTCTCCATCGAGCAGGTGGAGACGGCGCGGCGCATGCATGATGAGCTGCTCGCCCACCCCGAAGAGCGCATCACCATTGAGGAGCTTGCGCACAAATACCTCATGAACCCGACGACGCTCAAGGATGTTTTCAAGGCGGTGTACGGGGAGTCGATAGCCTCGCACATGAAGGAGCACCGCATGGAAAAGGCGGCGGAGCTGCTGCGCGAGACGGAGCTGAGCATCGCCGCCGTGGCCGAAGCCGTGGGCTATGACAGCGCGGGCAAGTTCTCCTCGGCCTTCCGGGAGCGCTACCATCTGCTGCCATCGGAATACAGAAAGGCGCAGAAATAAAAACAGGGAGTGGCATAAATGGCTGAGACGATACATCTGGCGTCAGCGCGTGAGCTTGATATAGAAAAGACCTTTGAGTGCGGCCAGTGCTTCCGCTGGAACGCGGACGAGAGCGGCGTATACCGCGGCATAGCATTCGGATATCCTGCGCGGGTCTGGACGGAGAACGGGGAAGTGTACCTCTGTTCAGATGCACCTGAAGCGCTGTGGTGCGGATACTTCGACCTAGACCGGGACTATGCCGGAATAAGCGCAGGCTTTCAAGGCGGGGAATATCTTGATACCTGCATTGCCTACGGGCAGGGGATAAGGATACTGCGGCAGGAGCCGTGGGAGGCGCTGTGCTCGTTCATTATCTCCCAGTGCAATAACATAAGCCGCATAAAGGGCATCGTCGAGCGCCTGTGCGAAAGCTTCGGCGAGCCTGTTGAGTTCGAGGGTACGGTGTACTACACATTCCCGTCGGCGCAGAGGATAGCCGCGCTCGAACCGGGCGCGCTGGACGTGCTGCGCTGCGGGTACCGCGCGCCGTATATCATGTCAGCGGCGCAGGCCGTCGCGGACGGGAGCCTTGACCTTGACGCACTCATTCGCTGCGACTGCGTCAGCGCCCGCGCGCGGCTCATGCGCGAGCAGGGAATAGGGCCGAAGGTCGCAAACTGCGTTGTGCTCTTCGGGCTGTATCACCTTGAAGCGTTCCCGATAGACGTGTGGATAAGGCGCGCGCTCAAGGAGAATTTTCCTAAGGACTTTGACCCTGCGACGCTCGGCGAATACGCCGGTCTTGCCCAGCAGTACATATTCTACTACGCTCGCAGTCACGGCTAATAAGCACAACAAATTATTGTGCTTGACTTTACTGCGGAATCTGGTAGAATGGCAGAAATATAAGCCGGCACCGCAGACGTCTTGTGCGGTGCTGACTTAATACCATCAATTGACAAGAGCACATACGCCTGACAGCGTGTCTTTTCGGCGCTTTTTGTTCTTTTCACCTTGACGGGCGTCAGCCCGTCTGCGTCTCAAAAAACAAAAATCACACAAAAATCCATCGCTGTCAGGTGCAAGCAGTTTTGCCGGAGCAGAAAAGCGTTCAGGCAATGAAAAGCCCGCAGGCAATACTTTGTGTATTGACAAGGGCTTTGAAGCGGCATGGGCGTTTTTCTGCCCGTCAAAACCGTGTGTGTCCTTGTCAATTGATGGTACAAATAAAATAAGGAAAAGGGGTAATATCATATGGGTCTTCAGGATTTGTACAGCAGCCGTTTCGTCGGTGAGGGGCTTACGTTTGACGACGTGCTTCTCGTCCCTGCCGAGAGTGACATTCTGCCTGCCGATGTTGAGCTTGGGACATGGCTCACCAATAAGATCAGGCTCAACGTGCCCGTCATGAGCGCCGCCATGGATACCGTCACCGAGTACCGCATGGCGATAGCGGTCGCAAGAGAGGGCGGCATCGGCGTTATCCATAAGAACATGAGCATTGAGCAGCAGGCCGAACAGGTCGATCTAGTCAAGCGCTCCGAAAACGGCGTTATTACAAATCCTTTCTACCTCAGCTCCGGCGATACCCTCGGCGATGCGGACGCGCTTATGGCAAAGTTCCGTATCTCCGGTGTGCCCATCGTTGACGAGACCGGCAAGCTCATCGGCATCATCACGAACCGCGACATGAAGTTCGAGACCGATATGAGCCGCCGCATCGACGAGGTCATGACCAAGACCGGGCTTGTCACCGGCCTCGTCGGCACGACGCTCGACGAAGCCAAGGCCATTCTCCAGAAGAACCGTATAGAGAAGCTCCCCATAGTCGATAAGGACTACAAGCTGCGCGGCCTTATCACGATAAAGGACATTGAAAAGGTGCTCAAGTACCCGAACTCCGCAAAGGACGCATCCGGCCGTCTGCTCTGTGCCGCAGCCATCGGCGTCACGAATGACGTGCTCGACCGCACCGGCGCGCTTATCGACGCGGGCGTTGACGTGCTCGTGCTCGACTCTGCCCATGGCCACTCGGCCAACATCATGCGCACGGTCGAAAAGGTCAAGGCCAAGTACCCCGATGTGCAGCTCGTCGCGGGCAACGTCGCAACAGCTGAGGCGACCGAAGCACTCATCAAGGCGGGCGCGGACTGCGTCAAGGTCGGTATCGGCGCGGGCTCCATCTGCACCACGCGCATCGTCGCCGGTATCGGTGTGCCGCAGGTCAGCGCCGTTCTTCAGTGCGCCGAGATGGGCGATAAGTACGGCATCCCCGTCGTGTCCGACGGCGGCATCAAGTACTCCGGTGATATCGTCAAGGCGCTTGCCGCCGGTGCAAAGACCGTCATGCTCGGCTCCATGCTTGCCGGCTGCGAGGAAGCGCCCGGCGACACCGAGGTGTTCCAGGGCAGGCAGTTCAAGGTCTACCGCGGCATGGGCAGCATGGGCGCGATGGCCTGCGGCAGCCGTGACCGTTACTTCCAGCAGAACAACAAAAAGCTCGTTCCCGAAGGCGTCGAGGGGCGCGTGCCCTTCCGCGGCCCCGTGTCCGAGACGATATATCAGATGATGGGCGGCCTGCGCTCCGGTATGGGCTATGTCGGCGCTCACAATATCGAGCAGCTGCGCACCCAGTCGAAGTTCGTGCGCATTACGAGCGCCGGTCTCAAGGAGAGCCACCCGCACGATATCTACATCACCAAGGAAGCCCCGAACTATACGATGAATCCGTGACGCTTAGATACAAATAAAACGACCCGCCGCTCAGTCAATCAACGACTGAGCGGCGGGTCAATTATTCTTTTTGCTCGGTAAGATTCATATAGTGCAGATACAGCATGCCGAAGGGATTTTTATAATCCTCGTGCCATGGCTTGCTTTTACCGCAGAAGTGCAGGACGGCGGTGTTGTGCATGACCCAGTACAGGTTATGCTTGCCGGTGCTGCGGATCAGGTACTTGGAGTAATTGCGCACATCGTAGTTCCAGATAACATCGTCGACGGGCACGGTCTGGTCGCCGTAGAGAATGTTGAACACGTCCTGATCCGGGAGTATCAGTTCCTTTTCGTGCTCATTGACGCAGCGGAAAACGTCCTCGGCGGTAACGAGCCTGCGTGCGGAGTTCAGGTCGATGAGCATGACACCGGAATTAAAGTACTCATGCTCCGTGTCGAGCCGTACCTGATTTATTTCATTCGCCATTTCGGTAAGCCCGGTGTGCGCCGCGGCGGCAAAGGTCTTTCCGTAAAGGTTCAGCTCCCACAGCGGGTGCAGGGGATTGATGATGAGCATATCCGGGTCGAGGTACAGCACACGCTCAAGCTCCTTCGGCAGGATGAGCGGGGAGAGCAGCCGGTAATACATCTCCTTGGGGTAGCGCTTACTGGTCGGGGCATTTTCAAAGAGCGCAGTGTCAACGGCGATGGGGTGCAGCTTCGCGCCGAAGAGAGAGCAGAAATCCGCCAGCTCCTCCAGCTTATCACCGGGGATGGCGCTGTGGAGCAGATACACCGTCACGTCCGTCTCATTGGGGTTGCTGGCAAAGAAAGAACAGAGCATGACCTTGCAGGGCGGCAGATAGTTTTCGTCAAGAGTAAGCAGTAAATTCATTGTGATCTCCTTATTCGGCTTTCTTCATCAGCTTTGAAGAGCCTATGTAGAGCGGGATCGCCGCGAGCTGCGCGATGACCGATACGGCGATCATCGCCGGGATGCTGACGTCGTACAGCACACCCATGAGCCAGCTGCCGAGGAACCAGAACGCGCCGAAGGAGCACTCGAACACTCCGTAGCCGGTCGCGCGGCTGGCCTTTGGCACCATGCTCGTGACCGCGGCCTTGAGTATCGACTCCTGCGCGCCCATGCCAACGCCCCAGAGCGCGACACCGAGCAGCAGCATCGGCACGGAATCGAACGCGAACACGAACACCGCAAACGGCGCAGAGATGACCGTCGACCACACGAGCGCCTTTACGCCGTTCTTGTCATACATCATCCCGAAGAACAGGGCGGCCACTGCGTCGACGAGCATTGCGCCCGCATAGAGGAGCGGCAGGCTGCCGGTCGAGACGAGCGCGCTCGTCTCGCTCAGCCCGGAGGCGAGGTGAGAATAGGTGCGCGACACGTGCATGATAATTATGGAGTAGTCAATGAAGCCGAAAGCGAAAAGGCTGATGCCGGCGATGTAGAGGATGAACTCCTTCTTCATCTTGAAGGGAATGTATTCCTTCGGTTCCGGTTCAAAATGCTCAGGGTTCGGGAACTTGCAGCGTGTGACGATAAGGAGGATGAGCGTTATCGCGCCGGGAATGACCAGCACCGCAAAGCAGGTGGAGTAAATTTCAAAGGTCGTGCCCTCGGTCTTGAAGAGCATCACAAGGTACAGCAGCACCGGGCCGATGAACGCACCGATCTGGTCGAGCACCTCCTGTATGCCGAAGCTTTTGCCGACACCCTCCTGAGATGCGGCGAAGGACATGATAGTGTCTTTTGCGGGCTTCTTTATCGCCTTGCCCATGCGCTGGATGACCAGCAGCACGCAGGCCGCGATCCAGCCGTGCTCGCCGACGAGGGCGAGAGCGGGGACGGCGATGATATCCAGCATGTAGCCGACGATGGTCATCGGCCAATACTGCTTGGACTTGTCCGTAAGCTTGCCGAACACATAGCGCATCGAGTAGCCTATAAGCTCGCCGAGACCGGAGATGAAGCCTATCGTCGCCGCCGAAGCGCCGAGCAGGGACAGGTACGCGCCGCGTATGCTTGACGCGCCCTCATGCGTCATGTCAGAGAACAGGCTGACAATGCCGAAGAGGATTATAAACAGCATCGCCTGAGAGAGCTTTTTCTTTCCTTTGTTTTCCAAGACGATCGCCGCCTTTCACAATTGCCGGTGACGATACGCCCCGGACTTGCCCGCCGCTTATGAAGCGGCGCTGACTGATTGCAAAGCTTATTATAATACCGCTTTTGCCGAAGATGTCAAGAAAATCCCATTTACAACGGGGAAAATATGGGATATGATAAATAAAAATTCAAATGCGTATAAACACATGGAGCCGGACATGAAGGAATTTTTTGCGATATACGATACGCTGCTTACAGGGATAGACACGGAGGAGACTGCTGCCGCCGTGATATCCGGCGGCGGCTGGAGCGCCGCGGAGACGGAGACGGCCTTCGGCATTGCGATGACCGTGGAGGAGGATACCGCGCCGAGAATGCTTCAAAGGGACATGACGGGCATGCCGCTCAGGGAGCTTGCACAGGCTTCAAAGAGCTGGAACCTGCGCGAAGCGTCTTTCGGCATGGCGGCGGTAAATGCGTATTATAACACCCCGGAGCGGCTGGAGCGGCTCGGCGCTTACGAGCCGCTGGAAAACTACTGCACAGCGGGGCTTGACCTGCGCGGACAGAGGATAGGCGTAGTGGGGCACCTCAAGCTGACGCCCGATATCCGGAGCAGTGCCGCGCAGATATGGACGCTTGAGCGCGAACCGAAGCCCGGCGATTATCCGGACTCCGCCTGCGATGAGCTGCTGCCGCGCTGCGACACGGTCATAATCACGGCGAGCACGCTTGTGAACAAGACGCTGCCGCATCTGCTGGAACTGTGCCGGGACGCTTACACCATACTTGTGGGGCCGAGCTGCCCCATGTGCCCGGAGCTTCTGGAGCATCGGATCGAGCGTCTTGCGGGGCTTGTCGTCACTGACAGAGCGGGAATGACGGCGCAGATAAATTCAGCCCGCCGCGCGACGCCCTATCCGATGGGGAAGCCGTTTTTGCTGAAGAAAGATTGATAAACAATGACTGCCGAAAAATAGGCAGAAACTCCTTTTCGCGCAGCTCGTTGTCCGCGTGGGCGTTCAGCACAGCTGCCATGGAGTTGACGGAATGGAACATGCGGTACAGCTCGCCCTCGCTGTCGCATTCGATGCGGGCGCTGCGGTCGCCGTCGAGATAGGCGTTTATCTGCGTTACCGCCTGCTCCATGGTGCGGTTCTGACGCTTAAAATACCTGAGGCAGAGCAGCCATACCGCGCCGCCCGCGAGCAGGAACAGCAGCGGCAGCCACGGTGAAAAGCTCCGACAGGCGAACCACATGACGCCCTCAGTCATCAGGAGCAGGGCGCACAGAACGAGCGTGAGCGCGCAGAACAGATCACGTATATCCTTATTCGCAAGTATCTTCATGCACCGCACCTCAGCTGATGACGTTCCACTTATAGCCCATGCCGCGGACGGTCAGGAGCATCTGCGGCGCGCCGGGGTCGTCCTCTATCTTCATGCGCAGCCGTCGGATGTATACCGTGAGGGTGCTGCTGTCGATGTAGTTCCCGTCGCAGTCCCAGAGCTTATCCAATATCTGCCCCTTGGTCAGCACTGTGTTCGGGTTATGCATGAACAGGCACAGAAGCTTATATTCCGCGGCGGTCAGCTCAAGCACATCGCCGTTCTTGAATACCTGCCCTTGGAGCAGAAGCACTTTGATGCCGTTGGAGCACAGCTCCGTGTCCGCCGCGCCGAAAGCGCTCGCCCGGCGCAGCAGGGCATTGATGCGTGAGATGAGCACGCCGAGCTTGAACGGCTTTGTGATATAGTCGTCCCCGCCGATATCCAGCCCCATGATGATGCTCGTCTCCTCGTCGGACGCGGTGAGGAAGATGATCGGCACCTTCGAGGTGTGCCGCACCCTTTGGCAGAACTCAAAGCCTGAGCCGTCCGGCAGGGACACGTCCAGCACCAAAAGGTCGTATTTCCCGTCTGCCCACAGCGAGTTCGCCTCCCTGAGCATTCTGGCGTTGTCCGCTTCAAAGCCATGCTTTCTGAAAGCAAAGGAGAGCCCGGTTATAAGACTCAGGTCGTCCTCTAAAAGTAATATCCTGCTCATGCTCATACCTCACGAAATCATTTCTGCGTCCATTATATACATCATATACATCCCCCGCGGCTATGGCAAGCGGCGGGGGAGCCATATACCCGCAGGAGACGGCAAAGGCGCTGCGCGATGTGCCGCGCAGCGCCTGGGAATGTACTGTAATATCTTGTGTTTATCTCTTCTTTTTGCCGAAGATGCTCTTGCCGGATTCGCCGTCAAGGTCGCCCATTGATGCGGCAAACTGGCGCAGCAGCTCCTTCTGCGAGGAGGTCAGGTTCTTCGGCGTCCTGACATTCACCGTGACGAACTGGTCGCCGCGGCCGTTGCCGCGGACATACGGAATGCCCTTCCCGCGCAGACGGAAAGTCGTGCCGCTCTGCGTGCCCTCGGGTATGGTCAGCTTCACCTTGCCGTCAAGCGTCGGGACCTCGATCTCCGCGCCGAGCGTCGCCTGAGCGAAGTTGATATCCTGATCGAGCAGGACGGACGTGCCGTCACGCTCGAAGCGCTCGTGTTGACGGATAAGTACAGTGACGATAAGGTCGCCTGCGGGGCCGCCGTTCGAGCCGGCATTGCCCGCACCGCTGACGGAGAAAGCCTGACCGTCGTCGATACCGGTGGGGATGTTGACCGTCAGCTTATGCTGGCGGCGTATCTTGCCCATACCGCGGCAGGTCTTGCACGGCTGGTGAATGATCTTGCCGGTGCCGCGGCACTTCTGGCACGGCCCCATGGACTGCACCGCGCCGAACGGGGTGCGCTGCGTGGTCTTGACTGTGCCGCTGCCCTTACAGTCGGGGCATATCTCCGGCGTGGTTCCGGGTGCGCAGCCCGTGCCCTTGCAGTCGGGGCACTGCTCAATGCGCGGTACGGTGACTTCCTTCCTGCAGCCGAAGGCCGCTTCCTCAAAGCTCACGGTCACGGAGGCCTCTATGCTCTCGCCGCGCCTCGGTGCGTTAGGATTGCTGCGGGTGCTCCCGCCGCCGAAGCCGAAGCCGCTGAACATATCGCCGAATATATCGCCCAGATCGCCGAAGCCGCCAAAACCGCCGAAGCCTGCGCCGCCCGCACCGCCGCCGAAGCCGGCGTTCGGGTCAAAGGCCGCGTGGCCGAACTGATCGTACTTCTTGCGCTTTTCGGGGTCGGAGAGAACTTCGTATGCCTCGTTGCCCTCCTTGAAGCGCTCCTCACAGGCCTTGTCGCCGGGATGCAGATCGGGGTGGTTTTCCTTGGTGAGCTTCCTGTATGCTTTTTTTATATCATCGGCCGAAGCGTCCTTGCTGACGCCCAGCACCTCGTAATAGTCTCTTTTATCAGCCATTTTGTCCTTGCAGCCTCGGCGCTGCTGCGCGCCTTTGGCTGCCCACACCTCCTATGCGACCCCAAAAACATCGGACTGCATGGAGTCTTTTTTATTCGATACGCGCGTATCTTAATACGCACTCTTGAGGCGGAGTGCTGCACCCCGCCTCAAGAGGTTATTTTGCTTGGGAATTACTTCTTGTTGTCGTCATCCACGACGGTGTAGTCAGCGTCGTAGTAGTCCTGACCGCCCTGTGCGCCTGCGCCGGGGTTTGCGCCGCCGGCCTGGTTGGGATCGAAGCCTGCGCCCTGTGCGCCGCCCGCTGCCTGATACAGCTTCTCGGAGACCTTGTAGAAGGCCTGAGTCAGCTCCTCGGTCGCGGCCTTGATGGCTGCGGTGTCGGTGCCGGTGAGTGCCTGCTTGAGTGCGGAGAGCTTGGTCTCGACCTCGCTCTTGTCAGCAGCGTCGAGCTTGTCGCCCATCTCGTTGAGGGTCTTCTCGGTCTGGTAGACCATCTGGTCGCCCTGATTGCGGACGTCGACCTCTTCCTTGCGCTTTGCATCCTCGGCAGCGTACATCTCGGCTTCCTTGACTGCCTTGTCGATATCCTCCTTGGACATATTGGAGGAAGCGGTGATGGTGATGTGCTGCTCCTTGCCGGTGCCGAGATCCTTTGCGGAGACGTTGACGATGCCGTTTGCGTCTATATCAAAGGTGACCTCGATCTGAGGAACGCCGCGGCGTGCCGGGGCGATGCCGTCCAGATGGAAGCGGCCAAGGCTCTTGTTGTAAGCGGCCATCTCGCGCTCGCCCTGCAGGACGTTGACCTCAACGGAGGTCTGGTTGTCTGCTGCGGTGGAGAAGACCTGACTCTTCCTGGTGGGGATGGAGGTGTTGCGCTCGATGAGCTTGGTGAACACGCCGCCCAGAGTCTCAATGCCGAGGGACAGAGGAGTGACATCGACGAGGACGATGCCCTCAACGTCGCCGGTCAGAACGCCGCCCTGAATAGCTGCGCCGATTGCAACGCACTCATCGGGGTTGATGCCCTTGAAGCCTTCCTTGCCGATAAGGGACTTGACCATGTCCTGAACTGCGGGGATACGGCTGGAGCCGCCGACGAGCAGAACCTTGGTGATATCGCTGGGCTTGAGGCCTGCGTCGGACAGAGCCTGCTTCACAGGGCCGCTGGTCTTCTCGACGAGGTGGTGGGTCAGCTCATTGAACTTTGCACGGGTCAGAGTAACGTCGAGGTGCTTCGGGCCGGTGGCGTCTGCGGTGATGTAAGGCAGATTGATGTTCGAGGTGGTCACGCTCGACAGCTCGACCTTTGCCTTCTCGGCTGCCTCACGCAGTCTCTGCATTGCAACCTTATCGGCGCTCAGGTCGATGCCCTCAGTCTTCTTGAACTCGGAGACGAGGTAATCGGTGATGCAGGCGTCAAAGTCATCGCCGCCGAGACGGTTGTTGCCGGCGGTCGCGAGAACGTCGATAACGCCGTCGCCGATCTCCAGAACGGAGACATCGAAGGTGCCGCCGCCGAGGTCGTAGACCATGATCTTCTGATCGGCCTTTTCCTTATCCAGACCGTAGGCCAGAGCGGCTGCGGTCGGCTCGTTGATTATACGCTTGACGTCGAGACCTGCGATCTTGCCGGCGTCCTTGGTCGCCTGACGCTGAGCGTCGGTGAAGTAAGCGGGAACGGTGATGACGGCCTCGGTGACGGGGCTGCCGATGTAAGCTTCGGCGTCTGCCTTCAGCTTCTGCAGGATCATCGCGGAGATCTCCTGCGGGGTGTAGGACTTGTTGTCAATATTGACCTTGTAGTTGGAGCCCATCTCACGCTTGATGGAGGAGATGGTACGGTCGGGGTTGGTGATGGCCTGACGCTTTGCGACCTGGCCTACCATACGCTCGCCGGTCTTTGCGAATGCAACGACGGACGGAGTGGTACGTGCGCCTTCGGCGTTTGCGATGACGACGGCTTCGCCGCCCTCCATGACTGCTACGCAGCTGTTAGTTGTGCCCAAATCTATTCCTATGATCTTACCCATTGTGAATTCCTCCTGATATATGTGGATTTGTTTTTTACTGAGAATTTATATACTAAAACCGCTGTGCGGTAATAGCTGAATTAATTGTGCTGCCGGGATACTTAATTCGCAACTTTGACCATCGCAAATCTGATCACTTTGTCTCCCATCATAAAGCCCTTCTGGAACACCTCGACGATCTCGTTCTCGCCCTTTTCCTCATCCTCAACGTGCATAACGGCGTTGTGGAACGCGGGGTCGAACTTCTTGCCGAGACACTCTATCTCGGTCACGCCGAGCTTTTCCATCGTGACGTTGAACTGATTCATTATCATCTCAACGCCGCGCCTGTAAGCCTCGTCCTCCGTGGACTGCGCCAGCGCGCGGACAAGATTGTCGTAAACCGGCAGGAACTTCTTGAGCGTTTCGGCCTTGACGTCGCCGTACAGGCTGTCCTTTTCCTTCTGGCTGCGCTTGCGGAAGTTATCGTACTCTGCGCAGATGCGCAGGTACTTGTCGTTGAGCGCGTCCATTTCGGCCTTGAGGTCGGGCTTCTTTTCTTCCTTTTTGTCCTTACCCTTTTTCTCCTCAGGCTTCTTCTCTTCGGCCTTTTCAACTTCGGGCTTCTTGCCGTCGGCTTCCTTGGCTTCGATTTCGGGCTCCCCGGTCTTGACCTCTTCCTTTATTTCATCGGCGGCGGGAGCCGCCTGCTGCTTTTCTTCCTTCTTATCCTTGCTCATTGTGGTCATCTCCCTTGATTATCAGTTTGTTGTGCATACCCTCTGGCGGCGTCTCACCGCTGCCGAGCCTGCGCGAGAGCCCCGCGGCAAGTATGCTGAGCTTCGCGGCGACCGCGGAATAATCCATCCTTGTCGGCCCTACCACGCCGATCAGCCCGCGGGTGTTGTCGCCCGCGTCATAGCTTGCAATAACGACGCTTGAATCCTTCAGCTCCTCGGCCACGTTCTCCGGGCCTATGAGCACCTTGATGCCCACATCGTCTCCGAGCTCCTCATCAGGCGGGAGGATGTATCCTCCGCCGGAGAGATAGCCCATGAGCTTATGAGCCTTGTCCGGGTCGCGGTACTCCGGCTGGTTGAGCAGCCTGTTCTCGCCCGTCACATAAGCGGAGGGGGTATGCGCGCCGCTGAGGACTTCTATTGCGAAAGCGGAGATAACGGAGGTCAAACCGATCGTATCGTCCGCCGCGCGCTCGGTGGTGTTTATCAGAAGCGAGGTTATCTGATCCTCGGTGATATCGGTGAAGTTGGAGTTGAACAGTGCCGAGAGCCGCTGCACGAGCCGCTGATCGACCGAAAGCGGAAGATGCACAAGCTTGCTTTTGACGGAATTGTCACTGAGCATCAGGACGATGATAAAGGTGTTTGCATCAACATAGATGAGGTCGACACGCTTTATCGTCACGGCTGCGCGCGTTGTGAGCGCGAGCGCCGGGTAATCTGTGAGCTGCGAGGCGAGACGGCTTATATCACCGATCGTATCGTCAAGCTGCTGGAGGCGCTGATTCATGCGGCGGTTAATATCCTCCGTCTCCTCGGTGCTGAGCTTCTGCCGCTGCATAAGCTCGTTCACGTACATCCTGTACCCCTTCGGGGTCGGGACGCGTCCGGCCGAGGTGTGCGGCTGTTCGAGATAGCCGAGGCTTACCAGCTCGGCAAGCTCGTTTCTTATCGTGGCGGAGGAGCAGCCGAGCCCAGCAGTCTGCGCAATGGTCTTGCTGCCGACAGGCTCAGCAGTCTGGATATACTCATCGACGACTGCCGCAAGTATTTTCTTTTTTCTCTCACTGATCGCCATTTTATACCTGCCGAACCTTTTTAGCACTCACTGCATCTGACTGTTGGCACTCTTACCTTTCGAGTGCTAATATACCATCGCCGCGCCTCTTTGTCAATAGTTTCGTCGGCCTTCTTATATATAATTCACAGAAAATACAAGAAGTTTTTGCGCAAATATGAACGCGGCAGCTGCCGCGTTCATAGCAGAAAATCTGTATTTGGCTCCCCTTACTTACCGGTGCGGCGCTGGAAGAGCTTCACAAGCTCGACTATCGGTATCACGAGAATTGCAAGGCCGAGCGCCACGGCGTACTCGTTCCAGTCGACGGGCGTGAAGCCGAAGGCTGCGGCTATAGCCGGGACTTCTAGGACTATCGTCGTCAGTGCGAGCGCCGCGAGCATCGCGCCCCAGAGGAGCTTGTTGTGCCCCGGCAGGGTAAATATGCTCCTGCGCTGGGAGCGCATATTGAAGCTGTGGAATATCTCGCACATGTTCATCGTGAGAAAGGCCATAGTCATGCCGTCGTCGGAGACGCCGTGCGGCCACATGAAATGCCCGGCCTCCATGCAGTGGCCTATAATATATGACGCGAGCGTGATGACCGCGATCAGGATACCCTGATACGCTATGTCGACGCCGAGACCTCCGGCGAATATGCCGTCGGAAGCCTTACGCGGCGGGCGATCCATGATGTCCGGTTCGCCGCGCTCAAGACCGAGAGCGAGCGCCGGGAAGCAGTCGGTTATCAGATTTATGAACAGCAGGTGCACAGGGTTCAGGAGCGTGAAGCCCATGAGCGTCGCCGCGAATACGCCGACGACCTCGCTCGTGTTCGAGGCCAGCAGAAATTGGATGGTCTTGCGGATGTTGTCGTATATGCGCCGCCCTTCGCCGACAGCGTCGACGATGGTGGCAAAGTTGTCGTCGGAGAGTACCATGTCCGCGACGTTCTTTGTGACGTCTGTGCCGGTGATGCCCATGCCGACGCCGATGTCCGCGGACTTTATAGACGGCGCGTCGTTCACGCCGTCACCGGTCATGGCGGTTATCGCGCCGCGCCGCCGCCACGATGAGACGATGCGCACCTTGTGCTCAGGCTGGACGCGGGCGTAAACGCTGTATTTATCAATGACCTCGTCAAGCTCATTGTCGCTGAGCCTGTTCAGCTCGCGCCCCTCGATGGCCTGCGAAGCGTCGTTTATAATGCCGAGCTCGCGCGCGATGGCGACGGCAGTGTCCTTGTGGTCGCCGGTTATCATTATCGGGCGGATACCGGCGCGGCGGCATTCATCGATCGCAGACTTGACCTCCGGGCGGACGGGGTCGATCATGCCGGTAAGACCAATAAAGCACAGCTCTTGCTCCAGATTACCGGGGGAGCAGTCCTCAGGCAGAGCGTCCCAGCGGCGCTCCGCCGCGGCAAGAACGCGCAGGGCGCGGTCTGCCATGGCGTGGTTCACGGAGAGAATTTCCCGGCGCTTTTCTTCGGTGAGCGGCAGGACTTCGCCGTTATCGAGATAGTCTGTGCAGCACTTGAGCACCTCATCGGGCGCGCCCTTGGTATACTGAATGTAGGAATCGCCGCATTTATGGACGGTGGACATCATCTTGCGCATGGAGTCAAACGGAGCCTCGGCGGCACGGGGCTGCGTCTTCTCAAGCTCCGGTTTTATCTGCCCGTTTGCTGCGCCGAAGTTCACAAGCGCGGCCTCGGTCGGCTCGCCCTGTGCGCCGCCGGGGGAGTAGACCGCGTCGCAGCAGAGCGTCATTGCGGCGGCAAGCTTATCGACCGGCCCGTAATGCTCGACGACGGTCATCTTGTTCTGCGTCAGCGTGCCGGTCTTGTCGGAGCAGATGACCTGAGTGCAGCCGAGTGTTTCTACGGCGGTCAGGCGGCGGATAACGGCATTGCGCTTACTCATGTTCGTGACGCCGATGGACAGCACGACCGTGACGACCGTTGCAAGCCCCTCAGGTATCGCGGCGACGGCGAGGGACACGGCGACCATGAAGGTGCGCAGAACGGAGTCGAGCGAGAAGTCGCCCGCGACAAGAAGGTCAAACACGAAGATGAAAACGCATATCCCAAGGACAAGCTTTGAGAGTACGCCGCCGAGCTGACTCAGCTTGCGCTGGAGCGGCGTCTGCTCCTGCTCGGTCTGCGCGAGGACGCCGGCGATCCTGCCCATTTCGGTGCCCATGCCGGTTGCGGTGACGACCGCGCGGCCGCGCCCGTAGACGACGGTCGAGCCCATATAGCACATATTCTTGCGGTCGCCGAGGGGAACGTCGCCGTCGAAAATCACCTCGACTGCTTTGTTGACGGGGACGCTCTCGCCGGTCAGCGCGGCCTCCTCGATTTTGAGGGAAGCGCTCTCAAGCAGACGTCCATCGGCGGGGACAGCGTCACCGGCTTCGAGGATCACAACATCGCCCGGAACAAGACGGCTGCTCTCAATGACCTTGAGCTCTCCACCGCGCATAACCTTGCACTTGGCGGCGGTCATGCTTTGCAGCGCTTCTATCGCAGCCTCGGCCTTGCTCTCCTGAATCACGCCGAGAACGGCGTTGAGCAGGACGACGACAAGGATGATGAACACCTCGGTGAAGCTCTCGCCGGACAGAGCGTTCGTGACTGCGGAAACGGCAGCCGCCGCCAGCAGTATCAGCAGCATCGGGTCTTTGAGCTGCTGGAAAAAGCGCTGGAGGACGGTCGTTTTCTTCGCCTCGGCAAGCTTGTTTTCACCGTACTTTTTGAGACGCTCTTCAGCCTGCTCTTCGCTCAGCCCGGAAGCGGAGCTATTGAGCTCTGTGAGGATATCATCCTGTGTGCGCTGGTATAACTCGGACATGGTCACATCTTCCTTTCATACCATCAATTGACAAGGACACACACGGTTTTGACGGGCAGAAAAACGCCCATGCCGCTTCAAAGCCCTTGTCAATACACAAAGTATTGCCTGCGGGCTTTTCATTGCCTGAACGCATTTCTGCTCCGGCAAAACTGCTTGCACCTGACAGTGATGGATTTTTGTGCGATTTTTGTTTTTTGAGACGCAGACGGGCTGACGCCCGTCAAGGCGAAAAGGACAAAAAGCACC
>CAKTPR010000005.1 GCA_934591725.1 uncultured Oscillospiraceae bacterium
GCGCGCCCCGGTGCATTCATGCGCTGCTTCCTCGCGGTGAACTTTGGGCTTCTGGCGCTGCTGCTGGCATTTGCGCAACTGTTCTGACGAGTTTCTTTCAGCTGAATATATCCAACAATTTTATGTGCACATACTGGTCGGGCCGAAGCTTGTGAAAAAACAGGATGAGAAGCAGGCAAGAGCCTCCGCGATGAAGCTTCTCGAACACGTCGGGCTTCTGCACCGCGAGGGTATCGGCACCGTACTCAAGATGTACGACAAGCCCCTGTGGGAATGATATCTTAAAATAATAGGTTCTGAACTAAGAAATCGGAGTGGCAAAGCCGCTCCGATTTCTTAGTTCATTATTCTCTTACCCCTTGATGTCAGCCGCGATGGCGTCGGCGAGAGCGTCGAGCTCCGCAAGCTGGCTCTCCGCAAGAGAGGAGCGCAGCGTCACATTTTCCCCGATGAACTCACACTTCTTTAGCGCCGAGAGCATTTCGCGCATCAGCTTGCCGCTCGTGGGCGCCCATGTGCCGTTCTCTATGACGTAGATCTTCCTGTTCTGGAGATTGTGGTTCACGATGTCATGCAGCAGATTCTCCATTGTCACGAATACACCGTTGTTATAGGTCGTCGCCGCAAAGACAAGGTGGCTGCTTCTGAACGCGGCAGAGAGAATGTGGTTTGCCGGGATGACCGAGGTGTCGAACATGCGCACCGTGACCCCGCGCTCGCAGAGCTTTGCGGCGAGGACGTTTGCGGCGTTCTCCGTGTGGCCGTACACCGACGCATACGCCAGCATGACGCTCTTCTCCTCCGGTGCATAGCTGCTCCAGAGCTGGTACTTCTCAAGGTATGCACCGAAGTCCCTGCGCCACACAAAGCCGTGCAGCGGGCAGACATATGCGATCTCCAGCGCCGCGGCCTTCTTCAGCACCGCCTGCACCTGCATACCGTACTTGCCGACGATATTGGTATAGTAGCGCCGTGCTTCGTCAAGAAACTCGGCCATGAAGTCGCACTCGTCGGCAAAGAGCTTGCCGTTGAGCGCGCCGAAGGTGCCAAAGGCATCCGCCGAGAAAAGTATCTTATCCGTCAGGTCATAGGTCATCATGACCTCCGGCCAGTGTACCATCGGCGCCATGACGAAGGTCAGCTCGTGGCGGCCTGCCTTGAAGGTGTCGCCCTCCTTGACGATGTCCATCCGCGCGCTGAAATCATCGCCGCGGAAGAACTGCGCGATCATCGTCCTTATCTTGTCGTTGCATATCACGCGCGTCTCCGGGTGGCGCTGCAGAAGCAGCTCAAGCGTAGCCGCGTGATCCGGCTCCATGTGCGAGACGACGATGTAGTCAAGTCCGCGCCCGCCAAGCGCATGGTCGACGTTCTCAAAGAACTGCCCGAACACTGCCTTGTCCACCGTGTCGAAGAGCACGGTCTTTTCGTCGAGCAGCAGGTATGAATTGTAGGAGACCCCGTTCGGCACATCGTATGCGCCCTCGAAGCATACGAGCCGCCTGTCATCCGCGCCTACCCAAATAAGATCGTCCAGAACCTTTCTTGTGCAATACATAAGCGTACCTCCCTCAGTTAATAAGTTTTTTTATCTCCATCAGGCTCATGCCCGTTTCCTTGGCTATCTTCACAAGATCGTCATACTCGGCCTTCTGCCGGGAAACGCCCCATCCGGACGCGCGCTTGATGCCTACCGTACCTATGCCGCTGTCCTGCTGCGCCGCCGCCCTGCTGAGCACGTGCCTTGCGCATACGTGCTCACGCACGCCGAGCGTCGTCGTGTTCTTGAATATGCAGCGGAGAATGTCGTCCCGCTGCTCCCGGCGGCACAGGCAGCTGAGCATCGTCCCCGGACGGCACTTCTTCATGCCGATCGCCGTGAACCACACATCGAGCGCCCCGGTCTCGAACAGCTGCTCCATCGCAAAGCCGAGCTCCTCGGCGGTCATATCGTCGATATTACAGCTCAGCTCCAGCACCTCATCGTGCCCTCTCTCCGTCTCGCCCAGCAGGACGCGGACAGCGTTGAGTTCTTCAAAATCCTTTTTGCCTGTCCCGTAGCCCGCCATGCTGACGGTCATCACCGGCGCATCGCCGAACTCGTCCACAAAATATCTGAGCAGCGCCGCGCCCGTCGGGGTACACAGCTCGCTCTTTATCCTGCCCGAATATGTGGGTATGCCGCGCAGTATAAGCTCTGTTGCCGGGGCTGGTACGGGCAGCACGCCGTGCGCGCACTTCACCGTTCCGCCGCCGACGTTAATGGGCGAAGCGTACACCTTCTCCGGTGCGAGCAGGTGCATCAGCATACATACGTTCAGCACATCCGCCATCGCATCTATACTGCCGACCTCATGGAAGTGTACATTCTCCACGGCGCAGCCGTGTACGCTGCTCTCCGCTTCGGCGATTATTTTATAGACCTCCGCCGCGTCATGCCGCACCTTTTCCGGAAGCGGCACGAACTCGATGAAGCGCATGACCTCTCCAATGTCCGTGTGCCTGTGGTGGTCGTGGTACTGCGCTCCTTCGTTCTCCTCGTCGCCGTCAATTGTCACGGTGACGTGCGTACCGGTCACGCCGCACTTGGTGTCCGGCGCGGCGCTGACGACCGCCCTGCCGTCAAACACCCTGTTCATTTCATCAAGGAACTTTTCCTTCTCCGGGTACAGCTCCAGCAGCGCCGCAGTGAGCATATCCCCCGCCGCGCCCATAGAGCAGTCAAAATACAGCACTTTCATAGGCTTTTCTCCCTGACCTTCGGGTCAATCGTCACGGAGTCAAAATACTCCGCCAGCTTCTTCTCTATCTCCGGGAAGCGCTCGTGTGCGCGCGCTGTCTGCTCGGCTGTGAATTGCAGAAGAGCTCCGTTTCCGCGCACGCGGACGCGGAAATCCGTGAAGCCCAGCGAAAACAGATAGTCCTCGCTCTGCTCGACGGCGTGCAGCTTCTCCGCCGTGATCTCTTCCCCGCTCGCAATGCGCGTTGCAAGGCAGGCGTAGGCGGGCTTATCCCATGTCGGCAGCCCCGCCTCGTGCGACAGGCGGCGTATCTCCGCCTTTGTCAGGCCGCATATCCTCAGCGGCGAGAGTATCCCCTCCTCGCCGAGCGCCTTGTAGCCGGGGCGGTCTGAGATATCGTCGCTGGCGTTCGTGCCGTCGATTATAAGCGCGTATCCATCGGCGCGGCTGCGCTCGCGTATCGCGCCCATGATATGCTTCTTGCAGTAATAGCAGCGGTCGGGCGGGTTTGCCGTGACCTCCGCGCAGGAAACGATGTCCTGCTCTATAAACCTCATCCGCACACCAAGCTTGCGGGCAAGCTCTATCGCATCGCGCAGCTCGAACTCCGGCTGGAACTGCGACTTCACATAGTACGCCGCGACGTCCGCGCCGCAGCGGCTCGCCGCGTACATCAGATAGGACGAATCCACGCCGCCGGAGAAGGCCAGTGCGAGCTTAGGGTGCTCTTCAAAAAATTCCCCAAGGGTCATGCATATCTCTCCCGTGTTCAGTCAAGGTGATTTATCATGCTGGCCATGTAGCCCGCGCCGAAGCCATTGTCTATGTTCACGACCGAGACGCCGCTCGCGCAGGAGTTGAGCATACTCAGCAGCGCCGCAATGCCGCCGAGGGATGCGCCGTAGCCCACGCTCGTCGGCACTGCGATGACCGGGCAGTCGGCAAGCCCGCCGATGACCGAGGGCAGCGCCCCCTCCATGCCGGCCACGGCGACTATGACGCGCGCGGACATTATATCCTCCATGTGCGACAGCAGCCTGTGTATGCCCGACACGCCGACGTCGTAGAGCCGCAGCACCTCATTGCCGAGCACCTCCGCCGTCACGGCGGCCTCCTCCGCAACGGGGATATCGCTCGTCCCGCCGGTCGCGACGACTATCCGCCCTTTGCCGGTCGGCTCCGGGCGCTCGCCAATTATTCCGGTCCTCGACATCGGGTTATATTCCAGCGGCAGCTGCGCTCCCACATAGTCCGCCGCTTCCTTATTCATCCTTGTTACAAGCGCAGTCTTCTGTCCGTTTTCCAGCATTGCCTTCGCAATGGACAGAATATGCTCCCTGGTCTTGCCCTCGCCGTAGATCACCTCCGGCACGCCCTGGCGTATCCCGCGGTGAAAATCGACCTTCGCAAACTCGCCTATCTCCATAAACGGCTGCATCTTCAGCTTGAGCGTCGCCTCCTCCGGCGATACACTCCCATCCGCTACCTTTCTGAGCAGCTCCGTCATTTCAGTTTTATCCATTGTATCAGCTCCTGTCCTGTGTGCGGAATGGCTCTATCCGAAAACGTTTTATAATTATACAGCACCGCACGGATTTGCGCAAGCTCTCTTATGCCGGTGCGCCTTCAGATTTTCTCCCGGCTTCCGACCGGAATTTCTTAAACTTTCACAAAATTTGATTAAAAAAACTGGACTTTATTTGTTTTGTGGTGTACACTACATATTGTACATTAGGTTTATTGTATATACATCATTTTGTCATTTATTGTGTCCTGTTTGTAATATGATGAAGAAGTCTTTTTTCAAAACATCATATCGCATCCTGTGCGCCGCTCTGGCGGCTGCCGTTGTGCTGCCCTTCTCGCCCAAAGCATACGCGCTGACGGGTGAATTCCAGTGCGGCCTTGAGGAGCATTCTCATTCGGATGCCTGCTACACACCCGTCCTCATCTGTGAACTTGATGAAGCGCCTGAGTATCATGTGCATAATGACAATTGCTATGAGCAGCGCGAGACGCTTGTCTGCGCCGATGAGGGCCATGAGCATGACGAGAGCTGCTATGAAAGCCAGTCTGTTCTGATCTGCACCATACCTGAGTATAACATCGAGGGCGGGCACCGGCACACTGACAGCTGCTATGAAAAGCAGCTGCACTGCACAGTTCCGGAGCACAGCCACAGCAGAAGCTGCTACTTTGTCTCCATGGACAATGTCGAGACTGCCGAGGATTGGGAGGCCACGCTGCCCGATACCCTGTCCGGCAACTGGCGTGACGATTTTATATCCGTTGCGCGCTCGCAGCTCGGCTATACTCCGCTCGCTGAAAATTCCATCCCCGCCGAGGATGGGTCGACCATGCTGCCCTATACCCGTTACGGCGATTGGTACGGCTTCCCTTACGGGGAGTGGTGCGTCATGTTCGTCTCCTTCTGTGCAAACTACGCCGATATTCCCCGCGACGCCGTGCCGTATGAATCCGGCTGCGTCGCGATGGTCGAAAAGTTCAGGCAGGCCGGTGTGTTCGAGTATGGCAGAAGCTATGTCCCCCGCCGCGGCGACCTTGTGTTCGTCTCGTATGACGGCGGCCTGAGCCCTTCGCACGTCGGCATCGTCACGGATGCTGCCGTATCCTCCGGTTCTTCCGGCGCGTTCAGCTTCGTGGATATCGAGGGCAACAGCGCCGGTACCGTGCGCGAGCGGCCGCGCTCTACGGCGGATGCGGATATCTTCGGGTATATGAATATGGAAAAGGTCATTGATGGCTGGAACGGCACCCGCCGCGCGCTCGTTGACTGCGGCGGCACCTCTCTCTGTCTCAAGTATCCCGCCGAGGAAGCAGCGGATTTCGATACGCTCCGCGCCACGAGCGTCAGTAAGGTCAGCAAAGAATATGTCCAGCTTGTCAAAGAACTCCCCGCGCATATTTCCGACGGAGCCGAATGCAGCTTTTACCGCATTGATGCGGAGCTTTCCGGCACGCCCGTTTCTATTTCCCGTCCCGACACCGTGAGCTTCCCTGACAGCGCCGACTTCTATGACCACAGCGCCGGCATCATCGAGCACGGCGGCGCGCTCTACGCCTATGTCTGCCAGACCGGCGCGTAATGCCGCCCATTACTTGACAAGATAATACATACTGCTTTATAATTGCCGGGTTCGCACGCCCCGGCAATTTCTTTATACACAGGTGAGACAATGATATCCTACAATTCCGATAAACTCAAGCTGATAATCGCGCTTCTCATATACGGTACGATCGGCGTCGTCCGAAAGAATATCCCCTATCCCTCCAGCTTCATCGCGTTCGCCCGCGCCGCCATAGGCTTTCTCTTTCTGCTGTGCTTCCGCATTATCACGCGCACATGGATAGACCGCGCCGCCGTGAAGCGCAATCTCAGGACGCTGCTCCTCTCCGGCGCGCTGCTCGGCTTCAACTGGCTGCTGCTTTTCGAGGCGTATAATTACACCTCCGTCGCCGTGGCCACAGTGTGCTATTATATGTCCCCCGTATTTCTCATGCTGGCCTCCCCGCTCCTCGGAGAGCGGCTGACCGCGCGTAAGCTCGGCTGCGCCGCCGTCGCGCTCTTGGGCATGGTGCTCGTCTCCGGCGTTCTGGAGACCGGGCTGTACGGTCTCAAGGGCATCATCCTTGGCCTTGTTTCCGCCGTGACCTATGCGGTGATCGTCATGCTCAACAAAACGCTCAAGGACATTTCCGCCGGGGACAGGACGATCATGCAGCTCGGCATTTCGAGCATTGTGATGCTGCCCTATGTGCTGCTGACCGAGAACATCGGCGCGATTGAGTTCACCATCACCCCGGTCATGCTGCTCCTCGTCGCAGGCATCGTCCACACGGGCTTTGCCTATACCCTCTACTTCGGCGGTATCGCCGGTATCCCTGCACAGACCGCCGCCGTGCTCAGCTACATAGACCCCATAACAGCTATCCTTCTGTCCGTTGTCCTTCTCCGTGAGGACATGAGCGCCGTCTCCGCCATAGGCTGCGTGCTCGTCATCGGCGCGATGCTCGTCAGCGAGATCGAGCCGAAGAAGAAGCGCCCAGCCGCTGAGTAAAATTTTTTCACTGCTCCGTTTCACACGGAGCAGTTTTTGTTTTCCCCGTCTTGACATAGCCGCCTGCGCCGCAATATAATGGTGCAAACCTTATAGTAGGAGGAGAGTTTATGGATCTACAAAAGCTGTCGATCGGGCAGATGGCCGAGCTTAATCATGTCAGTGAACAGACGCTGAGGTTATACGACAAGGAAGGTTTGTTCGTCCCGCGCTGCGTCGACCCCGTCACGGGCTACCGCTATTATCATATCATCCAGTCTGCAAAGCTTGACCTCATCCAGAACATGAAGGTCTACGGAATGACGCTGCGGCAGATACGCAGCTTTCTCGACAGCAACGATCCCGCAGCGCTGCGCGAGATGCTCTCCGAGCAGGCCGACAGCATTGAGGAGCGCATCCGGCAGCTGCGCCGCTCGCAGAGTGCCATCACGCGCACGCTTGACAATTACCGCCGATATGAGGCAATGCCGCGAAACGGCGAAATTTTTCTCGAATATATCCAAGAGCGCCGCATTTTCCGTTACAGCTGTGACGTAAACTACTTCGATCAGGACGAAAGCGGCTACGAATATATGCTCCGCCAGATGAAAACCAACCTCGTCGCAAACAACATGCCGCTGTCGTATTTCACCAACATCGGCACGATAATCCGGCGCGAGCATCTTGCCCCGGACGCGCTGTTTTCAAACGAGGTCTTTCTTTTCGTCGATGAGAACGACAGCTCACAGGCTATGGAGACGCTGCCGGCGGCATCGTATCTCTGCCTGTGCTCGGATGAGTTCAGCATGGAGGCCGAGAACGTCCGCCGTCTGCTGGACTATGTGCAGACACGCGGCTGCGAGATTGCCGGGGATTACATATGCGAGGTCGTTGTCGACTTCCCTATGCTCGATTTCAACCGGCGCCGTATGTTCTATAAAGCACAAATCCCCGTGCGCTTTTTTGGTTGATTTGCCCAGCAAAATTTTCCTTGACATTATTGTAACAATAATCTGTATAATAAGTCCCGTAAGGTTGTTAAAAAACTAACCAAATTTTCAAGACAATTTGAGGAGGCAATTATATGGATCGCAAAATCAAAGTCGTTCAGTACGGTGCAGGCAAGATGAGCCGCTATCTCATGCGTTATGTGCTTGAGCACGGCGGCGAGCTGGTCGGCGCTTTCTGCCGCAACAAGACCCACATCGGCAAGGATGTCTCCGAGATCATAGGCAACGGTTATCCCTTCGTCGGCGTCACGGTCGAGAACTCCGCCGACGCGGACAAGCGCATCGGCGAGCTCAAGCCCGATGTGTGCATCATTGCCACGCGCAGCACCGTCGCGGAGCTGGAGGATATCTTCACCATCTGCGCAAAGCACGGTGTCAACGCAATCACCACCTGCGAGGAAGCGCTCTACCCGTGGAACTCCTCCCCCGCTCTCACAGCAAAGCTCGATAAGCTCGCCAAGGAAGGCGGCTGCACGCTCACCGGTGTCGGCTACTGCGACCTCTATTGGGGCACCATGGTCACGAACCTTGCCGGTTCCTCCCATAAGATCACCAAGATCGAAGGCAGCAGCTGGTATAACGTCGAGGACTACGGCGTCGCTCTTGCCGAGGGCCACGGCGCAGGCCTCACGATCGATGAGTTCAACAAGACCATCGGCTGCTATAACGACACTCCGTCCGATGAGATGAAGGAGCTTGTCGAGAGCGGCAAGTATGTCCCCTCCTATATGTGGAACCAGAACGGCTGGCTGTGCAGCAAGATGAATCTGCACATCACCTCCCAGACCCAGAAGTGCATCCCCTGCGTCGATAAGGAAGACCTCAAGTCCGAAACTCTCGGCATGGTCGTCAAGGCCGGCGACGCGACCGGTATGCGCGCCATTGTTACCACCGAGACCGAGGAGGGCATCACCCTTGTCACCGAATGCGTCGGCAAGATCTATAACCCCGAAGAGACCGACAAGAACGTCTGGACGCTGCACGGTGAGCCGGAGACGACCTGCATCGTCAACCAGCCTGCAACCGTTGAATTGACCTGCGCCACACTTGTCAACCGCATCCCGCAGCTTATCGACGCTCCCGCCGGCTATGTCACGACCGACCAGTTCCCGTACAACGAGTACATGGTTCACCCAATGAACGAGTACGTCAAGACCAAGTAATCATCTTTCTCCTAAAAATGGGCGCACTGCAAATATATGCAGCGCGCCCATAATTTTGATCCATCCCGCAGGGACACCATATCCGCCGCCCATGGCGGCGATTTCATCCAGCCGCAGGCTGGTTTTCATCTGACAAAGTCAGATTTCACCCGTCCCTCGGACGGATATCATTATTTTATGTCCGTATACTCTTTCACCCAGGCCTCGACTATGCGCTTTGCCGTTTCGTCGCCGCGCTGCTTCACCTCGATGACGACCGTGTCCCCATCGTTTGCCAGCACCGCGCGCAGATTATCCGCCAGCATCGTGAACTTCTCGCCCAGCCCAAAGCTTGCACGCAGCTCCTCAGCGTTTTCCGCACCCTTGATAACGCCTATTATTGGCGCGTCAGAGTTGAGCAGTTCTGCAAGCTCATTGCGGAACTGCGGTATCAGCATCTCAAAGCCGCCGATCTCATCGAGCATCACGAACGGATAGAGCTCCGCTTCCCTGAGCATCTGCGCCGCGCTCTCGCGGAACACCTCGTTGTCCTTTCTCGGCGGAGTTGTGCTAAGGTCTAAAAAGCGCTGTCCGTCGAAGCCGTCGTGCCCCATCGCCGCCGCAGCAGGATAGAGGTCAAAGCCCTCGACACGGCCGTCACCGTCCGTCACGCGTTCCGTTATGAATCCGCCGGCGTAGCCTGCCGCCTTGCCGAGCGTCTGTCTTATGATAGTAGTCTTGCCGATCCCTGACGGGCCGGTAAGGAAAAGATGTTTCTTCATATCTGTCACTCCATGCCTAATTTGATTCAAATTATACTCAGCCGCGGGCTGTTTGTAAATACGTCCGGTTTATTTATCCGGAACTTTGACTGCCGGTATTCCGTCTAAGTATCAGATGGTATATAATGCATGTGCCAAAGAACCCGTAGGCACCTAAAATTACGGGAAGGAAGATACGATGAAAGAAACCCAGACGGGGTGTCTTTCACGTCCAATAAGAATAAAATCTGAACTTTTTTGAAAGTTCAGATTTTCAAGCAGACTGGCAAAAATGATTTTTTGACCGTCTGATATAATACCATGTGTCAACTTGCTTAAAAGGAGACTGCAAAAATGAAAAAGATGATCGCTCTTATGCTCACTCTCGCCGCTGTGTTCTCTTTCACCGCCTGCGGAGCTTCCAGCCCAGAGCCCACGCCTGCTCCGACCGTTGTCCCCGCAGAAGATACATCCGGTGCATGGTATGAGCTCTCTCAGGACGGCTATGTTCTGACTGTCCGTCTGCCGTCTAACCCATCCACCGGGTATGACTGGAGCTTTGAATTTTCCGATGACGGCGTCATTGAGCTTCTGACACAGGAGTTCGTTCAGGATTACGCCCCTGACGGAATAGTCGGTGTCGGCGGAACATGGGCGGCAAGCTTTGTATGCTCCGGCTCCAAATTCGGCGATGTGACCTTAACACTCAAATACTCCCGCAGCTGGGAGAACGTTGATCCGCTCGATATGCGCACTCTCGATCTGTTTGTCAATGAAAGCGGGGAAATAACTGTTCTCTCTGCGGATTCCGTTCCGGGCAAATAAACGCGCATTTTGTCCAAATATCAGACTTGCTCTTGATGTTTCGACAGATTTGGTATATTCTATTACAAGAGTATCTTTGATGAACGGACGTTTATTTTATGACTGATTTTGAAAATAAGACTATCCTTGTCACCGGCGCTGCCGGGTTCATCGGCAGCTTTCTGTGTGAGGCACTGCTGAAGGGCAGCGGCGTCCATGTCGTCGGTATCGACAGCATGAACGACTATTATGAGGTCTCCCTCAAGGAGTACCGCCTTGAGAAGCTCCGCGCCCTCGCGCGGGAGCGTGAAAGCGCCGGCTGCCGCTTCTCCTTCGTCCGCGGCAACATGGCCGACAAGGCCGTCATTGACGGCATCTTCGCCGGGTATAAGCCCGATATCGTCGTCAACCTCGCGGCTCAGGCAGGTGTGCGCTACTCTATCGATCATCCTGATGTGTACATAGAGTCCAACCTCATCGGCTTCTATAACATCCTCGAGGCCTGCCGCCACTCGTATGACGGCGGCGCAAGGGGCGTGGAGCATCTGGTCTATGCCTCCAGCTCCTCCGTTTACGGCAGCAACAAAAAAGTCCCCTACTCGACCGACGACAAGGTCGATAACCCCGTCAGTCTCTACGCCGCGACCAAGAAATCGGACGAGCTTATGGCTCACGCATACGCAAAGCTCTATGATATTCCGAGCACTGGCCTGCGCTTCTTCACGGTGTACGGCCCCGCCGGGCGTCCCGACATGGCGTACTTCGGCTTTACAAATAAGCTTCGTGCCGGTGAGACGATAAAGATCTTCAATTACGGCAACTGCAAGCGCGACTTTACGTATATCGACGATATCGTCGAGGGCGTAATGCGCGTCATGTCAAAGGCTCCTGAACGTGCCGTCGGTGAGGACGGGCTGCCCGTCCCGCCGTACAAGGTCTATAACATCGGCAACAGCCACCCTGAGAACCTGCTGGACTTCGTGCGCATTCTGTCCGAGGAGCTTGTCAGCGCCGGTGTGCTCCCCAAGGATTACGACTTTGAAGCGCACAAGCAGCTTGTTCCGATGCAGCCGGGCGACGTACCCATAACCTACGCGGACACCTCCCCGCTTGAGCGCGACTTCGGCTTCAGGCCGGACACCCCGCTTCGCGAGGGACTGCGCCGCTTCGCGCGCTGGTATAAGGAATACTACAAGATATAAGGAGAAAGCCTATGAAAATCGCTGTCGCCGGTGTCGGCTATGTCGGTCTGTCTCTGGCAGTGCTGCTGTCGCAGCATAACGAGGTCTGCGCCGTGAGCACCACCCCCGCCAAGGTCGAGATGATCAACTCCGGCAAGTCGCCCATAAAGGATAAGGAGATTGAAGAATACCTTGCATCACACAAGCTGAACCTCACCGCAACGACCGATAAGGAGGGCGCGTACCGTGACGCAGAGTTCGTCGTCATCGCGACCCCGACGAACTACGACCCCGACAAGAATTATTTTGACACCTCCTGCGTTGAGGATGTTATCCGCATCGTCATGGATGTGAACCCCAATGCGATAATGGTCATCAAGTCCACCGTCCCCGTCGGCTATACCGAAAAGGTACGCCGCGAGTTCGGCAGTGAGAACATCATCTTCTCACCGGAGTTTCTGCGTGAAGGCCGCGCGCTGTACGATAACCTCTACCCATCGCGCGTGATCGTCGGCGCACCGACGGAGGATGAGCGTCTCCAGAAGGCGGCGCACACCTTTGCTCAGCTGCTCGTGCAGGGCGCCATAAAAGAGGATATCCCCGTCCTGTATACGAACCCGACCGAGGCCGAGGCCGTTAAGCTTTTCGCGAACACCTACCTTGCCCTGCGCGTCAGCTTTTTCAACGAGCTTGACACCTACGCCGAAGCGCGCGGCCTGAGCACAAAGCAGATCATTGAGGGCGTGTGCCTTGATCCGCGTATCGGCACGCACTATAACAACCCCTCTTTCGGCTACGGCGGGTACTGCCTGCCCAAGGACACCAAGCAGCTGCGCGCCAATTACAAGGACGTTCCGGAGAACCTTATCTCCGCCATCGTCGAGAGCAACCGCACCCGCAAGGATGTCATTGCTGACAGCGTCCTGCGCAAGGCCGGTTTCTTTGACGGTAAGAAGGACTGCGTCATCGGCGTCTACCGCCTCACCATGAAGGCCGGCTCCGATAACTTCCGCGCATCGAGCATTCAGGGCGTCATGAAGCGCATCAAGGCCAAGGGTGTTGAGATGGTCGTCTATGAACCGACGCTCAAGGAGGACAATTTCTTCAACAGCCGCCGCATTGACGACCTCGCCGAGTTCAAGTCCATGTGCGATGTCATCATCGCCAACCGCTTCTGCGACGAGCTGCGCGACGTTGAGGACAAGGTCTACACCCGCGACCTGTTTTCAAGGGACTGATTACTGATATGCAAAGCGAACCCAACCGGAATGATTTTCCGATGGGGTTCGCTTATATTCTTATTCCTGCTCTGTCTCAGTGCTCTTCTTTATACGCGGTTCTGGCTTGAAGTCTCGTATCGTCAGGTTCAGCGCCATGCCGCAGTAGATGACCGTGCTGCTTGTGTAGAGCCACATCATCAGCAGTATGATGGACGCAAGCGAGCCGTACACCAGCGAGTATTTGACCGACGCGCCGATGAACACCGAGAACGCGATGCTCACGCCGACAAGCGCCAGCGTCGAAAGTATCGCTCCGGGAAAGGTGTGGTACGTATCGGTCTTTCTCTTTGGGTACTCATACACGCCCCATATCAGCAAAAACATTATGCCGCCGAGGATAACAAAGCGCATGTGGTTCCATGACTGGCTGATGTCGATAAACGGCAGCAGCTCATTGAGCCTGTTCATGACGCTCCTGCCCGTGAGCATGACGAGCATACCAAAGTATATCGCGACTATCAGCAGCAGGGAGATCAGTATGCTCACGATGAAGCCCCATATTCCCTGAAAGCGCATCCCGCCCTGCGCGTCGCCGATCGTAAACTGCATAGAGCGGATCGCCGCGGACGCGGAGGTAACGAGTACCGTAAGCCCCGCGATCATCATGGCCGTGCTGTTGTTCGCCGCAACGTAGCCGAGAAAGTCCCTTACATAGCTGACTGTCTCCTCGGCCATGAGGTTCTCCGCAAACGCCACGATGCGCATCGCCTTATCGTAGCTGTTGCCCAGCAGGGTATACAGCACGATAACGACCGGGAAAAACGTCATCGTCATGTAGTACGAAAGAGCCGCCGCCGCGCGCGTCAGCCTGTTTCCGTTGAATATATCAATAAATGTGCGAACAAAGCGCACCGCATTTTTCAGCAAGCAGACTTCACCCTCACCGCATAAAATCAATAGGCCGTGTCGGAATGCCTATACGCGTTTCGACACGGCCTATTATTATACATTATCCCGGAGCAAAAGTAAATATTCTTTCCCCTGCCCCGTGTCCGGTTACACGGACTTATTTTGTATTGAAGATTTTGAAGATGCTGTCAAACGGATCCTCTTCCTGTGCTGCCGGCTTCTCCTCCGCTGCGGGAGCCGCGGGAGCGGCAGGCGCGGCTGCGGCGGCAGCCTTCTCGGCAGCGCCGGTGAACAGCCCCTGAGACGGAACCTTGTTCACTGCGGGGCGCACCGGGGCGAACGCGGAAGCGCTCTTCTCAGCAGTGCCCGCGGATGCGGCAAGAGTGCCGTCGTCAAAGCCGGTGGCAATGACGGTGACTCTGATCTCGTCGTCCATAGTCTCATCGAAGGTAGCACCGAAGATGATGTTGGCGTCGGGGTGCGCTGCCTCCTGAACGAGGTTCGCGGCGGTCTCGACATCTTCGAGATCCATGTCCTCGGAGCCGGTGATGTTTATCAGCACGCCGTGCGCGCCGTTGATGGAGGTCTCCATAAGCGGGCTTGCGACCGCCATGCGCGCGGCCTCTTCGGCCTTGCCCTTGCCTGCGGCGTGGCCGACGCCCATGTGGGCAAAGCCGGCATTCTTCATGATGCAGGTGACATCGGCAAAGTCGAGGTTAATGAAGCCGGTGTTCTTTATGAGATTCGAAATGCTGGTGACGGCCTGAAGCAGAACATCGTCCGCGATCTCGAAAGCGTTCGCGAGCGTGACCTTCTGGTCGGTCGCAAACTTCAGCCTGTCATTGGGGATAATAAGCAGTGAGTCGACGCAGCCGAGCAGCTCCTTGATGCCGGCATTTGCCTGATCCATACGGCGCTTGCCCTCGAACTTGAAGGGCTTTGTCACAACGCCGACCGTGAGCAGACCTGCATCGCGCGCTATCTCAGCGACGATGGGGGCTGCGCCCGTGCCGGTGCCGCCGCCCATACCGGCGGTGATAAACGCCATGTCGGCGTCCTCAATGGCCTTGGCGATGTTGTTGCGGCTCTCCTCTGCGGAGCGCTTGCCGACCTCAGGATCGGAGCCTGCGCCCTGACCGCGGGTCATCTTCTCGCCTATCTGAAGCTTCTGGTCGGCATTGGAGACCGCCAGAGCCTGCTTGTCCGTATTGATGGCGATGAACTCAACACCCTGAGTCCCCGCCTTGACCATTCTGTTAACAACGTTGTTGCCGGCGCCGCCAACACCAATGACCTTTATATTGACCACATTTTCGGGCCCTTCGGCTTTGAAATCCATACGTATGCCTCCCAATATATTTACGTCGCAAAAAATGCTAAGTATCGATATAGTTTCATCGTCGGTATTTTATTACATTTTTCTGCAACAGTCAATAGGTTTTTTCATTTTCTAGAAAACTTTTGTAATTTTTTTGTAACTCGTTTTCAGTTCGGACTGAAATGAGCCGTTGTTCCGTCGCTGACGTCGATTATTCCGATGTCTCCCTCAAGCAGCTGGGACATGACGGACACGACCATTCCGAACTTATGCTCGATTCCGCTGCTGTCTCCGAGGATCACGGTGTACTTATCGCCGTAGGTGAAGCTGACGCGCTGCTGATCCGTGAAATCCACGCGCCCGACCTGCGTGTACAGGCCGCGCTGCTCAAGCTGATACAGCACCTCGGCTATGAAATCGACGACCGCGGTGTCCCCGTTGTCGGTCTGGAGCGGCTCGCCTATGAGCAGCGTTCCCGGAGAGATGCCGACTATCGGGATAAGCCCGGACAGCTCGTCCTCCGTTGCCTTGCCAAGCACCTTACAGCTGTGGTCGATAGTCCAGTCCTCGTCGCCGAGGACGATATACGCCAGCGCCTGACTTTCCTTCACGGTTATCGTTACCTTGTTCGGCAGCTTTCTCTCGACGGAAACTTCCTCGACATACGGCAGCTTCGCGAAAACGCGGCTCAGGGCGGCGAACCTGTCAAAGAAGAACAGGTTGTCGCCCTCCTCGATGTCTATGGCTCTGATAATTTCTTCATCGGTATAGTGTGTGTTTCCTTCGACCTGTATATCCGAAACTCTGAAAAAAACACTCATCACAAAAATGACCGCGACGATCACAAGGAAGAACATCATCGGCCCGCTGAAGCTGCTGAGTATCTTCTGAAGGCTTATGTTCTCCTCAGTGTCCGCTCTGTTTCTTTTCGGCTTTATATTGAATGCCATCGTGTATCCTTTCCCGGTCACGCCGCACGGCGTGGCCCGTCAGTGCTCAAGGTAAATATCCGCGCCGAGTGCGCGCAGCCGGCTGTCAAGATGCTCATAGCCGCGCTTGACATGGCCGTCGTCGCAGATGACCGTCTCGCCCTCGGCGCACAGTCCCGCGATTATCATCGCCGCCCCGCCGCGCAGATCGGTCGCCGTGAGCGAGGTACCGCGCAGGCGCTCAACGCCCCATATCTCCGCCGTCTTCCCGGAGAGCGTGATGTCCGCGCCGAGACGCATAAGCTCCGGCGCCTGCCGGTAGCGGTTTTCAAAGATGTTTTCGGTTATCACGGTTTTCCCGTTCGCGCGCAGCAGCGCCGCCATCAGCACAGGCTGTGCGTCCGTCGGGAAGCCCGGGTACGGACTTGTGGATATCTCTCCCACCGCCGTCAGTTTCCCGTCCGAGCGCAGCCTCACGCTGCGTTTGGAGGATATTATATCACATCCGGCAAGCTTTAGGAAGTGGAGAACCGTAGAAAAATGCGTCGGATCGACCCCGCGCAGCTCAACATCGCCGCCCGTCGCCGCCGCGGCACACGCAAGCGTCGAGGCAACTATCCTGTCTGGTATGATCCGGTACTCGGCATGCCTTTCACGTATCGGCCCCTCGACCGTCACGGTGTCCGTGCCGTCCCCGGTTATCCTGCTGCCGAGCAGACGCAGATAAGATGCCAGCGCCGATATCTCCGGCTCGCGCGCCGCGCCGTGTATGACCGTCACGCCCTCGGCGGCAGTCGCGGCGAGCATGATGTTCTCTGTCGCCCCGACACTTGGAAACGGCAGCCTCAGCTCCGTCCCGCGCAGCCTATCCGCGCGGCAGCTTATCTCCCCGCCGTTCTCCTCTATCTGCGCGCCCATCTGCCGCAGAGCCGCGAGATGGATATCTATCGGCCTTTTGCCGAGCTGGCAGCCGCCCGGCAGGCTCAGCCGTGCTATGCCGCAGCGCGCCAGCAGCGCCCCCATGAATATGACCGACGAGCGCATCTCCAGCATCAGCGAATGCGGTATCGTGCTCTCGGCAAGCCCCGTTGAGTCTATGTACACATCGTTTCCCAGCTGCTCTGCCGTGCAGCCGAGGTGTCTCAGTATCCGCAGCGCCGCGTCCACATCCCTCAGCTGCGGTACATTAGTCAGCTCCGAGCGTGCCGGAGCGGCGATAGAAGCAGCGATTATCGGGAGGGAGGCATTCTTCGAGCCTTGGACAAAACAGGTGCCCTCAAGCTTATTCCCGCCCCGTATATGCCAAATATCCATAATTAACCCCCCGCATATCAGATCAGTCCATCTTATGCCGGGGGGTTACAGTATGCTATTGTCGGAAGCTTTGTATTTCTGATGGACTATCGGCAATTTGCGAGTCCCCCAGCTGAGAAAGCTCTGGAATGGCTCCCCTTGTTTCTCAAGGGGAGCTGGCGCGTCAGCGCCTGAGGGGATAAAAGCCCTGGTTTTTCTGCGCATTCAAATCTGTCAGTCTGTTATTTATTCCTTATGCACCGTGTCGAGGATAATGCCGCATATACGCTCCGTCGCATCCTCGGCGGCAAGCGAGGTCATCGCCGCGCTCATCGCCTTGAGCTTCTCATCATCCGCGAGCAGCTCCTTCACATCCGCAAGCAGAGACTGCGCGTCGAACTCGCCCTCAAGCAGCACCTTTGCGCCGCCCGCTTCCTCAAGCACGCGCGCGTTCTTCTCCTGATGGTTGTTCGTGACGTTCGGGGACGGAACGATGATGACCGGCTTTCCCATGTAGCACAGCTCCGAGATCGTCGACGCGCCCGCGCGGCACATCACAAGGTCAGCCGCCGTCATGACGCGCGGCATGTCGTAAATATATTCGCGCAGCTCGACTCCGTGCTCCGCCATATCGGGCGCGGTCTCGCCGAGCTTTGCGGCCATACCGGTATAGTACCGGCTCCCGGCGGCATGAAGCAGGCGGAAGCCCTGCCTGCCGTCAAGCATGGGTATCAGCTCTGTCATGACCTCGTTCATGTGCCCCGCGCCGAGGGAGCCCCATACGGAGACCACGAGCTTTTCCCCCGCCGGGATGCCGAGCTCCGCCTTGGCCTGCTCCTTCGTCTCGCAGCCGAACTCGCCGCGCACCGGCGTACCTGTTACCTCGACCCTGTCCGGGTGCTTATAGTACCGGCGGCTGTCCTCAAAGCCGACAAGCACGCGGTCAACGTGCTCTGCCAGCATCTTCGTCGTGAGTCCCGGCACGGCGTTGCTCTCATGCACAAAGGTCGGGATATGCAGCTCATGCGCCGCCGTCAGCACCGGGTAACAGACATAGCCGCCTGTCCCGATCACCGCGTCCGGCTTAAACTCGCGTATCAGCTTCTTCGCCTCGTGCAGCGATACTGCAACGTTCTTGAGCGTGTCAAGGTTATGCGCAATGCCGCTCAGGCTGTGCTCACGGCTTAGGTTCGTGATCTTCAGTCCCTCTATGCGGTAGCCCTCGCGCGGCACAAGCTCCATCTCCATCTTGCCCTCCGCGCCGATAAACAGCATCTCCGAATCGGGCAGCAGCTCGCGCAGCCGTCCCGCGACCGCGAGCGCGGGGTTAATGTGTCCGGCAGTACCGCCGCAGGTAAAGACAAATTTCATATCCGCAGTTCCTTTCAGGTAGTTGTTATCTATGTTTCCAATATATCCCTCGACGCGCTCAGGACTATCCCAAGCTCGCCGAGCTGTATGAGCAGCGCCGTCCCGCCGTAGCTGAACAGCGGCAGCGATATCCCCGTACACGGCACAAGGTTCGTCACGACCGCGACGTTCAGGAAGACCTGTATCGCCAGCAGCGTCGTTATCCCGGCGCAGACAAGGAAGCTGAACCTGTCGCGGCAGTGGAGCGCTATCCAGTAGCCGCGCAGTATGAGCATCGCAAAAAGAATGAGTATGACCGCCGCGCCGATGAAGCCCAGCTCCTCGCAGGTGACGGAAAAGATAAAGTCGTTGTGCTCCTCCGGCAGGTATAAAAACTTCTGCCGGCTCCCGCCGAGGCCGAGACCGCTAAGGCCGCCTGAGCCTATAGTGTACAGAGACTGGACTATCTGGTACCCCTCGTCCGACGAGCTTGAAAACGGGTCGCGCCACGTGCTGATGCGCGTCGAAGCGTAGGGGAAGAAGGTCAGCAGCACGGCAAGTCCCGCGCCTGCCGCGGCGAAAGCCCCCGCGAACCATGCGAAGCTCACTCCGCCGAGAAACAGCATGACCGCGCCGACGGCAAGGATTATGACCGACGCCGAGAAGTGCGGCTCCAGAATGAGCAGACCCACTATCACCGCGAGTATCCCTGCAAACGGCAGCAGCCCATAGCGCACCGTGCGCATCCGCCCGCGAAAGCGGCAGATGAGCCACGCAAAGGACAGTATCACCGCAAGCTTTGCAAGCTCCGAGGGCTGGAGCGTGAGCCCGCCTATGCCGAGCCACCGGCGCGAGCCGTTGGCCTTGACGCCGATCACCGGCACGAGCATCAGCAGCACAAGCGTCAGCAGCAGAAAATGCAGCGCATAGCGCCGGTAAAAGCCCATCGGCAGCTTGGACGCCAGCAGCATACAGCCGATGCCGAGCAGCGCGAAGATAAGCTGCCGCACGAAATAATACGCGGCGTTCCCTCCGGTCACGTTGCCCGGATCGTAATAGGCTCTCGCGTAGCTAGACGAGAGCACCATTATCACCCCGATGAGGAGCAGCAGCATAGAGAGCGTGAAGAACGCTCCGTCAAAGCTCTGACGCCGTTTGGTATCTCCCGATACCGAAAAGTCGGCGAGGCGGGCACCGTCATAACGCATCTTCCCACCTCCCCGACTTGTTCATTCAATCATTTTCAGGCGAAACGCTGGTACACCCCTATAAATGATATGATAGCCATAGCCAGAGATATTCCGGTAAAGAGAACGAAAAGCTCTTTTTCGCTCCACTTTTTTCCCGTCCAGCCGCCCATCTCAAGATGGTGATGGAACGGAGCCATTTTGAACACGCGCTTGCCGTGGGTCAGCTTGAAATACGTGACCTGAATAATGTCGGAAAGCGTCTCGATGATAAATATGAAGCCGAGTGTGATAAGGATCATCGGCATATCATAGGCGAAGGCCATCGCCGCGATGGCTCCGCCGAGGAAGAGCGAGCCGGTGTCGCCCATGAAGCATTTCGCGGGGTTGAAGTTATACACAAGAAAGCCCATGAGCCCGCCGACAAGGCCGGAAGCAAAGATGCCGAGCTCAAGATAGTTCTGTCCCCAACGCATCGTGACCGCCACGAAGAACAGGCACACGGGGATCGATGTCCCGGACGCAAGCCCGTCAATGCCGTCGGTGATGTTCACGGCGTTCACCGTGCCGACGATGACGAAGGACGCGAACACGAAGTACAGCCACTCAGGCATCGGTATTACCTTATTGGAAAACGGGATATAGAGGTTCGGCCTGACATAGCCTATCTCGCGCATCAGCAGCACAAACACGAGCGCCGCGACGAGCTGGAGCAGGAACTTCATCTTCGCCGTAAGGCCGAGGTTCTGCTTCTTCTTGAGCTTCTCCCAGTCATCCAGAAAACCTATAAGCCCGAACACCCACGCGAACAGCAGCACGAATATGTGTACGAAGTTGCCCTGGAGCATCCCCTCGAAGCCGACTGTCAGGCACACGAACGTGACCGCCAGAATGAACATCACGCCGCCCATCGTAGGGGTGCCGCTCTTGACCTTATGCCATTCGACCTGTCCTTTTATCTCCTGCCCGGCTTTCTGGGCGCGCAGCCACGGAATATAATACTTTCCGAATGCCGTCGCAAACAGGAACGCCAGCACGAAAGAAGTGATCAGCTTTATCGTCATAATATTCTCCAGACTACTCAGGGCGCTCCGCGTCCCGTTTTTCTATCTTCAAGACTTTTTTCTCTCTTCAAGGAAGCGCGCGACTATCTCGCGCTCATCCATATGGCGCTTTTCATGGCCGATGACCTGATAGTCCTCGTGACCTTTCCCGGCAAGCAATATTACATCACCGGGGCGGGAGTTGTCAATAGCCCAGCCTATTGCTTCTATCCTGTCGCATATCACCGTATACGGAGTTTGCTTATCTTTGAGTCCCGCGACTATCTCGTTGATGATCGCCATCGGCTCCTCTGTGCGCGGGTTATCGCTCGTGACGATGACAAAATCCGCATTGTCCGCCGCGATCGCGCCCATGATAGGCCGCTTGCCGCGATCCCTGTCGCCGCCGCAGCCGAAGAGCGCGATAAGCCGCCCGCGCGTTATCGGGCGCAGCGTCTTGAGCACCTTCTCAAGCGCGTCGGGCTTGTGGGAGTAGTCGATGATTATCGAGTAGTCCCCGTCGGTCGGCACGCGCTCCATGCGTCCCTTGACGCCTTTGGCGCTGGAAAGTGCGTGGGCGCACTTCTCAAGGCTTATCCCAAGGCTCAGCCCCGCCGATATGATGCCGAGGGCGTTGTATACCGAGAACATCCCCGGTATCGCAAGCTCCGTCTGCACGCGCTCCGCGCCGTATACCGCCTCGAAATGCACTCCCTCGCCTGTCAGGCGCACGTTCTCCGCCCTGAGCTGGGCGTCCCCGCCTGCTGCCGAGTAGGTCAGCATCGGGCACTTTGCACCCGCGAGCATGAACGGCGCGCGCTCATCGTCCGCGTTCACGCAGCCCATGCGGCACTGGGAGAAAATTTTCTTTTTCGCCGCGGCGTATTCGTCCATCGTTCCGTGCAGGTCAAGGTGATCCTGCGAAAGATTTGTGAACACCGCCACATCAAACATGATCCCCGCCACGCGCTCAAGCGTCAGCGAATGGGACGACACCTCCATTACCACATGCGTGCAGCCCGCGTCCGCCATCTCGCGGAAGAGCTTATGAAGCTCGTAGCTCTCCGGCGTCGTGTGCTCCGAGTGCAGGAACTCGTCGCCTATCATGTTGCCGTTAGTCCCTATAAGGCCGACCTTCGCGTCAAGCTCCGCTTCGAGCAGGTGCTTCATTATGTAGGTCGAGCTGGTTTTTCCGCTCGTGCCGGTAAAGCCTATCATCTTCATTTCCGACGCGGGGTTTCCGAAGAACTCACGGCTCGCCATCGCAAGCCCGTAGCGGCAGTCGGCTATCTGCACATACGGCGTTCCGTCTGCCGGGATATCCTCGCACAGCACCACAGCCGCGCCCTTCTCCATCGCCTTGGGAATATAGCGGTGTCCGTCTGTCTCAAAGCCCTTTATCGCGACGAACAGGTCGCCTGGGCGCGTAAGGCGCGAGTCATAACTGATCCCGCTTATCTCCGTGTCCGGTGCCGCGTTTGTACTGAGCACCTCTATATCCTTTATCAGCTCTTTCAGCTTCATTATCCTTCCTCCCAACTGCGTACCTTATATTTTTATCTAGAGCCGTGATTTTAATATTTTCCGAGTATCGAATCATCCTGATCGATAAGTGATACTTCTATTATACAACCGTGGTCAACCCCTGTCCCGGCGGCTATGCTCTGCCCGCTCACGGTCTGCGCGGAGCTGTCTGTCACGGTGCTTCTCGTCGAAATATACAGCCCATAGTATGACAGCGTGTCGCGCGCCTCGTCGTAGCTCATCCCGGTGAGGTCGGGCACTGTCTCCGTGTCGGGAGATATCTCCGCGTCGAGATACAGGATTATCTCGCTCCCCTCGGCGATGGCTGAGCCCGCCGCCGGCAGCTGCCGCGTCACGGTATCGCCATAGCCTATTGTGCGGTACCGGAGATTTGCATCCTTTATCAGCTCTGCCGCGCCGTGCAGGCTCTGCCCCACGGCCATCGGCATCACGGCCTCGCCGCGCTCTGAGTCCGTCTCGGCTTCAACGCCCATGTACGGCAGGATATCCGCCATCATGCTGCCTACGACCGGCGCCGCCATCTGGCCGCCGCTTATGTATATCCCGGATCTATTCGACGGGGTGTCCAGAAACACCAGCAGTGCTATGCGCGGCTTATCCGCCGGTGCAAAGCCTATGAAGGAGACGATGTATTCCTTCTGCCCGGTCTGCGCTTCAAGGCTGACCTTCTCACTCGTGCCGGTCTTGCCGCCGATGCGGTAGCCCTTGACGGCGGCGTTGCGCCCCGTGCCCTCCTTGGCGTCGCCGACCACCTGTTCAAGTATAGTGCGCACCTTCTCGCTCGTGCTCTCGCTTATGACCTGCCGCACGGTGTGCGGCTCGCGCTCATAGGCAATGCTCCCGTCGGGGTTCAGCATCCGCTGCACGACGTAGGGCTCCATCAGGTACCCGCCGTTCACGCAGGCGCTCACCGCGCACACGAGCTGAAGCGGAGTTATCGTAAAGGTCTGGCCGAAGGACGCCGCCGCAAGCTGCGACAGGTTTTTCGATGAGCAGAAGGTATTCTTGCTCCACCAGATGCTCCCGCTCTCGCCCGACAGGTCTATGCCCGTTCTGGCCGTGAGGTTCGCGTCCGGGTCGTCCGACAGGCGCAGAAAGCCGAAGGCCTCGCAGTAATCATAAAACCGTTCCGCGCCGACGCGCAGCCCGATGTTCACAAACGCGGCGTTGCATGAATGCTGCGCCGCCTGCGTCAGCGTCTGCGAACCGTGCCCGGTCGTCTTCCAGCAGCGTATCGGGCTCGTGCGTCCGATAACGCTGACGTTTCCGCCGCAGTAGAAGGTGTCGTCCAGACTCACCGCGCCCTCTTCGAGCGCCATCGCAAGCGTGATTATCTTGAACGTTGAGCCCGGTTCGTAGGTATCGGACAGCGCCTTGTTGCGCCACTGCTTTGCCTGCGCCGCGGCAAGGCGCTCCGCCGCCTCTTCCTTCGTTTCGGCCTCGTCTATGTATTCCCTGTCCTTCTCGCAGACCGCGAGGAAATCGTTAAGGTCGTAATTTCCGAGCGACGCCATCGCGAGTATCTTGCCCGTGTTCACATCCATGGCGATCGCCCCCGCGCCGTTCTGGATGTCGTAATCCTCCACCGCCTGGCGCAGGTGCTTCTCCACGTAATACTGTATCGTGGAGTCGATGGTCGTCACTATATCGTAGCCGTCCTCACCGGGGCGGTATTCCTCAAACTGATTGAACAGCAGCTCCGTGCCGTAGGCGTTCGTAGCGCGCACGGTCTTCCCCGCCGTGCCGGAGAGCACCGAGTCATACCTTGCCTCTATGCCCTCAAGCCCGTAGTTGTCGGTGCCGACAAAGCCTATCAGGTGACAGGCAAGGGACGAGTTCGGGTAATAGCGCTTTGTGTCTGGTTCGAGCCGCACCCCGCGCAGGCCGTGCTCTGTCTTGAACGCGCGCACCGCGTCGGCCTCGCCGCTCTCTATCTTCCTCGCGACGGTCACATACCAGCTCCCCGTCCTTCCGGATTTCTCATACACCTCATCGTAGTCCACGCCGAGTATCTCCGAAAGTCCACGGGCGATAAGCGCGCGATCCTCGCCGTAGGCCTCGATCTCCGCCGGGCTGAGGTAGACGTTATCCACCGTCGCGCTGACAGCCAGCGCGTTCATGTTCGCGTCGTATATCGCACCGCGCGACGCGGAGCCCGGAGTAGAGCGCAGCTGCTGCTCTATCGCAAGCTCCTCATAGAACTCATGTTCCTTTATCTGCAATTGATACAGCCGCGCCAGAAGCACCGCGAACACGCCTACGCCGAACACTGCCGCCAGAACGACGCAGCGCCGCAGCATCTGCCTGCCCGGCCCGCTCCTCACCGCGCTGCCGCTTTTTGATTTTTCCATGATACACTCCCGCCTGATGTTTAATGTGTTTTATACATCACATCATATTCGGCGGCAGATATCCTTATCCCGGCCAGTCCAGATAAACGATCTGTCCCGGCTCCGGCGGCTGCATTCCCAGCACGCCCCGCGCATAGCTGTCAAGCTCTTCAAGGCTTATGCTGCTGTCGTACCTTGCCGTCAGCACGCGCTCCTCGGTCTCCGCTTCTTTGAGCGCGTCCTCAAGCGCCGCGATGTTCTCCTCGGCCTGCGCAAGGCGCACCCGCCACAGCAGGCACAGCACGAGCGTACACACCGAGAACACCACGCACACAGCCTTGAAGAGCGCGGCGCTCCTTTTTCTCATATCGTTATACTCGCTCCGCTACGCGCAGCTTCGCGCTGCGTGAGCGTGGGTTAAGTTCAAGCTCCTCCTCGCTTGGGAGTATCGGCTTTCTTGTGACGCTCCTGAGCGTCTTAACAAAGCCGCAGGTGCACACCGGCGCTTCCCGCGGGCAGGTGCAGCCGTTCTCTCTCGCTGCGATCCCGGATTTTACTATCCTGTCCTCCAGCGAGTGGAAGCTTATGACGCACAGCCGCCCGCCGGCATTGAGCTTGTCCGGCGCCGTTTCCATCATCCTCGCTATCGCGCCGAGCTCATCGTTCACCGCAATGCGTATCGCCTGGAACGTACGCTTTGCCGGGTGCTGCTTCTCGCGCAGCGCGGCGGCAGGCATAGCGCCCTTGATGATGTCCACCAGCTCCAGCGTCGTCTCCACGGGCTTTCTCGCGCGCCTTTCCATTATCGCGCCGACGATGCGGCGTGCATAGCGCTCCTCGCCGTAGTCCCACAGGATGCGCAGCAGGCGCTGCTCGTCCCATGTGTTCACAACGTCGTAGGCCGTGAGGCTCTCGCCCTTGTCCATGCGCATATCGAGCGGCGCATCGTTCATGTATGAAAAGCCGCGCTCGGACTCGTCAAGCTGCGGTGAGGACACGCCGAGGTCGAACAGCATCCCGTCCGCGCCCTCTATGCCGAGCGAATCGAGTATCGCCGCAGCGTCTGAAAAATTGCCGTGGACGAGCGTCACCTTATCTTTAAAGGGCGCAAGACGCCTTCCGGCGCGCTCTATGGCCGTCTCATCCCTGTCGATGCAGATGAGTCGCCCTGAGCCGAGCCGGGAGGCAATCTGGTATGAGTGTCCGCCCATGCCGAGCGTACCGTCAAGGTACACACCGTCGGGCTTTATGTTCAGGTTCTCAATACATTCATTGAGCATTACGGAAAAATGCTTTGCTTCCAGCGCTTCAGCTTCCTGTGTCAAAATTCAAGCTCCTCCATAACCGCAGCGATATTCTCCGGTGCCGTCTCCTGCTCGAAGACAGCCTGCCAAGCATCGCTGTCCCAGAGCTCGGCATGGTTGTTGCAGCCGACGACGGTCACGCTCTTTGTAAGGTTCGCGTAGTCGCGCAGGTTCTGCGGCACGAGCACGCGCCCCTGACTGTCCAGCTCGCAGCGCGCCGCGTGCGCGAACAGCGGCCGCATTTTCCGCTGCTTGACATACGGCATCGCGTTCACGCGCTCCGAGAGCGCGTCCCAGCTTTCGCTGCTGTACGCGCACAGGCAGCGATCCATCGATATCGTTATATAAAACACCGCGCCCAGCTCCTCCCGGAGCTTTGCGGGCATAAACAGCCTTCCCTTGCTGTCAAGAGAATGCTGGTACTCCCCAGTCATCAAAAATGCCCTCCCCTGACGTGGGACATCTCACCATTTTGCCCCACTTTCTGCCACTTTGATTTATATTATAGGGTGGCATAAACGAAAAAGCAAGTGAAACTTTTTGTAAGTTTTTGACATTTTCTTACTCGAAAACGGCGAAAAAAGTGCCCACCCAAAGTCTTGTGCTCAGGGTGGGCTGACTGCTATGTATATTGTGTCGGCGGCGGAAATTATTCCTCCTCGCCGCGCTGTATCGTCTCGACTCCGGTGAGCTTCACGGCGTTCTCCTTCGGCTCCTGCGGCTGGCCGCCGCCGAGAGAACGGAAGGAATTGTGCGCGTTCTGTATCGTTGCGAGCGCGGCGTTCATGCTCTCCTCGGTCTGGCGCATGATGTTGTCCACATACTCGCTCGCGACGCGGCGCAGCTGGTTCGACTTCGCCTCGGCGGCGGAGATCATCTCCGTGCTCTTGGCTCTCGCCGTGCGTATGACCTCCTGCTCCTCTATCATGGCGCGTGCCTGCTCCTCGGCGCTCTTGCGCAGTGCCTCAGCCTCGCGCTTGGCATTGCCGATGAACTCATCCCTTGCCGAGACGAGTCTCTGCGCCTCGGCGATGGAGGACGGCAGATTCGCCTTTATTTCACTTATAATGTCTATGGCTTTCTCGCGCTCGATAATGCACTTGTCGTTGCCGAGGGGAACACCCCAGGCTTCGGTCACCATGCCGTACAGGATATCAAGCAGCTCTATAACGTCGTTATTGTTGGCCATGCGAGGACTACCTCCATTGTTTGGCTTTTTCTTCTATATCGGGGATGATCGCGTCCGGCACGAGTCCCTTGAGCTCCGCGCCGTACTGGGCTACCTCCCGCACTATCGAGGAGCTGAGGAAGGTGTACCGCTCGCTCGCCGTGAGGAACATCGTCTCGACCGAGGGGTTCAGGCGCTTGTTTATCATGTTCATCTGAAACTCATAATCAAAGTCCGAAGCGGCGCGCAGACCCTTGACGACCACGGGCTTGTCATAGCGGCGCACATACTCCGTGAGCAGGCCGTCAAAGCTGTCCACCCGCACGTTCGGGTACTCTTCGACGGCGCGGCGCGCCATGCTGAGCTTTTCTTCCAGCGTGAACATGGGTGATTTCTTCGCCGCGTTGTGCATCACGCAGACGACGACCTCGTCAAATATCTCCGCCGCGCGGCGGACTATATCGACATGGCCGAGAGTGATCGGGTCAAAGCTGCCCGGGCAGATCGCAGTAGTCATCAAAGGCTGTCCTTTATATACACGGTAAGCTTTACCCTGCCGTAGTTATACTCTTTCTTTTTTCTGTACGGAGCGCGCATATCCGGAAGAGTCTTCTCCCGGCGCGACTCGCATAATATTATACCACCATCCGACAATATGTCAACCGAATTGATGGTTTCCAGCACGGATTCGTACAGTCCGGAGTCATAAGGCGGGTCGACGAAAATGAGGTCGAACTTCCCGCAATGCCGCAGATAGCTCAGCGCGTCCTGCTGCAGGACTGCCGCTGTGAAGCCGCAGGTCTTGAGGTTCTCCTTGACTATCTTCACCGCCGCCGTGTTCTCGTCTATGAACACGGCCTCCGCCGCGCCCCGGCTGAGGCACTCTATGCCGAGCTGACCGGTACCCGCGAAGAGGTCGAGCACTCGCCGCCCCTCGATGTCGAACTGGATTATGTTGAAAACCGATTCCTTCACGTTGTCGGTCGTCGGGCGGATGTCATAATTCTCCGGCGTCTTGAGCCTGCGCCCGCGCGCCGTGCCTGTTATCACTCTCATTGTTCCTTCTCCTCGCTCTCTTCGCTGCGGAAGTATGCGTATATCGCCGCGGCCGTGTTCCGCGGCACGACGAGCGCCAGCTGTTCAACGCTCGCCTCACGTATCGCCTTGACGGACTTGAAGTATTTCAGCAGGTCTGATCTCCGCTTCTCGCCGACGCCGGGTATCGCGTCAAGCTTCGATGCGTAGCTCTCGTTTCTCAGCGAACGCTGGTACTCTATCGCGAAGCGGTGCGTCTCCTCCTGTATCGAGCCGACGAGCGCAAACACTGCCTGATTTGTCTTTATGCCCGTCTCGTGCCCGGCGGAGTCTATCAGCGCCCTTGTGCGGTGGCGGTCGTCCTTGACCATGCCGAACACCGGCACGGTGATGCCAAGGTCGCGCAGCGCACGCTCCGCCGTCGCGGCGTGCTTGTCGCCGCCGTCGATGAGCAGCAGGTCGGGCAGGGTCGAGAACTTCTCGTCGCCCTCCTTGTAGTGGCTGAAGCGCCTGTACACCGCCTGATACATACTCGCGTAGTCGTCCGGCGCGTCAAGCCCGCGTATGCGGAATTTTCTGTAATCGCGCTTGAGCGGCTTGCCGTTTATATGCACCGTCATCGCCGCGACTATACCCGTCGAGCCGAGGTTCGATATATCGAAGGCCTCTATGCGCTTCGGGAAGTCCCGCAGCTCCAGCGCCTTCTGTAGCCATTCCAGCGTCTTTGACCGGCGCTGCTCGGCGGTCGTGCGCCGCTGTATCTCCTCGCGCGCGTTGAGCGCGGCGCTCTCGATAAGCCGCATGCGCTCCCCGCGCTGCGGCGTATCTATATACATCCTGCGCCCGGAGACCTCGCTCAAGAGGCGCTCAAGTTCCTCCCGGTCGTCTATCGCGCAGGGCAGCAGCACCGACTTCGGCCAGCCGCCGCGGTGCGCCGTGTAGTACTGCCGCACAAGGTCGGACACGGCCTCGCCGTCGTCCTCAAGCGGCTCGTCCATCATCTCGACGTCCTTGCCCACAAGGCTGCCGTCGACGAAATGCAGCACCGCAAAGCAGGTCTTGGCTCCCCGACAGAAGCCTATCGCGTCGGTGTCGGCAAAGGCCGTGGCGATAACGCGCTGCTTGTTCGTCAGCCCCTCTATCGCGCGCAGCCTGTCGCGCAGCTCGGCGGCGCGCTCGAACCGCAGCTCCTCCGCCGCCTGATCCATCTGGCTCCGCAGCTCATCCGTGAGCTCCTTGCTCTTGCCGTCGAGTATCATCGCCGCCTGCGTTATGCGCCGGCGATAGTCCTCCGCGCTGCTGTCCTTCAGGCACCAGCCCGCGCAGCTGCCCATGTGGTAGTTTAGGCAGGGGCGCTCCCTGCCGATATCCCGCGGGAATTTCCGCGAGCAGTCCGGCAGCAGCAGCGCCTTTGATATCGTGCTTATAATGTCATAGGTCTGGCCGCGCCCGCCGAAGGGGCCGAAGTATTTTGCCCCGTCCTTCCCGGCGCGGTTCGTCAGCGTCATTTTCGGGTACTCCTCATGCAGGTCGAGCCTGATAAAGGGGTAGCCCTTGTCGTCCTTGAGCAGGATGTTGTAATGCGGCTTATGCTGCTTTATGAGCGAGTTCTCCAACACCAGCGCCTCGAACTCGCTGCCCGCGACAATGACGTTGAAGTCATGCACCTTCTCCACCATGGCCTCGACCTTCGGCAGATGCTCCCCGTGGAAATAGCTGCTGACGCGGTTTTTCAGCTTCTTCGCCTTGCCGACGTATATGACCTCTCCGTGCTCATCGAGCATGATGTACACGCCCGGCAGCAGCGGCAGATTATTTGCTTTTTCACGCAGCGAATCGAGCATGACTTTCCTCCGGCCTGTATCAGGCCTTTGCTTCCTCCGGGGCTTTCTCCTGCCCCTTGATGCACCACACCGTTATCGTCACGATAACGACCACGCCGCCGATGAGCGCGAATATACCCGGCTTCTCACCGTAGAATATCAGCACCCAGACGGGGTTCAGCAGCGGCTCCACCGCGCCGAGCAGGCTGCACGCAAGCGGCGGACAGTATTTCGTAGATTTAACATAGAGTATATACGCGATGCCAAGCTGGAACACGCCGAGTATGATTATGCCTGCGGTCGCCGTGAGAGTAAACTCCGGCTTCGTTATTATTATGGACGGCAGACCTATCAGGAATGTGAGGAACTGGCCGATCATTATCGCCGAAAAGCGCATCTCGCCCTCAAGGTCGCCGACCGCCATGAACATCCCCGCCATGAACATACCCGCCGCGATGGCGACGAAGTTTCCGAGTATGTACCCCGGCTGGAGCTGGTCGAAGAAAAACAGCGCTATCCCGAAGAGCGTGAAGATAACGACCAGCAGGTCGGCCCTGCGGATCTTCGTCTTATATATAAGCGCCGTGAATATAACTATAAACACCGGTGAGGTGAACTGCAGCACTATCGCGTTTGCCGCCGTGGTGAGCTTGTTTGCGCAGGTAAAGCAGGTATACACACACGCGGCGAAAATTCCCGCGATAAGGGTCTGCTTTGTGAAGATAAACCTCATCCGCTTTACAAGCATATACACCACGAAAGTCAGCCCCGCTATAAGGCTGCGCATACCCGCAACGGCAAAGCCGTTCCACGGTATGAACTTCATTATTATTCCCGCAATGCTCCACAGCGCCGCCGCCGCGAGCATTTCAAGCATGGCCTCGGTTTCCTTTTTCATCCTGTCCTCCAGATACGGCAAGCGCCGGTATAACTCAAAAAGAGGCGTGTGTAGCAAGTACACACGCCTCCGCCTTTTTATCTCCGATTACTCTGAAAAGTCAGAATCGATCAGCTCCGACAGGGTGGCGATAGCCGCTTCCTCGTCAGCGCCGTCGGCAATGATGGTTATCGCAGTGCCCTTGACGATCCCAAGAGAGAGAACGCCGAGAAGGCTCTTTGCATTGACACGTCTGTCTTCCTTTTCGACCCAAATGCTGCTCTTGAATTCATTGGCTTTCTGAATGAAGAAAGTCGCGGGTCTGGCATGAAGACCTACCTGATTGTTAATGACTACTTCTTTGGTTATCATACTTGCCACTCCTTATACTAATACAAGACTGTGCTGACAGTTTATCAAATTTTAGGCCAATCGTCAACAGCTTTCGTCCGTTTCGTTGTTTTTCACATTTCTCAAGAAACGTATCGACGGATTTTATTTCAGTTCGACAACAGTTACGCCCGCTTCGCCCTCTCCGAACCTGCCTAAACGGAAGGATTTGACGCTTTTGTTCTTCTTGAGCATCTGCTGCACGGCGGCACGGAGCGCGCCCGTTCCCTTGCCGTGGATGATGGTAACGGTCTTGAGCTTGCCCATGACGGCGCTGTCGATGTATCTTTCCGCCGCGAGCACGCCCTCTATCGTCTCCATGCCGCGCAGGTCAATTTCGCTTGCGACACTGACGTTTCTGAGCTGTGAACTGCTCCTCGCGGCGCTGCTCTTCGCCTCGGGGGCTGTCTCTCCCTCGAGCAGCAGCACCTCGTCCTCCTTCGCGCTCACGTTCATTATTCCCGCGCGCAGACCCAATACACCGTCGGGCGATTTGGAAATGACTGTTGCCTTGACGCCCATGGACTTTATCTTTACCACGTCCCCGACCTTTACCGGCCGGGCAGACACCTTGTCCGCCTCGTCGTCCGTGAGGTCTTTCTGCAAGGCCTGCTCTGAGAGGTTGAGCTGGCGGCGCAGCTGGGCGCGCGCCTCGTTCACGCGCTGCGCGTCCTGATCCTTGTCCGCCGCCTTGCGCATCTCGTCAAGCTCTGTGAACACCTGCTCGGCAGTCGCGCGCGCATCGGCAATGATGCGCTCCGCTTCGCGGCGGGATTTGAGGTCTGCCTTGTCAAGCCGCACCTCAAGCTCTGCCCTGAGGAATGCCGCCTTCTTCGCGTTCTCCTGCGCCTCGCGCAGCTTCAGCGCCGCTTCGTTTCTGTCCTTTTCGAGCAGCAGCCGCGTCTGCTCAAGCTTCTCTATCGTTGCTTCAAAGCTTGCGCTCTCGGTGCTGACGCGGTTCTTCGCGTCCTCGATGATCTCGTCGCTCAGGCCGAGACGCTTTGATATCGCAAAGGCGTTCGACTTTCCCGGTATGCCGACCAGCAGATGATAGGTCGGGCGCAAGGAGTCAACGTCAAATTCGCAGGATGCGTTCTGCACCCCGGCCTCATTCGTCGCGTAGACCTTGAGTTCGGCATAGTGAGTTGTCGCCGCGACTATTGCGCCGCATTTTCTCACATGCTCAATGACCGCGATGGCCAGCGCCGCGCCCTCCGTCGGGTCTGTACCCGCGCCGAGTTCGTCAAAAAGGATAAGCGACCTGTCGTCGCATTCGGATATTATGTTAACTATGTTGCTCATGTGTGCCGAGAAGGTCGACAGGCTCTGCTCAATGCTCTGCTCGTCGCCTATATCGGCCAGTATGTGCGCGAATACGGGCAGTTTGCTGCCGTCGTCTGCCGGGATATGCAGGCCGCACTGGTTCATCGCTGCAAGCAGACCTATCGTCTTTATCGAGACGGTCTTGCCGCCGGTGTTCGGGCCCGTGATAACGAGCGTATCGAACGTGTCGCCCAGCTCCACATCTATCGGCACGGCCTTGCTCTGGTCGAGCAGCGGGTGCCGCGCATGGCGCAGGACTATCGCCCGCTCGTCCATCGCGGCCTGCTGGCAGTTGAGCTTATATGAGAGCTTGGCCTTGGCAAATATCAAATCGAGCCTGACGAGCACATCATAGTCCGAGCTTATATCGTCCCGGTGCTCTGCGCAGTCCGCGGAGAGCTCAGCAAGGATGCGGTCTATTTCCGCCTTCTCCTTGGCGGCAAGCTCGCGCAGCTCGTTGTTCGCCTTCACCGCGCCCATCGGCTCGATGAAAAGCGTCGCCCCGGAGGATGAAATGTCATGCACCAGCCCCGCCACAGAGCCCTTGAACTCTGCTTTCACCGGCACGACATAGCGGTCGGAGCGCATTGTGATTATCGGCTCCTGCAAAGCCTTTGCGTAGCTTGGGGAGGAAATTATCTTCTGCAGCGCTTCCCTCGCTCTTGACGCTGCGGCGCGCATCTGCCGCCGTATCGTCGCAAGCTCAGGCGACGCGGCGTCGGCTATCTCGTCCTCGCCGACTATCGAGCCGGTTATTTTCTCCTCAAGGAATTTATTCGTGCGCAGCGCGTAGAACAGGTGGTCTATCGGCGTTTTTCCGACGCTGTCGTCAGCGATATAGCCGCGCACAAGTCGGGCGCATTGCAGCACTCCCGCAATGTCAAGCAGTTCGCGTGTGTTGAGCGCGCCGCCTAAGTCGGCTCTCGCAAGCGAAGCGCGCACATCCTTCACCCCGTAAAATGACGGACTGCCGCGCACGACCATCATGTTTTTCGCCGCCGTCGTCTCCTCTATTCTGTGCCGCACCTCGGCCTCATCTGTGGACGGCGTGAGCGCAAGCGCGCGCTCCTTTGCAGTATCGCCCACAGCCTCGGCGGCAAGCATAGTCAAAACTGCCGGCAGCTCAAGCGTTGTAAGTGATTTTTCAAAAAAGCTCATATCTTGTCCTATATAATCATTACGTTAAATTTTCACGTTCTTCCAGTAATCGAGCGTCGGGAAGCGGCGCTCGGTGTGCAGCAGCAGATACTCCTCCGCCGCGGCGGACAGGCGCTTTGCCCCCTCCCCCTCAAGGGAAAAGGACAGTATCTGCTTCGGAGCTGCCGAGCAGATATGCCGCATCGCGTTTAGCGACGCCGCGTCGAGCTTCGCCGTCTGCCCCGCACCAGCAGCGCAGCGGCGGCAGCACACGCAGCCGCGCTCAAGCATAAGCAGCGGGTCGCCCGGCTCTTCCTCGCCGCACACCGCGCAGTGCGAAAGCTCCGGTGTGTAGCCCGCAAGGCACATCAGGCGCAGCTCAAAAGCGGCCTTGATATGCTCCGGCGCATACATCCCGCGGCTTAGCGCATAGAGGCAGTTGAGCGCAAGCTGCATGAGCGGCGCATCAGGCTGATCCTCAACGCTCAATGCGTCAACGCACTCGGTAAAATAGCAGCCCAGCGCAAAGCTCCCGATATCCGCGCGCAGACCGTCAAAGCCCTCTTTTACAACGGCTTCGTTCACCGTCCAGCGGCCTAAATTGCCGAAAAGCGTCATTTCCGAATAGGTCAGCTGCTGGGTCGCGGCAGCTGTCTTGCTGCTTTTCCTCAAAGCTCCGCGCGCCTTGACGGTTATCTTCCCGTCGGTATCCGTAAGCAGTGTGAGTATCCGGTCGGCTTCCTTATACCTCACTTCCCTCAGCACGAGGGCGTTCACCGTTTTGAACATCTATGTACACCAATCATCCGAGAGTCTGGGTCTGCTGACCCGTATCCTTGTTTTCCCGCTTCGTCCCGTCCCGTTTTTTATCCGCCGCAGTGTCCATGCAGGCAGCCTTATACAGCAGATAATACAGCGGGTCGCCCGATTCCGCGAATGCCTTCCATATAGGGTCAGCGCTCATTCAAATCACCTCTGCATTTATTATCTGCAAAGGCTATTGGAATACGTATGGGAAAAATTAGTTATCCTGAGTGAAGCCGAAGTTGCGCAGGGACGCCATGGAATCGCGCCAATTCTCCTTGACCTTGACCCATGTCTGGAGATAGACCTTCGTGCCCATGAAGTCCTCGATATCCTCGCGGGCAAGCTCGCCTATCTTCTTGAGCATCGCACCCTTTTTGCCGATGATAATGCCCTTATGGCTGTCCTTTTCGCAGTATATCGTCACTTCAAGATCGATTATGCCATTCTCGCGCTCTGAGAACTTCGTGACCTCGACGGCCGTGCCGTGCGGTATCTCCTTATCAAGGCACTTGAGCAGCTTTTCGCGCACGAGCTCCGCGCATATCTGGCGCTCCGGCTGGTCGGTTATCATATCGTCCGGGAAAAGATGCGGCCCCTCGACGGCGTATTTATCAAGCTCAGCGAGAAGCTCATCCAGTCCCTCTCCGGTTCTGGCAGAAATAGGAATGATGCTGTCAAAGTCATATGCCGCACTGTAGACTGCCATGACCTCAAGGAGCTTGGACTTGTCCACGGTGTCTATCTTATTGATGACGAGCACCGCCGGTGCGCCGGTCTGGCGCAGACGCTCGATAAGCGCCTGCTCCTGCGGGCCGATCGACCCGATGGGCTCGACCAGAAGGAGCACGCAGTCAACATCCGCGACGCTCTCACGGACGACGTTCACCATATAGTCGCCAAGCCTTGTGCGCGGCTTGTGAAAGCCCGGAGTGTCCATGAGCACAAACTGAGTCTCGCCGCGCTCGACAATGGCGGTGATCCTGTTTCTGGTAGTCTGCGGCTTATTGGAAACGATGGCGATCTTTTCGCCGACAAGAGCATTGGTAAGGGTGGATTTGCCGACGTTCGGCCTGCCGCATATGGTTATCATCGCTGATTTAGTCATGTATTTTTTCTCCCGTATTTTTCGTAATTTCAGTCTATATCGTCGCCCATGATGAACTTTTCGCGGGCGCGCATCTGTTTTTTCATCTCGCCCTCGTCCACATGGTCGTAGCCCAGCAGGTGGAGGATTGAATGTACCGTGAGGTACATGAGCTCTCTCTTATATCCATGGCCGAATTCCTCCCCCTGTGCCTCGCAGCGGGGCACGGAGATCATCATATCTCCGAGGAGAACATGTCCCGTCTCTGGGTCACGCTCGCACATTTGGGCGTCAAAATGCCCCGGTTCAAGCTCATTCTGCGGAAAACTGAGAACATCCGTGGCGCGGTCAACGTCTCGGAATTCCTTGTTCACGGCGTGTATCCCGTCGTCGTCGGTTAACATAACACTGACAATGCAGGGCACGTCCACGCCCTCGGCGTCGAGCGCCATATTCACCGCTTTTTTGATGTAGCCGGCTGACTCATTATGGCCAAGATTTGCCGCCTCGCGGCTCACGTAAATTTCATGCTCCATGCTGCGGCTCAGCTCCTCTTGAATTTTTTCGGCGGCAGCTTTTTGACAGGCGGCTCCGCCGGGTTTTTCTTATCATACACCTCGTAGGCTTCGATGATCTTCTGAACAAGGCGGTGACGGACAACGTCCGACCCGGTGAGCTGGCAGATGGCGATATCCTCGATACCGTCGAGCACCTTCATGGCGACCTTGAGGCCGCTGGCCTTATCCTCGGGCAGGTCGATCTGCGTAATGTCGCCGGTGATGACGGCCTTGGAGCCGAAGCCGATACGGGTGAGGAACATTTTCATCTGCTCACGGGATGTGTTCTGTGCTTCATCGAGGATGATGAAGCTGTCGTCCAGAGTTCTGCCGCGCATATAGGCAAGGGGTGCGACCTCAATATTGCCGCGCTCAAGATATTTCTGATAGGTATCGGCGCCGAGCATATCGAACAGCGCATCATACAGCGGGCGCAGGTACGGGTCGACCTTGCTCTGAAGGTCGCCGGGAAGGAAACCGAGGCGCTCCCCCGCCTCGACGGCAGGACGGGTGAGGATGATGCGGTTGACCTCCTCGGCGCGGAAAGCGGCGACTGCCGCGGCAACGGCAAGATAGGTCTTGCCGGTACCGGCGGGGCCGATGCCGAGGGTGATGGTGTTTTTCGCGATAGCATCGCAGTACGCCTTCTGGCCAAGAGTCTTGGGCTTAATGGGCTTACCCTTGGCGGTGATGCAGACGACGTCCCCGGCAAGCTCGTTTATCTTCGTCTCCTTCCCTTCGGAGACGAGCTTGAGGATATAGCGGACGTTCTGCGCGTCGATATTCTCGCCCTTTGCAGCAAGGGTGAGAAGACCGTTGATGGCCTTTTCGGCGAGCATGACGCTCTCCTCCTCGCCGCAGATATGGATCATATTATCACGGTCAAGCACCTTGACGCTCAGTTCGTTTTCAATAATGCGCAGGTTCTGGTCAAAGGAGCCGAACACGCTGATGACATGCTCCATCCTTTCGACTTCTATGGTTTTGTCTATCATCTTTTTCCTTTCATTCCGCTTGATTGCGATCAACGGCTATATTTTCGAGGCAGTGCGCGCGGAGCGTGACGACGAGCAGGCCATCAGCGTTGGCTTCGGTGAAGCTCTGCTGAAGGATCTGCCCATCCGTCCCGGCATCAAGAAGTGCCGAGAGATGCAGCTTCATAGCGCCAGCATCATAGCCCGCTCCATCAGAAAGCACATATGGAACATAGCTCTCCTTCACGATGCGCAGCGGCAGGGCGAAAAGCCCCTCTGCCCCAAGTGTATATTCTGCAACGATTTTATCACATCCGTCAATAGCTTTTCCACTGCTTAAATATAAATTTACGCGTCTTTTTCCAAAAATAATCGCAAAGCGGCTGCGCGTGACACTCTTTGGCTGCTTGAGCTGCCCCGTTTCGGGACAGACGGCGTTGAGCTCCGCCCATGTATCGGCCATGACGGTGGCTCTCGCATAGACCGTGCGCGGCTCTCCGGCAAGGCTCTCCAAGCTGCCGGTGACAAGAGTCTCCCCCTCAGTCACGGCCTGCCCCGGCTCAACAAGCGCCCTGCCGCGCAGGACGGACACGCGGCGGATGATGCCTGTTTTGGCGGCGGCGATATCCGCCGCACCCGCTTCGTTATAAATAACGGGCTTCTCCTCGCGCTCCTCAATGAGGACGATTGCGCGGGACGAGCAGACATTGACGCTCATCCACCCAAGCTGCGGCAGGCGCAGGAGCATTCTGCTCCGGATCATATCCGAGGAAAGGGACGGCCAGAAGCTGCCGCAGCCGAGGCCGCAGTCCTCAAGCGCGCGCAGTATCTCCGCGCGGCTCAGGCGCTTATTGCCGCGCACGTCAATGTCCCAGACAAAGAGCGTGGAGGCAAGGAAGGCCGCCGCGAGCACAGCCGCCGTGACGAGCAGCCACACGCGCCGCCGCGCAAAGCGCCGGTTCTCGCTGCCGCCGCGGCTATCAAGGACGGTCATTTCGCAGGAGCAGGCGCGCGCAAGCTCGCGCAGCTTTTCAAGGTCGCCCTCATGGGCGTTGAAGCGCAGGGTGTTCTCATTGACGCACTCAAGCTCCCACAGCTCCAAAGCGCTCAGGGCGGAGGCATTGAGAAGGCTTTCAGGAAACGCGCCGAACACCTCTACCCTGACGCGCCCCTTTATTTGCTCAACGATCCTGTTCATAAGCTAACCCCACTCGATATTCCTGATACGCCCGCCCACCAGCAGCTCATTCTTATTCATGGCTTTCAGGCGCAGCCCCGTGCCGTCAAGGCAGACTTTGCCGCGCGGCACGGCGACTACGATGCGCTCGGCTGTATACTCAAGTACACCCCGGTGATTTTCTATAACGGCGCTCCTGCCGCCCGTCACGGTCAGCTTGCCGGAGCCGAGCAGCACATCCTCCGGCAGCTCCAGCTTATCTGCCAGCTCATACGGAAGCTCCCGCAGCTTTTTCACGGGCAGCACCTCCTATCCGATCTGTATAAATCTATGCCGCGAAACATAGCATGATACATGGACAAGGGAGGGATGGTGCGATGAACAGAAGGCTTGCAGTAGCGGCGGCGCTCTGCGCAATGGCGGCGCTGATATTCTCGGCAAAGGAGGCGGCGGCAGCCTGTCTCAGTGCGCTGGAGCTGTGCGGAAGGATGATAATCCCGGCGCTGTTCCCGTTCTTCGTGCTGTCGATACTGCTGAACCGTCTCGGTCTGCCGGGAATGCTGGGAAAGCTCTTCGCGCCGTTTGCCTCCCAGCTCTACGGAATAAGCGGGGCGGGAGCATCGGCGCTGCTCATCGGCCTGACGGGCGGCTACCCGCTCGGTGCGGCATACATCGCGGACATGGAGCGGCAGGGCTCCATAACGGCAAGCGAGGGAGAGCGGCTCCTCGGCTTCTGCAATAACTCAGGCCCCGCGTTCATCATAGGCGCTGTGGGCAGCGGAGTGTTCGGCTCGGTAAAAATCGGGCTGCTGCTGTACGCGGTACATATTTTCTCGGCGCTCATGACAGGGCTGTTTTTCAGAAACCGCAGCTTCTGCAGTGAGACGCAGCCGGTGCTGTTAGAAAGCGCCGACACGGGCGCAGTTCTCCCGGAGGCGGTGAAGCAGGCGGTCGCATCGATACTGAACGTATGCGGCTTCGTGCTGTGCTTTTCGGTGATAGTGGGGCTGCTCGACGCAAAGGGACTGTTCTCCCTCGCCTGCGGTTTTCTGTCATCGCATCTCGGCTGGGAGCTGCACTTTTCCCGCGCGCTGCTGACGGGCGTACTGGAGCTGGGAAGCGCCGCAGGAGCGATGGCGGGGCTGAGTCTCACGCCGCACAACCTCGCGCTCGCGGCGGGTGTGCTCGGCTGGGGCGGGCTGTCGGTACACTTCCAGACGCTGGCGGTGCTGACGGGAAGCAAAATAAAAGGCACCCTGCATCTGACAGGGCGCATGATAAG
>CAKTPR010000006.1 GCA_934591725.1 uncultured Oscillospiraceae bacterium
GGATCGCGCTTGCGACGAGTGCGGGGATGTGAGTGTAGCTCATGACGTAGCCCATGATGCCGGACACGCAGACGAGGGCATGGAGAATGTCGACAAGGTCATCGCACTCGACCAGAGCCCGATAGGCCGCACACCGCGCTCGAACCCCGCAACCTACACGGGCGTGTTCAACGATATACGCGACCTGTTTGCTTCGACGCAGGACGCAAAGCTGCGCGGCTACGGTCAGGGGCGCTTCTCCTTCAACGTCAAGGGCGGGCGCTGCGAGGCATGCTCCGGCGACGGGCTCATAAAGGTGGAGATGCACTTCCTGCCTGATGTGTACGTCCCATGCGACGTCTGCGGCGGCAAGCGCTATAACCGCGAGACGCTTGAGGTGAAGTACAAGGGCAAGAACATTGCGGACGTACTGGATATGACCGTCGAGGAGGCCTGCACCTTCTTTGAAAACCAGCCGAAAATACTCAACAAGATAAGGACGCTCTACGACGTCGGCCTAGGCTATGTGAAGCTCGGCCAGTCGAGCACCACTCTTTCGGGCGGCGAGGCGCAGCGCGTGAAGCTTGCAACGGAGCTTTCAAAGCGCAGCACCGGCTCGACCGTATACGTGCTGGATGAGCCGACGACCGGTCTGCACATCGCCGATGTACACCGGCTCATAAACATTCTGGACAAGTTCGTCGAGGCGGGGAACACGGTCGTTGTAATTGAGCATAACCTTGACGTCATCAAGGTCGCCGACAGGATAATCGACCTCGGCCCCGAGGGCGGCGATATGGGCGGAGAGCTGGTGTTTTCGGGAACGCCGGAGGAGTGCGCCGAGTGTGAGCGCAGCTACACCGGGCAGTTCCTCAAGCCCCTGCTCGAAAAAGCGAAACAGCTTCAGAAGTAAATCACAAATGATCAGGACTGCGAGGAATGGCGATGGATCAGGAAACCGATCTGCTTGAACTGTCCGGAACCGTAGAGGCGGTTATTTACAAAAATGAAGAAAACGGCTACACGGTGCTGCGCCTGAGGGACGGCAGCGGCGAGAACGTGACCGTTGTCGGCTGCTTCCCATATGCCGCGGCGGGCGAATCGATGATAATCAGCGGCCAGTGGATGACGCACAGCGTACACGGGCGGCAGTTCAAGGCGGAGTTTGCCCAGCGCATCCTGCCGACGAGCGCGAGCGCGATATACGATTTCCTCGCGGGCGGCTCAGTGAAGGGCATAGGCCCCGCGACGGCGGCGCTGATAGTCGACCATTTCGGCGACAGGGCGCTTGACGTGATGCTCACATCGCCAGGCGAACTCGCGGCGATAAAGGGGATAAGCGCGGCCAAGGCAAAGCAGATATCCGCAAGCTTCAGACAGCAGGCGGGCGTCAGGATGCTGATGGAGTTCGTGTGCTCCTTCGGGCTGCGTCCGGTGCTCGCGATGCGTATGCACAGGTTCTACGGCGAAGCGGCCATGGATACGCTAAAGGAGAACCCCTACGTGTTGTGCAGCGCGCTCATCGGCGGCACCTTTGCCGAGGCCGACACAATGGCGCTGGAGCTCGGTATGGAGGGCGGCAGCAGCAAGCGCATCGACGCGGCGCTGCTCTTCGAGCTGGCGCACAACACCGGAAACGGGCACTGCTTCATTCCGCGCGAGAAGCTTGCCGCAGCAACGGCAGAGCTTATAGGTGTGGAGCCTGAGGATGTGGATGAGTGCATCGGCGGGCTTATCGAATCGGGTGATATGAAATACGAGGAGATAGCCGGCTGCCGCGCGTGCTACCTGCCGGAGCTGTATGAGGCTGAGACGAACGCCGCGGAGAACTTCGCACGTATGTGCCGCCGCACGTTCCGGGACAAGGCGAATATCGCAAAGCTCCTCACAAAGCTTGAAGCGCAGCAGGGGATAAGCTACGCGCCGATGCAGCGGCAGACGCTGGAGCTGGCGCTCAAGAACCAGCTGCTGGTCATAACCGGCGGCCCCGGCACCGGCAAGACGACGTCTATCCGCGCGATACTCGCGATGTTTGACGAGATCGGGATAAAGACGCTCTTGTGCGCACCGACGGGGCGCGCGGCAAAACGCATGACGGAGCTCACCGGGCGCGACTCTGCGACGGTACACCGTATGCTGGGGGCGAAATTCGACGAGGACAACGACCGCGTCGTGTTCACAAAGGACGAGAGTGACAGGCTCGACTGCGACGCGGTGATACTTGACGAGTGCTCGATGGTGGATATCTGCCTGATGGACGCACTGCTGCGCGCGCTGCCGCCGGATGCGCGGCTCATCATGGTGGGCGACGCCGATCAGCTGCCGTCAGTCGGGCCGGGCAACGTGTTCTCTGCGCTCATCCGCAGTCAGGTCGTGGCGACGGTACGCCTGACGGAGATATTCCGCCAGACCGGGGACAGCAGGATAATCCGCAACGCGCACATGATAAACCGCGGCGAGCACCCCGACCTTGCCGAGAACTCCGGGGATTTCTTCCGGCTCAAGCGCCTTCAGGCGGGCAGCGCTGTTGAGACGATAACGGAGCTGTGCGCCGTGCGCCTGCCGGGGAAGATGAACATCCCGCCGCAGGATATTCAGGTGCTCTCTCCCACGCGCAAGGGCGAGATGGGCACGGTGAACCTCAACAAGAAGCTTCAGGAGGTGCTGAACCCACGTTCGCCGGAGAAGAAGGAGAAGCTTTTTGGCGACGCTGTTTTCCGCGAGGGAGACAGGGTCATGCAGATACGGAATAATTACGATATCCTCTGGAAGAGTGAGAACGGTACGGAGACAGGCACCGGGATGTTCAACGGGGACGTCGGCACAATAAAGTCCATCGACATGGACGAGGAGACGCTGACTGTCTGCTTTGACGGAAAGACCGCAAGCTACGGCTTTGACGCGCTCATTGAGCTTGAGCACGCGTGGGCAGTGACGGTACATAAGGCACAGGGCAGCGAATACAGGGCCGTTATACTGGCGCTCGGCCAGGGCTCAAAGATGCTCATGACGCGCGACGTGCTCTATACGGCGGTGACGCGGGCAAAGAAGCTGCTCATAATCGTCGGCGACGATCAGACCGCCTACCAGATGATCGACAACTACCGGCAGTCGCGCCGCTATACGGCGCTGCGCGTGAGGCTTCGCCGACTGTGCGGGGTCGAGTGATGCGCGTTATAGACCTGCTCCTCGACCTGCTGTACCCGCCGCGCTGCCCGTTCTGCCGAAAGCTTGTGAACCGCGACGAGGGCGAGGTGTGCGCCGCGTGCAGAAAAAGTCTGCCGTATGTTCCAGAGACAGAATATATGCGCGGCGTGAAAAATACGGAGCTGTGCGTCGCTCCGCTCTACTATGAGGGCAGCGTGAGACAGTCTCTGCTGCGCTATAAATTCAGCGGAATCACGGCATACGGACACATTTATGCGGATTTTATTGCAAAATCTATTGACGAAACGCAAATTTCCTGCGATATTATCACATGGGTACCTTTGAGCCGCCGAAGACTTCGTAAGCGCGGCTACGATCAGGCAGAGATAATTGCCGCGGCGCTGGGCAGAAAGCTCGGCATACCGTACGCAAGGCTGCTTGCAAAGACCAAGGATAACCCGCCGCAGTCCCGCACCGGAAACGCGCGGGCGAGAAGGAAGAACGCGGCAGGCGTTTACGTCTGCTGTGACCGTGAGGCGGCGGAGAATAAAACGGTGCTGCTGGTGGACGATATAGTCACCACCGGCTCGACTCTGGCAGAATGCGCCGGAGTGCTGCACAGGTCGGGCTGCAAGGCCGTGTACGCTGCGGCAGCTGCGATGCACCGGGAATAACAAACGGATAGGAGAAAGCAAATGAACCTGTTTGAGAGAGACATTGCCGTTGATATGGGCACATCCTCCACGCTGCTGTTCGAGCAGGGCAAGGGCGTTGTGGCAAGAGAGCCGACCGTTGTCGCGGTGGACAAGTTCAGCGGGAAGATACTTAAAATAGGGCAGGACGCGCAGAAGATGCTCGGCCGCACCCCGGCAAACATCGTCGCAATCCACCCCATCAACGCCGGCGTCATTTCCGACTATGAGATAACCGCGCAGATGCTGCGCGAGCTTGTCAGCCGCATAACCTCTTTCAGCCTCTTCAAGCCCTGTGTGCTCGCCTGTGTGCCGAGCTCCATCACGGGCGTTGAGGAGCGCGCGGTGATCGACGCGGCCATTGAAGCGGGCGCGAGGAAGGTTTATCTGCTTGAGACCGCCGTCGCGACCGCTATGGGCGCGGGCGTCGATATCTCCAAGGCGGACGGCCATATGATCATCGACATCGGCGGCGGCACGACCGAGGTCGCGATAGTCTCCGCCGGCGGCGTCGTGGAGTGCGAATCGATAAAGGTTGCGGGTTCGAGCTTTGATGAAGCGATAGTCCGCTTCATCAAGCAGAAGTATGAACTGCTCATCGGCCTGAGCACTGCGGAAGAGCTCAAGCGCAGCATAGGCTGCGTTATCCGCCGCCCGGACGTCGGCTTTGAGGAGATAAAGGGGCGCGACCTTTCAAACGGCCTGCCCAAGACCGTGCAGGTCAGCTCAACCGAGCTTATCGAAGCCTTTGTCGACCCGATGAACCGCATACTCGAAGCGATACACACCGTGCTTGAGAGAACGCCGCCCCAGCTCGTCGGCGACCTGGATAAGAACGGCATAATCATGTCCGGCGGCGGCAGCCTTATCTACGGCATAGACCGGCTCATCGAGCGCAGCACGGGTATCAGGACTGTCGTTGTGGACGATGCGGTCTCCTGCGCAGCATACGGCGCGGGCAAGATGCTGATGCACCTTGACGACCTGCAGGACGGCATGATGAATTTCTACAGAAAGAGACAGCTCAAAGGCTGAACTTTCAAACGAAAGGACGGAGGCAAATGAACCTCAAGGCACTTTTCAGGAAAAAGGACGAGACGCCGAAATGCTCGGTCGTTATCGTCGCGGCGGGCAGCTCCCAGCGCATGGGTACGGATAAGATATTCATGAAGCTTGGCCCGATGCCGGTTCTGGTGAGGACGGTACTCGCGTTCCAGGATAACCCCATGACCGATGAGATAATCATCGTCACACGCAGGGATAAGCTTGAGGAGGTCGCCGACCTCTGCCACAATTGCGGCCTGAGCAAGGTCAGCAAGGTCGTCATAGGCGGCAGCACACGCATGGAGTCTGCGCTGGCCGGAGTGTCCGAGGTGAAAAAGGGAGCGAAGCTCGTCGCGATACATGACGGCGCGCGTCCGCTCGTCACGCAGGACGTTATCAACCGCGTCATTTATGATGCGAGCGTGCATATGTCCTCCATCCCGGTCATCCCCAGCACCGATACGCTGAAGGCCGTGGATGATAACGGCAATGTGACCGGTACGGTCGACCGCAGCAGAACTGTCCGCGTACAGACGCCGCAGGTCTTTGACGCCGACCTTATAAAGGGCGCGCTGACAAAGGCCGCGAAGGACGCAATGCAGATAACCGACGACTGCTCCGCCATGGATATCATGGGCATAAAGACCCACACTGTCATGGGGGACGTGGACAACATCAAGATCACGACGCCGAACGACATGGTCGCTGCCGAAGCGATCATAAAGAACAGGGGAGACTGGAATGCGAATAGGGCATGGGTATGATGTGCATAAGCTCGTCGAGGGGCGCAAGCTGATCCTCGGCGGGGTCGAGATACCGTATGAGAAAGGGCTGCTCGGCCACTCGGACGCGGATGTGCTGACCCATGCGCTGATGGATGCGCTGCTCGGCGCCGCCGCACTCGGCGATATCGGCAAGCTTTTCCCGGACAATGACGACCGCTTCCTCGGTGCAGACAGCATAGGTCTGCTGCGCGAGGTGACGCGTGTTATCCATGAGCACGGTTATACGGTCGGGAATGTCGACTGCACCGTTATCGCGCAGAGGCCGAAGCTTGCGCCGTATATACAGCAGATGCGCGAGATACTTGCGCAGGCGATGGGCACGGAGCTTGACCGCGTGAGCGTCAAGGCAACGACCGAGGAGAAGCTGGGCTTCACCGGAGAAGGGCTCGGCATCGCGGCACACGCCGTGGCACTGATAGAATGAATTGAACAAACGTAATATGGGCGCATAAGATGTAATGATTCTGTGCGCTGATCCTTTAGGTATGAAAAGCACCGCACAGCAAAGGGCTGCGCGGTGCTTTTCTGATATGGTTTTAATAAAATGCCGCTTGCGGCAGAATGGAGAATAAAGTATGCAGTACCTGATAATGTGCCGCTCGCTGACCTACGCGCAGCGGTCGGCGGCACTGCTCGAACGCAAGGGGATAAGCTGCGTCGTGGTCAAAGCCCCTCAGGGACTGAGCGGCAGCGGCTGCGGATACGCCGTCAGCCTTTACCGGCATCTGGGCGAGGCGGCAGCCCTTCTCAAAAAGAACAATATGCTCAACGGAAAGCTCTTTAAACGCGAGGAGAACGGTGAATATACGGAGGTGCGGATAAGTGATCTATCTTGACAACGCAGCGACTACCATGATAAAGCCTGAGGCCGTGGGGCGCGCGATGACGGACGCGATGCGCCGTGCCGCAAGCCCCGGACGCGGAGGGCATGTACCGGCGATGACGGCAGCGGAGATAGTTTTCCGCTGCCGCGAAAATGCATCAGAGCTCTTTAACGTTCCGGAACCCGAGCGCATAGTGTTCACGATGAACGCAACGCACGCGCTCAACATCGCGATAAGGTCGCTTGTGCATAATGGGACGCGGGTGCTCGTGTCGGGCTACGAGCACAATTCCGTGACGCGCCCGCTCGCGCAGCTCGGCGCGGATATTGCCGCCGCGTCCTCGGCTCCTTTTGACAGGGACGGGATACTCAATGCTTTCCGCGAAAGGATACCGGCGGCAGAGCTCGTGGTGTGTACGCACGTATCGAACGTGTTCGGCTTTATCCTGCCGGTGTATGAGATAGCGGAGATGTGCAGGGGTGCGGGAGTGCCGTTCATCCTCGATGCCTCACAGTCGGCGGGAGTGCTGGAGGTGGACTATCAGGCGCTCGGCGCGGCGTTTATCGCCATGCCTGGGCACAAGGCGCTTTTCGGGCCGCAGGGCACGGGTATTCTTATATGCGGCACTGAGGGTGAACCGCTTCTCAGCGGCGGCTCCGGGTCGGACAGCATACCGCAGCTCATGCCGGAGTACCTGCCCGACAGGATGGAGGCCGGAACGCACAATGTCCCCGGCATTGCGGGGCTCTCGGAGGGCATAAGCTATGTGCGCTCGCGCGGCTTGAGATCGATCACGGCGCACGAGGGGCGTATGCTGGAGACTATGCTTGACGGCCTCGACGGCTGCGCAGGGCTTGAAATTTTCAGCGGCGCACCGGGGACGCAGAGCGGCGTACTGTCATTCAGACCGCTGCGGGGCGACTGCGAGAGCCTTGCGCAGCAGCTCTCCGACCGTGGTATCTGTGTTCGCAGCGGGCTGCACTGCGCGCCGTATGCACACAGGAGTGCCGGGACGCTGGATACCGGGACGGTGAGAGCCAGCTTTTCACCCTTCACTGACGAGGTGTGCGTGAAAAAATGCTGCTCCATCCTGCGAGAATTGTTACAGTGAAATGCGTATTGTTGTTGCCTTTTTTTAGAATTTGCTTTATAATACAGTGATACATTATATAAGCCGTGTTCAGCACATCTGTATGGGGAAGCATATATGGAAGTAATCAGCAATGGACTGAGCAGGTCTGTGAACTATCTTTCAACGATAGGTATCTCAGACTTCCTCGATATAATAATCGTTGCTTATCTGATCTACAAAGCAATAGGATTCGTCAGGAGAACGAACTCAAATAATCTCGCAAAAGGGCTTGTGGTCTTTCTGCTTGCGCTGTGGGGTTCGGATATCTTCAGCCTGACGATGATAAATTTCCTGCTGCGCAAAACGGCAGAGCTCGGCCTTATCGCCCTGCTAATTCTGTTCCAGCCGGAGCTGAGAAGGCTGCTGGAGCGCATGGGCAGCGGCTTTGCTTCGGGGCGCAGCTCCAGCGGCACGGTCATGGACTCCGCAATATCGCAGACGGTTCAGGCCTGCTGCGACATGTCGGATTCCAAGACCGGCGCGCTCATCATCTTTGAGCGCGGCGTCGCGTTAAACTCCATCATCAGTACCGGAACCGTTATAAACGCTGACACAACGGCGGAGCTTCTGAAGAACATGTTTTTCAACAAGGCTCCGCTGCATGACGGCGCTGTGATAATCCGCGACGGACGCATTGCGGCGGCGGGCTGTGTGCTCCCGCTCACGCAGAGGACGAACCTCAGCAAGGATCTCGGCATGCGCCACCGTGCGGGCATTGGCCTGAGCGAGGAATCCGATGCGGTGATAATCGTCGTCTCCGAGGAGACGGGAGCGATCTCCGTTGCAATGGACGGGATGCTAAAACGTCACCTGAGCGGCGAAGCGCTTGACAAGCTCCTCAGGAGCGAGCTTACCCGCGAGGATGACAGCACGGAAAAGCACAGCTTCATGGACAATATCAGAAATTTCTTTAAGGTAAATGCCAATGTCGACGAGAAGCAGGATGAAGAAAATTTATAACAGCAAGGCGTTCTGGATGATCGTGTCGCTGCTGGCGTCCCTCGCTATATGGGTGTATGTCACGAGCGTCGAGACGGACGAGTCCAAGACCACCTTCAGGGGCGTCAAGGTCGAGCTTGTGGGCGAGGATATCCTCAAGGATTCAAAGAACCTCGTCGTGACCGATATGGACACTAGCACCGTGACGGTCGAGGTCGTCGGGCCGCGGCGCATCGTCGGCTCGCTCAGTTCGGATCAGCTCGTTGCGCAGGTCGACGTCAGCAAGCTCTCACGCGCGGCGTATACCTCGCAGCAGTACACGATAGTTTACCCCGACGGCACGGATACGAGCAAGCTCTCAGAGAGCCGCCGGACGCCGGAGACGATAAACTTCATGGTATCGGCGCAGACCTCGAAGTCCATCCAGGTACGCGGCAGCTTTGACGGCTCGCTTGCCGAGGGTTACACGGCTGAGATGCCGGTGTTCGAGCCGTCGACGATCACGATAACAGGCTCCGAGGCTTATCTGAAAGACGTCGAATACGCATGGGTCACCTTCGGCAAGGAGAATGTCGACAGTACCTATTCCGTGGAGACAGGCTTCACGCTGATGGACGCGAACAATGAGCCGTGCACCACGACCGGCATCAGCTTCTCGACGGACGTCGTCACCGCAACGCTGCCGCTGCTGACGCTCAAGGAGGTAAACCTCGATGTGAACATCGTTGAGGGCGCGGGCGCAACCAGAGCGAATACAAAGATCACCATCGATCCTGCGTCCGTGACGCTTGCGGGAGACTCAGCACTGCTTGCGGGCATGAACAAGATCATCCTTGCGACGATCGACCTTACGGACTTCAGCTCCACCTTTACCGAGACCTACACGATCCCGATAGACAACGAGCTCAAAAACACCACCGGCGTCACGAAAGCGACGGTCACGGTCGAGATAGTCGGCCTTGAGACGAAGACCTTCAGGGTCACGAACTTCTCCTGCATCAACGCCACCGAGGGCTATGAGGCGGATATAATCACCGAGAGCAAGGAGATCACGCTGCGCGGTACGCCTGAGGCGCTGGCACAGATAAAAGCTGAGAACATCCGCGCGGTCGCTGACCTTACGGATTACAAGGAGTCCACAGGCACCTATATGCCGCAGGTCAAGGTATATGTCGACGGCTTTACTGACGTCGGCGCAATAGGTGAGAATACGATATCGATAGAGATCAGAAAGGTAAGCTGATGACACAGGAAGCAATAGTGACAAGGCGGCTGCCTGACGGCATGGCGGAGGTAGTGGTCACACGCGGCACTGCCTGCGGCAGCAACTGCGGCAACTGCGAAAGCTGCATATTTCAGAGCGAGCTCAAGACCCCTGCAAATAACCTCATTGACGCGCAGCCGGGGCAGAGAGTCATAATCCAGAGCAAGTCGTCAAAGATATTCGGCGCGGCGCTCTTGGTATACATCCTGCCGATAGTTATGATACTGCTGGGGTACTTCATCGCGTACTCCGCCGGGGCGAGCGAGGGCATCTGCATTCTGGCAAGCTTCATCGGGCTGCTGCTCGGCGCGGCGATAATAGTCATAAGCCAGCGCATAAAGAAAACTCAGAATATCACCTTTGATATAATCCAATTCAATAATGAGGAATAACTTGGAGGGAACATGATAAAAAGTATGACGGGTTACGGCAGCGCGAAGGGCACTGTCGAGGGCTTGGGGATCACGGTCGAGCTCAAGAGCGTGAACAACAGGTATCTGGACGCCTCGGTGCGTATGCCGAGAAGCTTCCTCTTCGCTGAGGATGCTGTCAAGTCCGTTGTGCAGAAGCACATAAGCCGCGGCAAGGTCGACGTCTTTGTGAGCGTTGATTCGTCCGCTGCGGGCGATATGAGCGTCAAGGTCAACGAGCCGCTGCTGCGCGGCTACGTTGAGGCGATAAGACACATTGCCGAGGAGTATTCGCTTCCCGACGACGTGACGGCGCTGAGCGTCAGCAGATTTCCGGACGTGCTCACGGTCGAGAAGAACGACCTCGACGCTGAAGCGATATCTCAGGGCATAGTCGAGATCGCGGAGCTTGCGCTTCAGGATTTTGACGCGATGCGTCTGCGCGAGGGTGAGAAGCTGCGGGACGATGTGACCGAGAAGCTCGCCTCGATAGACGCGCTCGTCACGAAGATAGAGAAGGAGAGCCCCAAGACCGTCGCAGAGTACCGCGCCCGCCTCGAAGCGAGGATGGCTGAGGTGCTCGGCACTGCCGGTATCGAAGAGAGCCGTATCCTTGCCGAAGCCGCGGTTTTCGCAGACCACGTCGCGGTCGATGAGGAGACGGTGCGTCTGCGCAGCCATATGAGCCAGCTCAAGACCATGATAAACGGCAGCTCTCCCACGGGAAGAAAGATAGACTTTCTCATTCAGGAGTTCAACCGCGAGGCCAACACCATCGGCTCAAAGTGCCAGAGCTCCGATATCGCCCATGTCGTCGTTGACCTCAAGTCCGAGATAGAGAAGATAAGAGAACAGATACAGAACATAGAGTAAGGCGGACGGTATGAAGCTTGTAAGCATCGGGTTCGGTAATCTTGTCTCCGCCGGGCGCATCATTTCCATAGTCAGCCCGGAGTCGGCGCCCATAAAGAGAATGATCCAGGAGGTACGCGAGCGCGGCCTGCTGATCGACGCGTCGTTCGGACGCAGCACCAAGTCCGTGATCGTCATGGACAGCGGGAATGTAATTTTATCGGCGCTGCCGCCGGAGACCGTCGCGGCGCGCTGTGAAGATAAAAATGGGGAGGATGGAAAAGATGAAGGATAAGGGCAAGCTGTTTGTTATTTCCGGGCCGTCCGGGGCAGGCAAGAGCACCGTCGTTTTCAAGGCCATTGAGGACAGGGACGATATGTGCTTCTCCATTTCGGTGACGACGCGCAAGCCGAGACCCGGAGAGGTCGACGGCAAGGAATATTTCTTTGTTGACCTCAAGCGCTTTGACGAGATGGTCGCAAACGACGAGCTGCTTGAGCACGCGATGTACGTCGCCAATTCCTACGGCACTCCGCGCGCCTATGTGCATGAGAAGCTGGACGAGGGCAAGAACGTGATACTCGATATCGAGGTGCAGGGCGCGCGTCAGATCAACGAGAAAATGCCGGAGGCGGTCAAGATATTCATTATCCCGCCGTCCATGGCAGAGCTTGAGCGCCGCCTGAGAGGCCGCGGCACCGACACCGACAGAGCTATAGAGGCAAGGCTCATCCGCGCCCGTCAGGAATATGCGGAAGCGGATTTCTATGACTACATCATCATTAACGACGATGCCGAAAAGGCCGCCAAGGAGCTTGCCGCGATAATCACTGCGGAGAGCTGCCGCTACGCCGGCCGGGAGCATTATCTCAAGGAAGAATAATCAATTAAGCAATTTTGAATATGGCGCGCCGCGGCCTTTACGCGGCAGATAGGAGTAATTATTATGATGCTTTATCCCCCTGTGGCAGAGCTGGTCGACAAGATCGGCAGCCGTTATCAGCTTGTGAACCTCGTTGCAAAGCGCGCAAGAGAGCTTTCCGCCGAGGCTGAGGAAGAGGAAATGCCCCTTGAGCGCAAGGCTGTTTCCAGCGCGATAGACGAGGTATATACCGGCAAGCTCAGTATTGAGCACGAAGAAGAGTAAAGAGCAGACCTGAACAGGGAAGTATACCGGTATGGCTCAGACAGTTGCAAAAATCGCGGTTGCAGCCGCGACATATTGGGTGGACAAGCCGTATGACTATCTGATCCCGCCGGAGCTTGCCGAAAAGGCAGTACCTGGCGTCAGGGTATATGTCCCGTTTTCGCACGGCAACCGGAGGAGCGAGGGGATAATCCTCGCCGTCTCGGACGGGAGCGAGTATGAAAAGCTCAAGGCGGTCACGGCGGTTCTCGATGAAGAGCCGCTGCTTAGCCGGGAGCAGATAAAGCTTGCCCTGTTCATGAGAGAGCGTTTTTTTTGCACGGTCTATGACGCGGTAAAGGCCATGCTCCCGGCGGGGCTGTGGTTCGACGACGAGGGGCGCACAAAGGTACAGAACAAGACCGTCGAGATGGCGCGGCTGTGCGTCTCCCCTGAGGAGGCCTCGCGCTATGCTGCCTCCAAGCGCAGGAGAGCGCCGCAGCAGGCGGAGCTGCTTGAGCAGCTGTGCTCGTTCGAGTGCCTGCCGAGCCGCGACCTGCTCAGACATACCGGCGCGTCAAGGCAGTCGCTGACCGCGCTGTGCAAGGCAGGCTTTGTCGAGCTGTATAAGAAGGAAGCTTTCAGGCGTCCGGAGATACACCTCGGCGATATAGAGCCGCTGCCGGTTCTGAATGACGAGCAGCAGAAAGCGTTTACCGGCATAAATGATCTTGCCATGTCCGGCAGGAGCGGAGCCGCGCTGCTCTTCGGCGTGACCGGGAGCGGAAAAACAAGCGTTTACATCCATCTCATAACCGAGCAGCTCGCACGCGGGCGCTCAGTGATACTGCTTGTGCCTGAAATCGCTCTGACGCCGCAGATGATACAGACCTTTTCCTCGCACTTCGGAGATACCGTAGCCGTGCTGCACAGCAGCCTTTCGGTCGGAGAGCGCTACGACGAGTTCAAGCGCGTCCGCTCCGGCAAGGCAAGGCTTGTGATCGGCACGCGCAGCGCGGTGTTTGCCCCTGCGGATAAGCTTGGGCTTATCATCATTGACGAGGAGCAGGAGGAGACCTATAAATCGGAGAACAGCCCACGCTACAATGCGCGGGATGTTGCCATATATCGCTGCGCGCAGGCGAGCTGCCTGCTGCTGCTCGGTTCGGCGACGCCGGACATCGTGAGCATGTATAAGGCGCGGCAGGGTAATTATTCGCTCTTCACGCTGCGCGGCAGATATAACGATATGCAGCTTCCGCAGGTGGAGATAGTCGACATGAAGCGCGAGCTTCGACGCGGCAACGGCACAGACATAAGCGAAAAGCTGCGCGAGGAGCTGGAAGAGAACATCAGCCGCGGCGAGCAGAGCATACTGTTCATAAACCGCCGCGGGGCGAACAAGCTTATAAGCTGCGGCGAGTGCGGGTATACATATAAATGCCCGCGGTGCAGCGTTTCGCTGACCTATCACAGCGCGAACCGGCGGCTCATGTGCCACTACTGCGGATATTCGCAATGGCTGGACGACAGCTGCCCGGAGTGCGGCGGAGAGCTCAAGCACGTCGGTGCTGGCACGCAGATGATAGAAACCGAGCTTAAGGAGCTTTTCCCGGATACGGAGGTCATACGGCTCGATACCGATACCGTGACCGCCGCAGGCTCACATGAGGCGCTGTTCGAGCGGTTCAGAAATGAGAAAATCCCTATCATGGTCGGCACGCAGATGGTGACCAAGGGACTGAATTTTGAGAACGTCACCCTTGTGGGCGTGATAAGCGCCGACCAGAGCCTGTATGCCGGGAGCTTCCGCGCGGGTGAGCGCACCTTCTCGCTGCTGACGCAGGTCGTCGGACGCAGCGGGCGAGGCTGCAAGCCCGGCCGGGCGATCATCCAGACCTTCACACCGGAGAACGAAACGATACTTCAGGCTTCTCGGCAGGACTATGAGGACTTCTACGAGTCGGAGATCCAGCTGCGGCGGATACAGAACACACCGCCGTTTTCCGAGATGCTGACGGTGACGGCTTCGGGTCTGAACGAGGCGCACGTTTTCCAAGCCTGCCGTTATGTGCGGGACAGGCTTGACAATATCATCGGGCGTGACGGCAGCGCCGTGGTGCTCGGCCCGGCTCCGCTGGCGGTAGTCAAGGTGAACAACAGGTACCGTTACAGAGTCATAATTTACGGAAAGAAGCTCTCCGGGCTGCGCGGCATTGTTTCCGGTCTTGTGATCGAATGCTGCACGGACAAGAGATTTTCGGATGTTTCGGTTTACGCGGATAACGATCCCGCGGAATAGACCGGGATCTATATATTCAACTGGAGGACAGAATGGCACTCAGACATATACTTATGCAGGGCGACCCGACGCTGAACAAAAAGTGCCGCCCGGTGACGGACTTCAACGCGCGGCTGCATCAGCTGCTTGACGATATGGCGGACACGCTTGCCGAGGCAAACGGCGTCGGCCTTGCAGCACCGCAGGTCGGCATACTGCGCCGTGCGGTGCTCGTGCTCGAAACCAACGTTCCCGAGGGCGAGGACGAATACGTTATCGAGCTCATTAACCCCGAGATAATCGAGACCTCCGGCGAGCAGGACGGCCCTGAGGGCTGTCTGAGCGTACCGGGAGAGTATGGGCTCGTGAAGCGCCCGATGAACGTCAGGGTCAGGGCGCAGGATCGCTTCGGCGAATGGTTCGAGGTCGAGGGCACGGGGCTTACCGCGCGCTGCTTCTGCCATGAGATAGACCATCTGGAGGGCATTCTGTTCACCGAAAAGTGCGAACGTATGCTGACAGAGGAAGAAATGAGCAACGGAGAATACTGAGAATATGCGCATTGTTTTTATGGGGACGCCGGATTTCGCGTCGGCCTCACTGAAAAAACTGATAGACGAAAAGTTTGACGTTGTCGGCGTGTTCACCCAGCCGGACAAGCCCAAGGGCCGCGGCATGGAGCTGTGCGCGTCGCCGGTCAAGGAGCTTGCGCTGGAGAACGGTCTGCCGGTGTTCCAGCCGGTGAAGATGCGCGACGGTACGGCGCTGGCGCAGATAAAGGCGCTGGAACCGGATATCCTTGTTGTCGTTGCCTACGGGCGCATCCTGCCGGATGATATTCTTGCCGTGCCGAAATACGGCGCGATAAACGTCCACGGCTCGCTCCTGCCGAAGTACAGGGGAGCGGCTCCCATACAGTGGGCGGTGCTCAACGGCGATAAGGTGACCGGCGTGACGACGATGTATCTCGCAAGCGAGATGGACACCGGGGACATTATCTATACCGCGGAGACGGAGATCGGAGAATACGAGACTTCGGGCGAGCTGTTCGACAGGCTCAAGGACATGGGCGCGGAGCTGCTTGTTAAGACCCTGCGCGATATCGACACCGGCATTGCGCCGCGTACACCGCAGGATCACAGCAAGGCAAGCTATGTCACGATGCTCGATAAGAGCATCTGCCCGATAGACTGGAACAAAACCCCGCGCGAGGTGCTCAAGCACATATACGGGCTCCAGCCCTGGCCGGTGGCCTCGATGGAGCTTGAGGGCAAGATCGTGCGCGTTTTTGCCGCGAAGTATACAGACGGGAAAACCGAAAAGACGCCCGGAGCCGTGGTCAGCACGGACAAGGGCGGACTTGAGATCGCCTGCGCCGGTGGGGAGACGCTGCTCATAACCGAGCTTCAGGCTCCCGGAAAGAAGCGCATGGGCGCTGAGGATTATCTCAGAGGACATCAGATCAAGGTAGAGTAAGGAATATGCAGACAGGGGCAAGGGAAGCCGCGCTTGAGACGCTTATGCGCTGCCGCCGTGACGGCGCGTGGTCGGGCGCGTCGATTGACGCCGGAATAAAAAAATATGAACTCAGCCGCCGGGATGCGGCACTGGCGTCACGGCTGTGTCTGGGCGTTATCCAGAACAGCAGCCTCTGTGACTATTATATCGGCTGCTACTGCGGCGCGAAGCTTGAACCGAAGGTGCGCGACATACTGCGCATGGGAGTATACCAGCTGCTGTTTCTGGACAGAATACCGGCCAGAGCCGCAGTCAGCGAGGCAGTCGCGCTGTGTAAGAGTCAGGGCTGTGCGAGAGCGGCGGGGCTTGTAAATGCTGTGCTGCGCAGGATCGCCGATAATATAAACTCACTGCCGCCGATACCCGGCGAGAGCACGGCGGGTTATCTCTCGATAAAATACAGCCATCCCGAATGGCTGGTGCAGTATCTTATAGACTGCAAGGAATATGAGTTCACGGAAGCATTTCTGCGCTGCTGCAACAGCCCCGCGCCGCTGAGCATTCAGGTGAACACCCTGAAGGTCAGCGCGGCGGACTATGCGCGGGCGCTTGCGAGGGCGGAGCTTGAGTATGAGTGCTGCGATGAGCCGGTGGGCTGTATCACGCTCCAAGGCGGCTCTGCGACGGAGCTTCCGGGCTTTGATGAGGGACTGTTCTATGTGCAGGATCGCGCCGCGCGAATGGCGGTGGAGATCGCCGCGCCGAAAGCCGGGATGCGTGTGTTAGATGCCTGCTCCTGCCCCGGCGGAAAATCCTTTGCCGCGGCGATAGCTATGGAAAACCGCGGCAGCATACTCGCCTGCGACATTCACGAGAAGAAGCTGCGCCTTGTGAGAGACGGTGCGCAGCGGCTCGGTATAGACATTATAGAGACAGACGCAATGGATGCGAGGGCTTTCCGGGCAGAGCTTGCGGAGAGCTTTGACGTCGTCATTGCGGATGTGCCGTGCTCAGGCTTCGGTGTTATCGCGAAGAAGCCTGAGATACGCTCCAAGACTCCTGAGAGCATCGCGGAGCTTCCGAAGATACAGGGCGGGATACTCGACAACGTCTCAAAATACGTGCGTCCGGGCGGCGTGCTGCTGTACTCGACCTGCACCGTGACGGCTGAGGAAAACGAAAATACGGTAAAAGCGTTTCTTGAGAGAAACGGGGAATATACGGCGGAGCCGTTTGAGGTCTGCGGCATCAGCACATCGGAGGGAATGTACACCTTCTGGCCGAACGTCGACGGGACGGACGGGTTCTTTGCCGCGAAGCTGAGAAGGCGGCAGTGATATTATGAAAAAAGATATAGTTTCAATGCTGCCGGAGGAGCTTGAAGAGGACTTCGCGCTTCTGGGCGAGCAGAGGTTCAGGGCAAAGCAGGTCTTCCAGTGGCTCAGCCGCGGTGTGCGCGACTTTGATAAGATGACGAATCTCTCAAAGCCGCTGCGCGAAAAGCTCAAGAGCGAATATGAACTCTATGAGCCGAAGGTCATCGGCAAACAGGTCTCGGCCATTGACGGAACAATTAAGTATTTATGGGAACTTAAGGACGGCAACGCCGTCGAAACAGTTGTAATGAGCTATAAGCACGGCAACACCGTGTGCGTCTCGTCACAGGTCGGCTGCCGTCAGGGCTGCGCGTTCTGCGCTTCGACGATAGGCGGCCTTGTGCGAAACCTTGAACCGTCCGAGATACTGGACGAGGTCTTGTTTTCACAGCTCGATTCCGGAAAGACGATATCAAACATCGTGCTCATGGGCATAGGCGAGCCGCTTGATAATTTCGATAACGTCATGCGCTTTCTGGAGCTTGTGAACAGACCGGACGGCGCGAACATCGGCATGCGCCATATTTCGCTTTCGACCTGCGGGCTGATCGAGCGCTTTGACGATCTCGCCGGGCGTGACATGCAGCTGACGCTTTCGGTATCGCTGCACGCGCCGGACGATGAGACGCGCTCGAAGATCATGCCGGCAAACCGCGGCCGCGGGGTCGAGGCGCTTATTGCTGCCTGCCGCAGATATTACGAAAAGACCGGGCGGCGGATATCCTTTGAGTACGCGATGATAGACGGCGTGAACGACACGGAGCACCATGCGCGGCTCCTTGCAAAGCACGCGAGAGCCGTCGCCGCGCACGTGAACCTTATCCCGCTCAACCATGTTGAGGAGCGCCAGTTCCAGCCGTCGACGCCGGAACATATGAAGGCGTTTATAAAAATTCTTGAGGATAACGGCGTGAACGTCACCGTCAGGCGCAAGCTCGGCGGGGATGTGGACGCTTCCTGCGGCCAGCTGCGCAGGAAGATGCAGAAGAAGCAGTGATCCCCGGCAGGGACACCGGGAGAAAATGAGGACGATATGAAAAGCTTTGGCCTTACCGACAAGGGAAAAGTCAGGAAAGACAATCAGGACTGCTTTATCATTGAGAGCTGCCCCGCGCGCAGCTGCCTTATCGCCGCACTTTGCGACGGCATGGGCGGAGAGAACGCGGGGGAGATCGCAAGCGCGGTCGCGAACAAGGCTTTCGTTTCGTATATATATGATCGGCTCACGTCCAGAACGGTCAAAAACGTCAACTATAAAGAAGCCCTGACCAACGCCTGCGCCGAGGCAAACGGCGTTGCGTATGAGTATTCGCTGTTTGACAAGGCCTACAGCGGCATGGGCACGACCCTTGTCGGCGGCGTGATTAAGTCCGGCGGGAATGGGTATATTATCAATGTCGGCGACAGCCGCGCCTATCATATCTCCAGGCGCGCAAACAGCATATACCAGATCACGCGGGATCATTCGCTCGTCGAGGAGCTTGTGGAGGCGGGCGCGATAACGAAGGAGCAGGCAAGGCTCCACCCGCAGAAGAACGTCATCACGCGGGCACTCGGCTCGGAGCCTGAGGTCAGACCGGACTATTTTGAATTCGCGCTCCAGCCCGGAGATATCCTGCTGCTGTGCTCAGACGGCCTTTCCAATATGGTGACCGATCTTGAGATGCTCGAATACGCGAAGGATTATCAGGATCCGGAGCTTATCTGCCGGGCATTGATGAGCAAGGCGCTTATCCGCGGCGCGAGGGACAATGTCACGGTCGTCGCGGTAATGAGATGAAGTTTCCCATGGAGTATCGTGGAGTATAATATATGGAAAACAACGACAAATATATAGGCACGCTGCTTGACGACCGGTACGAGATATTGCAGGTCATCGGCGAGGGCGGCATGGCCATCGTATATAAGGCGCTCGACCACAGGCTCAACCGCAACGTCGCGGTAAAGATCATGCGCGAGGATATGCTGGCGGACGAGGAGTTCAGGAGCCGTTTCTGCGCCGAGGCACACGCCGTCGCGATGCTGTCTCATCCGAATATCGTGGCGGTGTACGATGTCAGCCACAGCGACGCTATGGAATACATAGTCATGGAGCTGGTGGAGGGCATAACGCTGCGGCAGTATATGGACAGGCGCGGCGCGCTTGCGTGGCGCGAGGTGCTGCATTTCACAAAGCAGATCGCAAAGGCGATAGCGCACGCCCATGAGCGCGGGATAATCCACCGTGATATAAAGCCGCAGAACGTCATGATGCTGCGCGACGGCACTGTCAAGGTCGCGGACTTCGGCATTGCCGCGCTTGAAAACGAGATATATGAAAATAACGGTCAGGCCGTAGGCTCGATACATTATATCGCGCCAGAACAGGCGCGCGGCGAATGCCCGGATGCGCGCAGCGACGTGTATTCTCTGGGCGTCGTCATGTATGAAATGCTCACGGGGCACAAGCCCTATGAGGGCGACACGATAGTCGAGATCGCCGTAAAGCACATGAACGCCGACCCGGAGCCGCCGCATGAGCTCGTTCCGGATATCCCGCCGGAGCTTGAGCGCATCACGCTCAAGGCTATGAGTGCGCCGATAAACGAGCGCTACCAGTCTGCAAACGAGCTGCTCGCCGACCTCGACGCCTTTACTCAGGCGCAGCTCAAGGCCGAGGAGGCCGAGAACGAGGAGCAGGAGGAGAGCTTTGAGAACCCGGCGGTCGTGCCCATCCGCTCTGTGAGTGAGATGGACAAAGAGCGCTACGCCGTGCGGCATCGCCGCGCGCAGAGCGTGAGCTTCCTTACGGGCGTGTTTGGTGCGATCGTGTTGAGCATACTGCTGTTTGCGTTCCTGTGGGACTTCTGGCTCGGCGAGATATTCTCCCCGGCGGAGCGCATAAGCCTGCCGAACTTCATCGGCAGCAACTATCAGGCAGTCGTTGAAAATGCCGACCTTGCGGCAATGTACAGCTTCAATGTGGTCTACGTTGTCGATACGAACACCGAGAGCGGCACGATACTTGGGCAGGATCCGAGCCCCGGCAGGAGCATGATGGTGACGCCTGAGGGCATTCGTGTTGAACTCACTGTCAGCACGGGGACGATATTTACAACGGTTCCGGATGTCGTGAACATCGACTACCGCGAGGCGAAGAACCGCCTCCAGCAGGCGGGCTTTCAGGTCGAGATCGAGAACGCGACCTCGGACTCCGTCACAAAGGACTATGTGATAAGCACGAGCCCCGCCGCGAACGACCAGCTCAGTGCGGGCTCGACCGTGTATGTGACCGTCAGCTCCGGGCCTGAGATAGGCCACGTCGAGATGCCGAACCTTGTGGGGCTTACCGAGGACGCCGCGATATCGAAGCTTGAGAGCGTCGGGCTGAGCTACGGCGGCTCCGACAGGGTATCGAGCGACCTTGACGCGGGCACGGTCATCGGCCAGAGCATCAACGCATTCACCGAGGTGGAGGAGCACTCCAAGATACAGCTCAAGGTGTCCTCCGGCCCGGATAATTACAGGTGAGCAATGACTGAGGGAATTATTATAAAAGCGCTCAGCGGCTTTTATTATGTGGAGACAGAGCTTGGTACGCTCGAATGCCGCGCGCGCGGGCGCTTCAGGCTTGACGGCACGTCCCCGCTCGTCGGCGACAGGGTGCTGTGCAGCCCTGAGACAAACGGCAAGGGACGTATAGACTCCGTGCGCGAGCGGCGCAATTGGTTCATCCGTCCCGCTGTTGCGAATGTCGACACGCTCGTGTTCGTCGCCGCGAACACAAACCCCGTGACCGATCCCTTCCTTGCCGACAGGATCTCCGTTATCGCGGCCGAAGCGGACTGCGAGTTCGTGCTGTGCATAAACAAAACGGACATCGACCCCGGCGACGCGCTGTACACGGCCTTCACGAAGGCGGGCTTCCGAGTCCTGCGCACGAGCGCGGAGACCGGCGAGGGCATAGATGAGCTGCGCCGGGCGCTGAAAGGACAGGTCTGCGCCTTCACCGGAAACTCCGGTGTCGGCAAGTCGAGCATACTCAACGCGCTCATTCCGGGGATAAACATCGAGACGGGCGAGGTGAGCGAGCGTCTTGGACGCGGGAAGCACACGACAAGGCATGTCGAGCTCTATGACCTCGGCGAGGGCACATTTATAGCCGATACTCCGGGTTTCGCCTCGCTTGACGTGGAAATGATATGCGAGATCAGCAAGGAAGGTCTGCAGCACGATTTTATCGATTTCGCCCCGTACATAGGCAAGTGCAGGTTCAATGACTGCGCGCATCTTAAAGAGCCGGGCTGCGCCGTGACGGCGGCAGTCGCGGCAGGGGAGATAGCCCCCGGCCGGTACAGCTCATATCAGCGGCTGTATGAAATAGTCGCGCAGCGCAAGTCATGGGAAAACTGAATAGCGGGCACATAAAACGACCGTCCGCCGCGTAGAATGCAGAGAATACATTTCGCGGGGGGGCGGTCATTTTATGCGCAGAGGTAACCACAGTATATGGGGCTGCACGGCGATAGCCGCGGGCGTGGTGATAATACTGTCCCTTGTCCTGCCGACGGAGTTCTGGTGGTTCGTTCTCGCCGCAGCCCTTATCGGTCTTGGCGTATGGTATATACGCTGCCGCTGAAATAATAGTAGTGTGCCGGGGAAAGGAGCAGACATGAGAGTTTTTATATTCAAGCTGCCGAAATTTATTTCCGATCTGATAGCCAGATTTACCCGCAGGTAATAAAGCAGCCGCGGTGGGCATATCCTGTACAAACTGTGCAGCAAGGAGCAGAAGAATATGGAAATCAAATTTGAGAATAAAAACGTGAGTATGTACCGGGAAATAAGCCGCCAGACAAAGAAGGTGCAGGAGAGCGCGGAGAGCGTCGTACCGGATACCGACGACGACATCGGCCGTATCGCGACGGTGCAGAGCTATGTCATGCTCAAGAGCAAGGACATCACGAGCCGCGGCGTACTGATATCGGGCGAGGCGGTGGCATCGCTGCTGTACATAACCGAAAGTCAGGAGAGCATGTCCTTCGTCAGGCTCAGCAAGAGCTTTTCAGTAGAGTATGAAGTGCCGGATATCGAGTCGGACGCCGCGGCGCAGATAAAGCTCTCGATACTCAGCACGGAGGCGAGGGTGATAAACCCACGCAAGGTGTCTGTGACATTCGAGATATCCGGAGAGCTGAGCTGCTATAAGCAGGAGAGCATAAGCATAGAGTCGCGTCTGCCGGAGAACGCCTGCCGCGGCCTGCACGCACGCTATGAGAGCGCCGAGCTCATGTTCACCGACGCCGTCTGCGAAAAGACATTCGCGGTAAACGAGCAGTTCGCGTTTCCCGGCGGCAAGCCTAAACCGTCGCGGCTCGTGTCGGGCAGGGCGGAGTTCGTCGTGAGCGACAGCCAGCTCATTGGCACGAAGGTGATAGTCAAGGGCAGCGCGGAGCTTGCCGTCTGCTATCTTTCCGACGAGGTGAACTACCCCGTGCGCACGGAGTTCTGCACACCGTTTTCGCAGATCATCGATATCGGCGAGGAGTGCATGGATAGCTGCTGCGTATCGATAGAACTTACGGGCGCGTACTTTGACATTATAGACACTGTGAACGGCGACAAGGCGCTCGACGCGGAGCTTCACGCCGTGATGCAGCTCGTGTGCCGCAGCAGAAAGCGCATGACATATATCGCCGACGCATATAGCAACCTCATGCCGGCGGAATGCCGCAGGCAGTCCTGCCGCTACGACGCGGGCTCCGAGGTACAGAAGATCAAGCTCGCCGCCGACGAGAGGATAAGCATCGTCGAGGACTGCGCGGATGTGCTCAGCGCGTTTGTGTCGGTGGCGCATATCTCGCAGGAGCAGACGAAGATAAGCGCGGCAGTGAATGTCGACGTTGTGTACCGCAGCACGCAGGGACAGCTTGCGGCGGTGCGGCGCAGCATCGGCATGGAGGGCGAGGGGAGCGCTAATATGAGGATCAGTGCGGCGCGCCTGACGGACGTCTACCTGCGTCCCGACGGGCAGTATGTCGACGGGCACATGGCGCTGGAGCTGAACTGCGTCTCCGTGGGCAGCGTCGAGGTCAGGAGAGTGGACTCGATAGAGCTCGACGAGGAGAACGGCTTCGACCTTTCGCAGTACCCGGCGGTCACGCTCGTCAGAGCAGGGGATGAGACGATGTGGGAGCTTGCAAAGGAGTACCATTCGAGCGTTGAAAAGATCAGCGCCGCGAACCCGGCCGAGGATGCTGCCGGCGCGGGACTTCTGCTTATTCCGAAATGCGTGTAAAAAACTACTTGTCATAGCGCGGGCGATGTGATAAAATATTTGCCGTTAATGCTGCTATGCGTTTATTCACAAGATACAAGAGGAGTTGTTTATATGTCAGGACATTCCAAGTGGCACAACATACAAAAGACCAAGGGAGCGGCTGACGCCAAGCGCGCACAGGCCTTCACCAAGATAGCCAGAGAAATGATCGTGGCTGTCAAGGAGGGCGGCGGTGGTGATCCGCGCAGCAACTCCAGACTTGCGGCTGTCATTGCCAAGGCAAAGGCTGCCAATATGCCGAACGATAATATCAAGCGCACTATCGATAAGGCGCTCGGCGCGGGCAATACCGAGAACTACGAAAAGGTCGTCTACGAAGGCTACGGCCCTCAGGGCGTCGCCGTCATTGTCGAGTCGATGACCGACAACCGCAACCGCACCGCAGGCGAGATCCGCCACTACTTTGATAAGTACGGCGGAAACATGGGCGCTGCCAACTGCGTGTCCTGGTCTTTCGACCGCAAGGGCGTTATCGTCATCGACAACGAGGACGAAGAGCTTGACGAGGACACCGTGATGATGGATGCTCTCGACGCGGGCGCTGCCGACTTTGAGGCCGACGGCGAGGTCATGACCGTCTACACCGCGGAGGACGACGTCGCTGCTGTTGCCGACGCGCTGACCGAGAAGGGCTATAAGCTCCTCTCCGCGCAGGTAGAGATGCTGCCGCAGAACGGCTACATCAAGCTCACCAATGAGGACGATATCAAGAACATGCAGAAGATGCTCGACATGTTCGAGGATAACGACGATGTCCAGAACGTCTGGCATAACTGGGAAGACGCGGAGTAAGCATTTACGATGCGGAAATAAGCGCAAAATCCTGAAAATCCAATAGTCATAGGAACTTTTTAGAGACGTTGCATTTTGCAATTGTGCAATATCTGTGTTCCGCTGTGACATACAGCATACCTCCTGTTGGGCAATACAACAGGAGGTTTTTATTATGGTTCTGTGTCAATAGTTGGGGCAGAGCAAAACTGAACAGCACCCCATTTGTTAGACAAGTATGGTAAAATACTAAGTACGGAGCTTATTGACTATCTCGATTATTATAACAACCGCAGGATCAAAGCAAAGCTAATGGGCTTGCCCCCTGCTATTCACAGGCAGCAAGCCCTTTCGGTAGCTTGAATAATTTACTTCTTGGTTTTTTGTCTAACTTTTTGGGGTCACTTCAAAGCTCTGCTGCTTTTGTTATAATGTTTAGCCGAGAAATCAGATGAACTTATCGATGATGTTCTCGATGCCCTGGCTGTTGCCGTTGATGTACATGCAGACATCCCATGCGCGCCAGATAACGGTACGCAGGTTGCCGATGGCAACACAGTCGCCGACACGGAAGATGGTCTCCTTGCCCTTGACCTTGCGGGACAGATCCTTGCCGCCGACAGGAGTGGGAACAAAGCCGATGCCGTTGACGACGTTGTCGCACTCGACGAAGAACTTCTCGCCGGTCTTGACGTTCTTAACGGTGCAGCCCTTATCGGTGATCTCGGTGACGGTGGACTGGAGGTAAACGGGAACCTTGTGGTACTCCATAGCATCACGCAGGAAGGAGGTGTTTGCAAGGCAGGTGACATCGGACTTGACGAGGTCGTTTGCAAACTCGACAATGATGGGGTGCTTGCCGTAGTTGAGGAGCAGGTCATATGCAGCCTCGCAGGAGGACTGGCCGCCGCCGAGGAAGAGAACCTTATCGCCGACCTCATGCTTCTCCTTGAGCAGCTGAGTGAAGGTGAGAGCCTTCTCAAAGCCGGGGATCATGGGCATGGTTCTGGGAGTGGAACCGGTGGCGATGATGACAGCGTCGAACTTGCCGATGGTGTTGACGTCGGTGACTTCGGTGTTGAAGTGGACTTCAATGCCGGCCTTCTCGATCTCTCTCTTGTACCAGCGGATAAGCTCCTTATCGTTCTCTTTGAAGGTCATGGCAGAAGCAGTCAGGAACAGACCGCCCAGCTCATTGGTCTTTTCAAAGATAACGGGGATGTTGCCCTGCTGATGCAGAACCAGAGCAGACTCCATACCGCCGATGCCGCCGCCGATGATGGCGACTCTCTTGGCCTTCTTGGTGGGAGCAATGTAGTATCTGGTGTGCTGCATGGTGGTCGGGTTCAGAGCGCAGCGGCCGAGATGCAGGGAGTCCATAAGGTTCTGGGTGTTGGAGGAACCCTTGTACTTTGCAAAGTTGAAGCAGCCGTTGTGGCAGCGGATGCAGGGCTTGATCTCGTCCTCGCGGCCTTCGAGGATCTTGTGGATCCACTCATGGTCAACGAGGTTCTGACGTGCGATAGCGACAGCGTCGAGTCTGCCGGCTGCGATCTCTTCAGCGGCCTTGACAGGATCCATACGGCCTGCGCAGACAACGGGCTTGGAGGTGAACTTCTTGATGTGCTCAACATAGCTGAGGTTGCAGTTATCCGGCATGTACTGAGGCGGATGTGCCCAGTACCAGGCGTCGTAAGTACCGTTGTCGCAGTTGAACATATCGTAACCGGCGTCCTCAAGGTACTTGATGGCCTTCTCGGACTCTTCCATGTCACGGCCCCACTCCTCGAAGTCGGTCTCATAAGGCATTGCGCCCTTGCACCAACCCTTGGTCTTGGAGACGACGGAGTAACGCAGGGAGACGGGGAAGTCAGCACCGGCGTACTTCTTGATGCACTGAACGATCTCGACCGGGAAGCGGAAGCGGTTCTCGAAGGATCCGCCGTACTCGTCGGTACGGTAGTTCCAGTTGGACATGGTGAACTGGTCAAGGAGGTAGCCTTCATGAACGGCGTGTATCTCAACACCATCGACACCGGCGTCTCTCAGCTTCTTCGCGGTCTTACCGAAGGCTTCGACCATCTCGTGGATCTCTTCGACGGTCATGGGACGGGACTTGACATCCTCGGCCCAGCGGTTCGGGGTAGCGGAAGCGGAAGCGCAGGAGTACTGAACGTCAACGATGGGGGAAGCGAGCTTGTTGAGGAAGTCGTTCTTTGCGAGAACGGTCATCCAGCCGTTGATAGCCATGGAACGGCCGAAGCCTGCTGCCAGCTGAATGAACAGCTTGCCGCCGGTCTTGTGGTACTCTTCCATGTAGGGCTTGAGCTGCTTGAACATCTTGTCGTTCTGCCACAGCCACTTGCGGCCGGGGATACCGAGGGTATCGCGCACGCACTGCATACCGGGGAGGACAAGGCCGACGCCGTCCTGCGCTCTGTTGAGCAGGAAGTAAGCGGCTTCCTTATCGAAGTGGTTGGGCTCCAGCCAGCCGAACAGGGAGGTGCCGCCCATGGAGCACTGAACGATGCGGTTCTTGATCTCTACGTTACCGATCTTCCAAGGGGTAAAGAGAGCGCTGTATTTTTCGTTCATGAAATACATCCTTTCCTTTTCTTATCTTATTTATTTTACGGAGATGGGGAACCGTAAGGCATATCCATCCACCGTTTTTTACAAACCCGTTTGCCGCGGCTGAACCGACATACCGCAGCTTCACACTTGTCGCAATTGTATCACACTTTTTCAAAATAATCAATTGCCTAAAGCCTTTGTGTGAAGTCTATTTAGTATACAATTTTCAACGGTATGTATAGCGGAGTGTCAAAAACCAGACAGATCGCGGCAAAAAGTCTGAGCGCAGATCAGAGCCTGCTGCGGCTCAATCTGCGCTCGACGATAAAGAACACGGGGAGACTGATAAGGAACGGGAAGAAGTAGGTCGCGATCCTGTAAAGGAGTATCGCACCCGAGGCATCGATACTGCTGACGACGGCGGAATAGAAGAACACGAACGCAAATTCGAGCGGCCCAAGGCCGTTGACGTTCGGGAGCACACCGGTGATGAGCAGCATTATCGACGAGAGGATGAGCGAGTGGAGAAGGTCGGGGGCTTCGAGCCCCATGCAGCGCAGCGCCGCCGATGGGATCATGTACAGTACCGTGAGCTTGAGAAAGTTCAGCAGCATGACCTTTGCCGAGACGGCCTTCATGCCTTTAAGGTGCGCAGCCTCCGCGTACATCAGGTCGATCTGGCGCAGCCACTTTTCGCGGCGCTCCGGCCATTTGCCCTTTTCGGGGAAAAGCCCGAGGAGCTTCACGGCGAGGTCATGCACCGGCTTCCATGTGCATAGCAGGATGAGCGCGGTGATGATGAGCAGGAAGATGGCGATGCCGGGGAGCACGTATTTGACGGACTCCGGCAGCACCTCCCGCAGCCAGCCGAGACCGGGGATGAGCATGACGAGGGCATAGATGAGAATCGCGGACTTGTGGTAGACAAATTTCAGGATGAGCAGTCCGACGCTGCGACCGGCGTCAAGCCCGCAGCGGTCGAGGTAGACGCTCTGCATCGGGATCGTTATTGCGCCGCCGCTTGCTGTCAGACCGAAGGCGCCGAGGAAGGTCAGCTCAAAGGCCTGACGGTAGCTCAGCTCCGGCAGACGGCTGCGCAGCAGAGTCATGCACATTGCGGCGTCAATGAGCTGATAGCCCAAACCCATCGCGAGCAGCAGGCACACGCCGGGGACAGAGACCTCCGACAGGGCTGAGATGATCTCCGGGAGCTTGTCCCGGAACACGATATACAGAAGCAGGAGAACGAGCGCCAGCGCGGCAAGCCCGCTGACAAGGGAGCGCTTTTTGGATTTATCCATTTTGAACAGCTTTCTTTTTACAGGCAGCGCCGCATATTATGCGGCTTTGATGTCAACGCGTAAAGTGCTTTGCAAGCTCGGCGGCCTCCGCCCAGAGGGTGCAGGCGCGGTGCATATCAGGCTCCGCCTCCGGCTTCATCCCGCGGATGAACCAGTCGCTCAGGAGCCCTGAGCAGTTGAAGCGGCACATATAGGTCATAAAGGCGCGGGTGTCGTGATCAAGCTCGCGCCAGGCGGCGTAGCGCTCGATGAAGCGGTCAGCCCAGTATTCGCAGACATGGCTCAGGCACTGGTCAAAGACATCCCGCGGGGCGGACGAGTATACGTGCAGCACGGCGCGGCGGTTCTCGGACAGCATATCCAGCGCCTTGTGCATACACTGCTCAGGCGCGTCGTCGCTGTAATACTCGCCCAGGATAGAATCGATCTTGCTGCGGACGATCTCATCGAGCAGGGCGGGCATATCCTTGAAATGATAATAGAAGGTGTTGCGGTTTATATCGCAGTCACGGACGATGTCGAGCACGGACACGTCCCGGTACGCGCGCTGGTTGAGAAGCTTCACGGCTGACTGCATTATCAGTTCCTTTTTACCGGCGATAAGTCATTCCCCCACAATATTTTGTATGGCTGATACTATGTTTCATTAAAATCTCCAATTTTAATGAAACCTTTTGAAGCCTGTAAGAGCCGTGCTAAGGCACGGTTAGGCTTCAAAAGACGTCTCATACGAAAACTACGCCGCTGCGGCGGCTATTAAAACATTTAATATTAAATGTTTTAATCAGTTTTCAGTATAACTTATCTCAAGGCCGTGTAAACTGTTTTTCAATCCAAGCTCAACATTTATTGATGTTTGCCCAAAAACGATAATTGATTCAATATCCGATGATGCTGTCAAGGCCGTAGTAGAGCGCCATGTAGACGTTTGCCCAGTCGGAAGCGTCCTCAGTGCTGAGATAATCAAGCCCTTCGATGGCGCTGTATTTCGTCCTCGCGTATGGGCGGGGGAGCTGGATGTTTTTCTCTCCGTTTGCGATGCACTCGGCAATGAGCTGCTCATTGTAGGAAAGGGCAATGTGTGTGCGGCGGATATCGCTGATGCCCGTATATCCGAAATACAAAAGCGCGGCAACGCTCACGGCGCACAGCGCGGCGAGGAGTGACTTGTACCGGCCCTCAAACAGCGGCGGGGAGAGCACAGCCACGGCGCACAGGAGCAGGATAAGCCCTATGTAGGTACTGCGCCCTGCACAGTACATCGCGAAGGTCAGCACGAAGTGACCGGCAAGCGAGCCGAGCAGGAAAATGAGCGAGGCGATGCGCAGCCGCAGCTCCACTCTGTATTTCACCGCGAGGTAAAACAGCAGCGCCCAAGCAATTATCAGCGGCCAGAAGCGCAGATAAAACGCGCCTGTCTCAACAAAGTTTGAAAGCAGCACCGAAACGGAAAACTCAGCCGACTTATTCACGCTCTCCGCCGGTGCGAGCATCATGTACATGAACCCTGCAAAGGCGGCGAGCAGCGACAGATACATCCACGGCGCAATGCGCTCCTTATAATAAAAGCGGCAAACGGCGATGACAAGCATCACCATGAATATCACGGCGACGGAGGAGTTCTCCGAATACGCGCCGACAAGGGCGGAGAAGATGATGAACAGCACACACATGGACTTTGACGGCTCGCGGTCATGCAGGAGCTTATCAAGGTACGGCAGCATGAACGCAAGGCACAGCACCGCGCACCAGAGATAGTTTATCGCGCCGGTGAGCCAGAGAAAGACCTGACCGAACTCGGGCTGAAGCACCCAGATGCAGCCGAAAATTGCCGGCAGGCCGAGAGCGTTATGCTCCCTGCCCTGACGCGCGATGGAGTATATGAGCCAGATCAGGGCAAGAAAGACAAGGGAATTTATGAGCTTAAAGACGATGGGCGGCAGGAGCAGGAAGAGCTGCACAAGAAAATGCGCTATGACGCGGCCGTTCATTATGTGCCGGTGCGCGGCCATGGAGGTGAAGATATCCGCGACGCTCTCTATGCGGCTCTCATCGGCGTAGCTGAAAAAGTAGCGGTAATCGTCCGCGACGAGATCCGTCCACAGATTGCACACGAGCATCACAAGAAAAATGCCGAGACACACTGCGGCGACGGTGACGCGGGAGCGGTTGACTCTATCAAAAATTCCGGATTTGTTCATAGACGGCTCCAATGGAAAATTTACATAACAAGGTTAACATAATTATTTGCCGAACACCCAGAGGTGCGTTACACCGAAGGCCTCGCGGATAAAGCAGTTGAGGGTGTATATCGGGTAGCCAAGGCTGCCGGAGACGCCGGAGGCTTCAGCGCCGAGGAGCTTTGCCATGCACTTGGCGCGGTAGAGATGGTAGCAGCTGGAGACGATGGCGATATTGCCGTCGGGCGTGTCGCCGCGGCGCTCTATGATTGCGAAGGCGTTCTGAAGATTCTCCATCGTGGTGGTGGAGCGATCCTCTTTGATGAGCCGGTCGGGGTCGACGCCCTGCGCGGTGAGCCAGTCATACATACAATCGGCTTCGGTCATGCTCTCGCCCTTGCCCTGACCGCCGCAGAGGATAGCGGTGCTGCCGGGGTGAGTGTCCAGATATTTCATCGCGCCCTCCATGCGGTGGATGAGCGCGAGGGACGGCCTGTCATCCAGCACGGCGGCGCCGAGGACGACGATGTATTTCTTCTCACCGACGTTCCTGTCCGTGCGCGCGCTGCCGATGATGAGCCCCTCGACGGCGCAGAAATACATGAGCCCCACGGTCGTGACGATCACGGCGGTTTTCCACAGCGCGTCGGGCGCAAAACGGCAGAGCGTGACGAGCGCCGCGGCGTAGATAAGCGCAAATGCAATGTACCCGTAGCCACGCATGGCGAACTTGAAGAACAGCGCGAGGATGAGCAGGATGATATCGGCAAGCAGCCAGTGCGGTATCTGTTTAAGAAAGCTCATGCGTTCAGCTCCTCCCAGCGTTCGTACAGCGTGAGGAGCTCTTCATCGAGCGCGTCCTTCTGCTGCTGGATATCCATAAGCTTCTGGTAGTCGGAGGAAAATTCCTCGGCCTGACGGTCAAGCTCTGCCGACTGCGCCTCAAGCTTGGCGATCTCCTTTTCAAGCTTGGCGATGGACTTTTCATTGTTCTTCTGGCGCGGTGGGCGGGACTTTTTCTCTTTCTCAAGAGCCTTTTCCTGCTCGCGCTCGCGCTGCCGGTCGTTCTGCGCGAACACCGCCTGACGCTCGCGCCAGTCGCAGTAGTCCCGGTAGCCGCCGCGGAAGTCGGTTATCTTCCCGTCGGCCAGCGCCCAAATGCGCGTTGCAAACTTCTCTATAAAATAACGGTCGTGCGAGACGAAGAGCAGCGTCTGCTCATAGTCCGAGAGCGCGTCCTCCATCCATTCGCGGCTGGCGATGTCGAGATGGTTCGTAGGCTCGTCAAGGATGAGGAAGTTTATATCCCCGCCCATGAGCATGCACAGGCGCAGGCGGCTCTTCTCGCCGCCGGAGAGCGCGCCGACCGGTGTCAGCACGTCCTCGCCGCGAAAGCCGAAGGCCGCGAGACGGTCGCGCGCCTGCTGCGGCAGGCAGCGGCAGTCATAGAGCATCGTGTCAAGCACGCTGCGGCTCTCTTCCGTGAAGCTGACAAGCTGCGGCAGGTACGCCGTGCGTATGGCGGGGCCGAGGTAGAGGTAGCCTGAGTCAGGCTTCTCCTGATTCATGATGAGCTTCACGAGGGTGGACTTCCCCGTGCCGTTATCGCCGATGAGTGCGATGCGCTCCCCCCCGGTGACGGACAGGTCAAGGTCGGAGAAGAGCTTCTTTTCGCCGTAGCTCTTGGAGATTCCGTCCATGACGAGCACTTCGTCGCCCTCGAAGCTGCGCTCTTTGAACTTGACGGTGAGCTTCTTCTGCTCGGTCGGGCGCTCGGTATGGCTGAGCTTTTCGATGCGCTTTTCCATGGAGAAAGCGCGTTTGTGGAGCTTGTCATTGCCCATGAATGCCCAGAGGTGCATCTGTGCGGCGGCACGTTCAAGCTGCTCTATCTTCGCCTGATCCTTCTCGTATTTTTTCAGCTTCTCCTCAAAGCGGCGCTGCCGCTCCTCAACGTAAAAGCTGTAATTGCCGGAGTAAAACTCCGCCTTGCCGTCGACGATCTCGATAGAGCGCTCGACGACGCGATCAAGAAAATACCGGTCATGGCTGATGGCGAGCACCGTTCCCTTGAAGCGGAGCAGATAGTCCTCCAGCCACTCTGTCGCGTGCAGGTCGAGGTGGTTCGTAGGCTCGTCCAGCAGGAGAATGTCGGTGTCCTCAAGGATAAGGCGCGCGAGGTTCACGCGGGTCTTCTCCCCGCCGGAGAGAGAATCAAAGGGCTGGGCGAGCATTGCTGGGGGAATATCCAGACCGTTTGCCACGCGGCTGCGCTCTACGTCCATCTCGTATCCGCCAAGGCGGGCATAGTCGGCCTGAAGCTTATCGTACTGCTTCAGAAGCTCTGGGGACTGGTCGTGCTCCATCTGTGCTTCAAGCTCGTTCATGCGCGCGGCGACGGAGTAGATATGCCGGTGCGCATCGCGCAGCACCTGCTCGACCGTCCAGCCCTCAGGGTAGACGGGTATCTGCGAGATAAGGCCGAGGCGCTTTGACGGGGCTATCGCAACCTCGCCCTCGTCATAGCCTATCTCACCGACGAGGATGCGGAAGAGCGTAGTCTTGCCGCAGCCGTTGTGGCCGAGGATGCCGACACGCTCACCGCTGTTGACGGTGAAGGACAGCCCATCCAATATGTTTTTGCCAAGCTCGAAGGATTTGACCAGCGAGCTTACGGATATATCTATCATTTCTGCGTTCCTTATATCTGTATTTGATCACTCTATATTTTCAACGGCCCATTGGAGAAAGCCGTTGGTGATTGCACCTGCGACGGTGATGCCGTAGCCCCCGCGTTCGACGAGCGTTACAAAGGCGTAGGGGTGCTCATCGTCTGCGAGGAAGCCGACGAACCACGAGTGAGAATCTCCGTCGCCAAGCTCGGCGGTGCCGGTCTTGGCGCAGAGCTTCAGACCGGGGAAGTTCACATCGCCGTCATAGTGGTCGACGACGTTATAATTCATCATCTGCGTGAGCTGCTTTGCCGTGGCGGGCTCGACAAGCGCGGTGGTAACCGGTTCCTCGCCGGAGATCATATACGGCTCGATGAGCGTGCCGCCGTTTGCGAGGGCACAGACATAGCGCAGCATCGCATAGGGGCAGATGGTGTCAGTCGACTGGCCGATGCCCGACCAGCCAAGCTCGGGGTCGCCGACAAAGTCGAGCGGATAGGTGCCCGAGGCGCAGCCGATGCCGTCAAGCTCATGGGAGGAGAGGAAGCCGTATTTCGTGACGTAGTCGATCATGGTCTCCTGACCAAGCATAACGGCGATCTGTGCAAAGGCGATGTTGCAGGAATTGGAGAGAGCCTGCTCAAAGGTCTGCGTATAGTGCGCGGCCTTGCATGTAATGGGTACGCCGGCTATCTTATATTCGCCCTCGCAGTAGAAGGTGCGCTCGTTTATATCGGGGATGCTTTCAATCGCGGCGGCCGCGGTGACGAGCTTGAAGGTCGAGCCGGGGGTGAAGGCGGCGGAGAGACAGCGGTTGAGATACGCCCCGTCCGGGACGCCGTTTTCTGTATCCAGCGGGTCGACCGTCGGAGTCGAGACCATGCCTAAAAGCTCGCCGGTCTTATAGTTGCAGACGAGCACTGCAGCGCTATGCTCTGTGTCGAGAAGCTCATATATTTTGTTGTTTAGCCTTGCGTCGATTGTGAGGGTGAGGGTGCTGTTCTCTGTGCGCGTCGTGCCGGTGAGGAGACTGAAACCATTCACATCGCGGCGGTAGCGCGAGAGGATGCCAGTGCCGGTGCGTCCCCAATAGTCGCCGGTGACGTGGTAGTTTGACATCCGCGTCTCAGCATCGGGGGAGAAGAACTCGTCCGCCCCGCCAAAAGAGGCGAGGACTATACCGCTGCGGTCAAGCAGCATACCGGTGGAACCGGAGTTCGAGCGGGAGAAGTACAGCGCCCAGTCCTGCCCGTGATCGATGTAATTTAGGACGTACACGATCATGCCGAAGATAACGCCCGCCGCGATAAGCAGCACGCAGAAAGCGCGGTTGGTTATTTTTCGCAAGGCTGCCACACCTCCCAGTTTGCAGGATCATCATCCGGAGCATAGCCGTTATAGGACGCGCCGGTGGTATCGTTTTCATCTTCGTCGTCTTTGCCGCGCCCCGGACGGACGGCAAAGCTTGCGTTGCGCCGGGTGTCGGAGCTTTTGATAAAGGCCATGAGCATCCAGCAGGAGATAAGCGAGGTTCCGCCGCGGGAGACGAACGGGAAGGTGACCCCCGTAAATGGCAGCAGATCGAGCGAACCGAAAACATTGAGCGCAAGCTGCACGAGCAGCATGCTCATCGCGGCGCACGAGGCGATGGAATAATAAGCCGAGCGTCCGCGCCGCGCGCTGCGCACGGCGAAGAAAGCCAGCACAAGAACTGCGAGCACCATTATGAGCCCGATGATAAGCCCCTGCTCCTCGCAGATAACGGCAAAGACCATGTCGGTATTCGCGGCGAAAATATCCTTGAGCCAGCCGCCGCCAGCACCCTTGCCGTACAGACCGCCGGAAGCGGCGGCGGACATGGCGCGAGTCTGCTGGAAGCCCTTGTCGTATATATCCTCCCATGCGTGCCCCCACGTGGCGAAGCGCTGGGCAATATAGGGCTTGACGCTGACGGCGAGAAAGCCCGCGAGCCCCGCACCGGTCACGGCGAGTAGCACGGTCGCGATGGAACCTGAGCGCAGGTAGGAGATGACAAGAAAGGTCGCGAAGAAGATGAGCGCCGTGCCGAAGTCCCCGATGAGGGCGAGGGCGATGACGCAGAAGGCCGAGAAGCCGATGAAGGTATAGAGGTTATTGCGGCGGTAGAGCCTGTCGAGCGTCGAAGCTCCGGCGTAGATATAGCCGACCTTGACAAGCTCGGACGGCTGGAACGAAAATCCGCCGAACTCAAGCCAGTTGCGCGCGCCGAGGACAGCATCGCTCGCGACGATGTTGACGACCATCAGCAGCACCGCCAGCGCCGCTATCGGGATGCGCGCGGCAGCTGTGCGGCCAAGCTTGCGCAGCCACCAGCCCATGAGCAGGAACAGCAGCACCGCCGCAATGGTGAGGACTATCTGCTTATACATATCGTCCGGGGTGGACGAGGCTGCGACGGACATACCGAGGGTGGTAAGATAAAAGGCGAGAGTTTCTATCTCGAAACCGGAGCGGTTCATGACGCGCATGGCGTTATAGCAGCACCACTCCAAGGCGATGAGCGCGAAGAAGGCGAGCGCGATTGCGAAGAGCTGCTCACCGGAGGAGGTGATGCAGTGCTGAAGCAGCAGCGCAAGCTGGAACAGTGTGAGCTCAAAGAGCGTGACGGCGGGGGAGACGCCCTGACCCGCAGCTGTGCGGACGGATTCACAGCTTTCCTTATCGTCATGGCTCAGCTCGTGAAAGCGCAGGGACTCGCCGGCGATATTGATAAGGTCGCTATGCTGTACGGGCAGGCCGCGCCCGCCGGCCTTGACGCCGTTGACCCAGACGCCGCCCTTTGAGAAAATATCATAGATGCGCCATAGCCCCTTGTCATTGCGCGTGAGTACAGCGTGGGTGCGGCTGACGTTCGGATAGATAAGGCGGACGTCACAAGAGAGCGTGCGGCCGATGATGTTCTCCCAATGCGTGAGGGTATAGGTCTGCGATTCGTGCCAGAGATAGCCCCAGACCTCAGGCTCGTAACGGTCGGAGAGCATGGAGCGGATGCAGCGGACGATAATGACGAGCGAGAGGATGATAAGCACGTACTTGCTCGCTGCAAGGGTATATTCGGTCAGGGCGTCCACCGTACCACTCCTTTCAAATAAATCAAATAGACATACCAATTCCAATATTATCATAGTATAGCACAATCGACTGCCGGTTGACAACTGCCGCGGCATAAACTACAATACGCTTATGGACAGAAAAACGAAAAAATGGATAATCATTCTGGCAGCCGTGGTGATAGCAGGGTTGGTGTCATACTGCCTTGCGATGAGCACGGGCGGCGGGACTGTCGCGGTGATCTCGATAGACGGAGAGGAGTATGAACGGATCGATCTGTCGAAGGTCACGGAGAGCTACGATATCGAGCTGAGCACGCAGTACGGGCACAACACTGTACACGTCGAGCCGGGGGCGATATCGGTCACGGCGGCGGACTGCCCGGATCGTGTCTGCGTAAGTCAGGGGCGGATAAGCCAGAGCGGGATGCCGATAGCCTGCGTGCCGCACAGGCTCGTGATACAGATAGAGGGAGGCGAGATCGACGGCTAAGACGAAGAAGCTCTGCTTCATGGCAGTGCTGACGGCGATAGCACTGACGATATTCATGATAGAGAACCAGCTGCCGTCACCTGTGCCGATACCGGGAATAAAGCTCGGCCTTGCAAACATTATAACCCTCACCGCGATGGCGATACTCGGCAGGAAAGAGGCCGGGGCAATACTCGCGGCGAGGATAATAATGGGCGCGATATTCGCGGGCAGCCCCTCGACGTTCATATACAGCGCCGCCGGGGGAATACTGGCGTATATCGTGATGTGCGTGACGATAGG
>CAKTPR010000007.1 GCA_934591725.1 uncultured Oscillospiraceae bacterium
TTTCGTATACTAAGTTATCTCAAAAAATATGGAGGCAAATATGAAAAAGATTCTTGCACTTGTTCTTGCACTTTGCATGATTTTCGCGCTGGCTGCATGCGGCCAGTCCGCTGCGCCCGCAGCCACTGAGGCTCCCGCTGCCGATGCGGCGACCGAGGCTCCCGCTGCCGATGCAGCTACCGAAGCTCCCGCTGCCGGCGGTGAGTACACTCTCGGCATGGGCGTTTCCCTCAATATGGATTCTTCCAAGTCCGGCAATGCTCAGGTCGACGCTACTGTCGCTGCCGTCGTTCTCGACGCCGAGGGCAAGATAGTTTCCTGCCGTATCGACTGCGCGCAGAGCAAGATGGATATCTCCGAGGGCACTGTCGACACCGCGGCTGAGTTCAAGACCAAGATGGAGCTCGGCGATGACTACGGCATGGTCGCCTACGGCAACGCGATAGCCGAGTGGGACGCTCAGGCAAAGGCATTTGAAGAGTACGTTGTTGGCAAGACCGGCGAAGAGGTCGCAGCTATTGAGACCGTTGAGAACGACCATGGCTACTCTGTCGCAGCAGATGAGGCTCTCTACGCTTCCTGCACCATTCAGATCACCGACTTCAAGGATGCTGTTGTCAAGGCCTGCGGCGATGTCAACACCATGAGCTTCACCTCTGACGGTACCTTCACTCTCGGCCTTGCTGCAAAGACCAGCGCTGCCGAGTCCACCGATCCCACCGCTGACGCAGACGGCGTCGTCAAGATGTACACCGAGTTCGGCGCAGCTGTTGTCGGCGCTGACGGAAAGATTCTTGCCGCTGTCAACGATGCAACTCAGCCCAACATCAGCTTCGATGAGGACGGCGAGATCACCGAGACCTCTTTCAAGGGCACCAAGATGGAGCTCGGCGATGATTACGGCATGGTCGCTTACGGCAACGCTATAGCCGAGTGGGACGCTCAGTCTCAGGCCTTCTCCCAGTACGTTGTCGGCAAGACCGCAGCTGAGGTCGCTGCTATCGAGACCACCGAGAACGACCACGGCTACTCCGTCGCAGCGGACGAGACTCTTCTCGCCTCCTGCACCATTCAGATCACCGGCATGATGGCCGTCATCGCACAGGCTGCCGAATACGCAAGATAAATAAATTTAAAATCGCACTGGAGATGTGTCAATGAAAAGAATAGCGGCATGGTTCATGTCAGCGCTCCTGCTGGCAGTATCCCTGACCGGATGCTCCGCAGGCAAGACCGAGACGGAGAACCGGGGAAAGTCCTACTTCACTTACTTTGACACAGTCTCCTTCGTGTACAGCTATGCAGGAGACTCGGCAGAGCAGTTTGACAGACGCTCTGCCGGGGCTTCTGGCATTTTGGGGGAATATCACCGGCTCTTTGATATATACCATGAGTATTCCGGTGAGAATAATCTGTGCACGCTCAACCGGAACGCGGGCGGAGAGAGCATCGAGGTCGACCGTAAGCTAATTGACTTTCTCGTTTACGCGAAGGAGCTGTACGAAACGACCGACGGCAAGATGAACGTTATGATGGGCTCAGTGCTCAGCATCTGGCATGACCTGCGCACTGCCGCCGGGGACGATCCTGCATCTGCCCGCATCCCCACGGATGAAGAGCTGCAAACGGCCGGCGAACATACGGACATCTCCTCTCTTGAGATAGACGAAGAAAACTGCACCGTGCGCATAAGCGACCCAGATGCGTCTATTGATGTCGGCGCGCTCGGCAAGGGCTACGCGACCGAGATGGCCGCGCGGTGGTTAGAGGCTGACGGAGCCTTCGAGTACGTGCTCAATGTCGGCGGCAATATCCGTATCGTCGGCACGAAGCCCGACGGCAGCGGCTGGGTCACCGGTGTGAAAGACCCGGCGAATACCGAGAAGTTTGCCGTCAAGCTCATGCTTGCGGATACGTCCTGCGTCACCTCCGGCTCGTATGAGCGCTACTATACCGTTGACGGCGTGCGCTACCACCATATAATCGATGAGGCCACGCTCTTCCCTGCGGACTATTACAGCTCACTCACGGTCGTCATCAAGGACAGCGCGCTTGCCGACGCGCTCTCCACGGCGCTTTTCTGCATGCCCTATGAGGACGGCGCCGCTTTGGCTGAAAGTCTCGGCGCAGAGGTTTTGTGGATATTCCCGGATGGGGAGATCAGGTATACCCCCGGGATGGAAAAACTAATAGCGAATTGAATGATAACAGGAGGCAAGAGGCTTATGAGCTTCGGAAAAAACATTTCTACCCTTAAGCTGCCCCACCATAAGCAGACCTCAGGCATGGCGTCAGAGCCGATAACGCCGAGCGCCGAGGTACTGCTTCCGATGAATATGCACTCCGGTCAGGCGGCCGTGCCGGTCGTCGAGGTCGGGCAGCATGTGTACCGCGGCCAGCTTATCGCGCGCGAGGAGGGAAAGAACTCTTCTCCCGTTCACGCAAGCGTTTCCGGTACTGTCAAGGCCGTTGAGCCGTATGGCCGCACTCAGGCGATCCGCATCGAGAGCGACGGCAGGATGGAACCAGACCCCGAGCTGAAGGCTCCCGACGTGCATGATCTTGACAGCTTTCTTCAGGCCGTGCGCGAGAGCGGCATCGTCGGCCTCGGCGGCGCGGCGTTCCCCGTCTGGGCAAAGCTTGACGCAGTCCGACGCAACAAGATCAAGACCGTGCTGATAAACGGCGCGGAGTGCGAGCCCTATATCACGAGCGACGACCGCACCATGGTCGAGCACAGCGCTCTTATAAAGCAGGGCGTAGCGCTTCTCAAGCAGTACCTCGGCAGCGAGGAGTTCATCATCGGCATCGAAAAGAACAAGCCCGCCGCGATCGCGGAGCTTGAGCGTACCTTTGCCGATGACCCCGCCGTTACCGTGAAGCCACTCAAGAGCGTGTACCCGCAGGGCGCAAAGCAGGTGCTGCTCTATAACGCCACCGGCAAGGTCGTCGGCCCCGGCCAGCGCCTCGCGTCCCTCGGCGTTATCATTATAAACGTCACCTCTCTCACCAAGGTCGCCCAGTACATGAACGACGGCATGCCTCTGGTCGAGAAGACCGTCACGGTCGACGGCTCCGCCGTCAAGGAGCCGAAGAACCTCATCGTCCCCATCGGCACACCCGTGGGCTACGTTATCGAGCAGGCCGGCGGCTTCAAGTGCGAGCCGGGCAAGGTCATTCTCGGCGGCCCGATGATGGGCAAATGCGTCTCCGATCTCAACGCTCCCGTCATCAAGGCCACGAACGCCGTCCTTGCTTTCGATAAGAAGGACTCCGCCGCACTTGAGCCTACGCCGTGCATCCACTGCGGCCGCTGCGTGTCGAACTGCCCGCTCGCCCTCAACCCGACGGCGTTTGCCAAGGCTATAGAGATCGAGGATGAAGCGGAGCGCTACGCAGTCCTGACCAAAGAGCAGGTATCTCTCTGCATGTCCTGCGGCTGCTGCTCCTATGTGTGCCCCGCGCACCGTCCGCTCGTTGACTATAACAGCGAAGCAAAGAGCTTCGTCAGAAAATACAAGGCCGCTCTGGCCGAAAAAGAAGGGGGAAAGTGATATGGATAAGCTGATCGTATCGAACGCCCCGCATATTCATACCTCGGATTCCAGCCGCCGCGTGATGCTCGATGTCGTCATCGCGCTGCTCCCGGCCACCGCCGCCGCCGTTGTGATCTTCGGCATCGGCGCACTTAAGGTCATTGCCGCCTGCGTCATCGGCGCTGTCGTTTCCGAAGCGCTGTTTGATCTTGCGACACACAGAAAGCAGACCGTGGGCGACTTCAGCGCCGTCGTCACCGGACTCCTGCTTGGGCTGAACCTCAGCTCGAGCGTCCCCGTCTGGCAGTGCGTTGTTGGCTCCGCCTTCGCGATAATCATCGTCAAGTGCCTCTTCGGCGGGCTTGGGCACAACTTCGCAAACCCCGCCATCAGCGGCCGTGTGTTCATGCTGCTGACCTTCTCCGAGGTCGCGGGCGGCGCTGTGCCGGCCGTTGTGGAGCTTGAGGCCTCCGCTACCCCGCTGGAGCTCATCTCTGCCGGCTCCGAGCAGCTGCCTTCGTTGATGGACATGTTCCTCGGCCTGCGCGGCGGCGCTGTCGGCGAGAGCTGCATCCTCGCCCTGCTCATCGGCTATGTGTATCTCTGTGCGCGCCGTGTCATCAAGTGGTACGTTCCCGCCGCCTTTGTCGGCACGGTGTTTGTCCTCTCTCTGATCTCTGCCGGAAGCTTTGTCACCGCGCTTTACTCCGTCATGGCGGGCGGAGTGTTCCTCGGCGCGATCTTCATGGCGACCGACTACGTCACCACTCCCATCAACAACACCGGCAGAGTCGTGTTCGCTGTCGGCTGCGGCGTGATAACCTTCGTCATCCGCGAGTTCTGCGCCTACCCCGAAGGCGTGTCCTTCTCCATCCTCGCCATGAACATACTCACCCCGTATATTGAGAAATGGACGGCCAAGAAGCCGCTTGGAGGTGTCTGATATGAAAAATACCGTAAAGTCAGTCATTGTCCTTGTGCTCATTTTCGCCGTTATGATGCTCGGCATCACCGGCGTCAACGCCTATACCGCGCCCATCATCGCGGCAAACGGCTCCGCCGCGGTCTATGAACCGCTGCTTGAGGTCATGCCCGACGCGCAGGATTTCGAGCCGCTCTATGATGCGGCCGATCCTTCGGCTTCTACCCTTACCGACGTGCCCGAAACCGTTCAGGGCCTGTACCGCGAGACCTCCGGTCTCGGCTATGTCATCCGCCTGTCCACCACCAAGGGCTATACCGGCGAGCCGATAGAGCTCACGATGGCGGTCGACAGCGAGGGCAAAATTTCCGGTATCAAGCTCAACGCTTTCCCTGACAGCAAGCACTTCGGCGAGGACTATCCCGACAGCTATCTCGGTCAGGACTCCGCCCTCGGCGGCGTGAGCCTTGTCGCCGGTGTCACCTATTCCTCCAAGGCCTTCAAGGAGGCCGTCGAGGACGGCTTCGCTGTGCTCACCGCAAACTCCCTTGTCTCCGCCGGTGTCAAGAGCGATAGCCAGATCCTGCTTGAGCTGCTGCCCAGCCTCTTCCCCGGCATGGCGAATACCGAGGGCGTTGCCCAGTACACTGAGCGTGAACTCTCCGGCGGCAGCATTGCAGCGGCGCTCGACTCCGCAAACGGCGTCGGCGCGGCCTACATCGCCTCGATTGGCGAGACCAGCTATCTCGTGCTCGTGAACGATTCTCTCTCCGCCCACGCCTATGACATAAACGGTGCGGACGTTACCGAGAGCGTCGACGCGGCAATACTTGAGGAAGCCGCCACAGACGCTGCGGCGAATATCGAGGATAGCTCCGCTAAGGAGATCAAGAAGCTCTCGAAGCTCGCCGGTGACGGCGCCGAGTGCACACCCATCGCACTCGACGGACTCTACGGCACGGTCTCCCATGCCTACAGCATAAGCGTCGGCGGCAGCACCTATTACGGCTTTGCCGCGCGTCCGCTCGGCTATGGCAACATGCCGATGCTTCTCTACTATGTGCTCGATGAGAGCGGCGCTATCGTCTCCATGACGGCGGATGAATTCATCCTCATGGGCGATTACTTCAATGCCTATGAGCTGAACGAATCCGATTACAAGGCCGGCTTTGCCGGGATCACCGGAGACAGCTGGAACGGCGATCAGGCTCTGATATCCGGCGCAACGATCTCCTCCGAGGCCGTCTCCGCCGCCACCGCGGATGTGTTCCTGGCCTTTGGCGCGATCGATCAAAACGGAGGTGAAGGCTGATGAACGAAAATAAGCTTCGCGCAGCAATTGCGCAAAATCCCGTGCTTGTCCTGCTCCTCGGCGCATGCCCGGCGCTTGCGGCGACTACCGCCGTGCTCCCGGCTCTCACGCTGGGCGTCACCGCGCTTGCGGTCATGCTGTTCGCGTCCCTCTTATCCTCGCTAATCAAGAAGCTCCTTCCCGCGAACACCCTGTTCATCGCCCAGTTTATGCTGGTCGCGGGCTTTGCGGGCATGGCGCAGCTTCTTCTGAACGCGTGGCTGCCCAAGGTCTATAATATGCTCGGCGTCTATGCCGCGCTCCTCGCCGTTGACGCGCTTATCTTCTCCGAGTCCGAGCGCGCGGCGCAGCAGAGCGTCGGCGCGGCTCTCAAGGACAGCTTCCTCACGGGTCTCGGCTTCATCGCGGCGCTCTTTGTCACCGCCGCAATAAGAGAAGTTTTCGGCGCGGGCAGCTTTGCCGGGATCACGCTTGGCTTCTTCAAGGCGCACAGCGTCTCCCTGCTCACAAGTCCTGCCGGCGGCTTCTTCGTGCTCGCGATCGTTATGGCCGTTGTCAGCGCCGTCGGCAAGAAAGACAGCGCCGCTCTCGGCGGCACTGCGGACGCGATCATTTCGGCCTGTGCTGAAAAGAAGGAGGCGTAAACGATGGACTTCAAAACCTTTCTGCTTATCATAATCGGCAGCGCGCTTGCGAATAACGTCGTCCTGGAGCAGTTCTTCGGCGTTACACCCGCGCTTGGCGCGAAGGGCAGCGCGAAGGCTCTTGCAAAGTACGGCCTCGCCGTTGCGGCGGTCACTCTCGTTGCAGCGCTCTGCACCACCGGCATCAGCCTCGGTGTGTATTCGACCTTTGTCGCCTCCCTCTGGGTGCTGATTGCGGCCTCCGTCATCGGCCACTTCTTCACCGACAAGTACCTGCTCATCGCTCTCAACGGCGTCGTATTCGGCACCTGCGCAAACGCCGCCGGCAGCGGCCTCGCCGAAGTTGCGGCATCCGCGCTTGGCGCTGGTCTTGGCTTCACCGTCGCCCTGCTGCTCTTTGCCGGGGTCGAGACAAAAATCGATGACAAGTATGTCCCCGCGGCCTTCCGCGGCTTCCCCGTGCGGCTCCTCGCCGCCGGCATCCTTTCGATGGCCGTCGTCGCATTCAAGTAAACCGCACCTGTAAACTAAAACAACAGACCTGCTTCCGTAACGGAGGCAGGTCTGTTTTCATAGTACTTCAGGCAAGCCTCACGATGGTGAGGGTGCTGTTTGAATAGGTGACGGAGTTACCGGTGTTGTTGCGCACTGTCAGTATCTGCCCAGCCGTTGGGGTAATGATCGCGGTGAGGGCGATGCGGTCGGAGCCCGCGGCGGTCAGCGTCTGCGCCGTCTCGGCGTAGGTCAGCGCCGTGCCGTCGAGCGTGAGCGCCGCGCCGATCGTCCCGGCAGCAGTCACCGATGCGTCGCTTACGAAGGTCACAAGGTACTGCCCTGCCGTGAGCGTGACGCCGGTGGTGCCGGAGGCGGTGATGCTGCCGGTGGAGTTGATGACGTTCGTGCCGAGAGTGACATCGCCGCCGCTCGTGATGGCAGTCGCGTCGGTGTTATAGAGTATGGCGTTTTCGTTCGTAGCTGTCGCCCCGGCGGGGCCAGCCGGGCCTGTTGCGCCTGTCGAGACACAGCCCTTAGGGAACGGTCAGCCTCAATTAAAAGCAACGGTTTGCTCCGTTGTTTTGGTGCTGTTCAGCTCGATATACTCCTGTATTTTGCGGAATTCGTCGGCAAATCTGAACTTTATGCTTATGCGCCCGCCCTCGTAGATATATATCGTGTCGATGAATTCGATAAGTATATCCCGCGTGAGCCGGTCTATATTCCCGTACTGCCTGAACGCCGCAAGGCATGGGCTTTCCGTATCAAAGCCGGTTTCCAGCTCCTGTTCTTCCTTGCGCAGCTTCTCAATGGCGGCGTTGATGGTTTCTGTCTGGCGCTCGTAATCGGCTTTCATGCCGCGGTACTCGCTCTGACTTATCTCGCCGTCCTTCCAGTCCTGATAGATCGCCTGCTTATAGCGGGATATTTTCGCAAGCTCCTTTTCCTTTTGCTCTATCGCGTCCAGCAGCCTCTTGGACTGCGTCTTTGCCGCCGGTGCGCGGTTGATATCGTCAACGAGCTTTGTGTAATCCACAGCGAGATATATCTGCTGCTGGATGGCGTACAGTACGGTCTCCTCCAATCTGTCCTGACGTATGGAGTGGATAGTGCAGGCCTTTTTGGACAGGTCGCGGTACGTCTTGCACATATAGTAGACTATGTTGCCGGAAACCTTGCGGCTCATGGCTCTTCCGCAGTCGGCACAGCGCAGGAAGCCGCTGAAGAGATACAGGTCTACCTCCTTCGGAGAGCGGCGTGTATCGCGGTTCAGCGCGTTCTGAAGCTTATCAAACTTCTCTCTGCTCATTATAGCCGGGATAGCGTTTTCCGCGATGAACCATTCCTCTTCAGGGACGCGCTCCTGAATATGCACCTTATAGCTTTTCACCCGGTAGCGCCCTTGGATCAGGTCTCCGCAAAGCATACGGTCTGTCAGAATGCGGCGTATGGTCGTTCCCGCCCACAACGGCTTTGTGCTGATGTCAAACTGCGGATTGTAGTACTTTAGGCCGAGGGTCTGACGCTTATAGACTGACGGGCATGGAACATCGTGGTCGTTGAGATACTCCGCAATTTTGTTCAGGCTCATTCCGTTGAGCACCATGTCGGCCATATCGTTTATGACCTCCGCGGCGACCTCATCGAGTATGAGCAGATTTTTGTTGTCCGGGTCTTTCAGCCAGCCATAAGCGGCGAACGAGCCTATGTGCTCGCCGTTGCGCCGCTTCATGTCAAACACTTCCCGAACCTTCTCTGAGGTTTCAGCGCAGTGGTTTTCGTTCAGAACACCTTGGATAGGCACGGCGATACTCCGCATGAGCTTCGGCTCTTTATAGCTGTCGAGCGGCTGATGATAAAGCGAAATGAAGCGGACGTTATAGCGCGGGAACCAGTCGTCGAGGTAATATCCCTGGTCGCTGTAATTTCTGAAAGAGCGCGCAAGGTCTTTGACTATGACACAGTTTACCCTGCCGCGCCTTATGTCGTTGAGCATCCGCTGAAAGTCCGCGCGCTCATCGTCTGTCGTTCCGGATATGCCGTCGTCAACATACTCGTCGACTATGCGGTATTCGTCGCCGTCGTCCATTGAAGCTATATAGTCTTCAATGATCGAGCGCTGGTTTGTGACGCTCTCGGATTCATCAAGGTGCCGTGCATCCTCCTTCGACAGGCGTATATATACCCCTATCAACCATGTTCTTGTTCTTCTTCCGCTTACTGCGGTACGGCTATTTGCAGCCATTTTTCCTCCTTCCATCACACTACACTGTTATTATAAGCTTAATGTAAATGTGAGTCAAATTTTGCAAATGCCGTTATAGGCCGTTTTTCTTTCTTACAAAAAAGTCTGTCAAGTTATCCTGCAAGCTCGCGGCGTCATTGTCAAACTCAAGCTTTACCGCTATGCCGCCGACCTTGTAGCAATAAGGGTTAAGAAGCTTTTCGCGCATATATGCAGCCCGCGCCTCTCTCGGCAGATTCATGTTGAGCTTCACATCTTTTGCGTCGACTAAGGCCTCTGTATCTATGCTGCGTATATCTGCCGAAGCAAGTTTTTCAACGGCGTCATTGCGCATATTCATCCCTCCAGTTCTACATACAGTCTATTGGCACACAGCGGATATAATGAGCCGCTGCCAAAAGCAAACTTGCAGCTTGCCTTTGGCAGCGGTTCAGAAATACTTCTCACGGTGAGAAGTATTTTTTTAATATTAATGTCGTATTACGGGAAATCAGAAAAAATATTCATGCATTTTAATGTAAAAACACGAGTAAATTTTGTTGATTTTTGCACGAATATTTGATATACTATGTCCAGTACCTTTAAGGAGGCCTGAGCATGTATAGAAAAATCATGGGCTTTTTGGAAGCGTGGAAAGATAGCGAACACCGCAAGCCCCTTATTTTGCAGGGCGCAAGGCAGGTCGGAAAGACGTACTCCATTCTGGAGTTCGGGCGCACACACTATGAAAATGTGGCCTACTTCAACTTTGAGACTAATCCGAAGCTGAATGAGACCTTTGAAGAAAACATCAGCCCCGATTATCTCATACCGATTTTATCCCATATCGCGGGGCAGACCATCGTAAGAGAAAAGACGCTGATAGTATTCGATGAGGTGCAGCTTTGCGAAAGAGCGCTGACTTCGCTCAAATACTTTTGCGAGGACGCGCCGGAGTATCACATCATTGTTGCGGGAAGCCTGCTCGGCGTTGCAGTCAACAGAGCGAAATTCTCTTTTCCTGTCGGAAAGGTAGATATGAAAACGCTTTATCCGATGGATATGGAGGAGTTCATGCTGGCTCTCGGCGAGGACGACTTGGTGGAGCAGATAAAAAAGTGCTTCAATACAGATACACCGCTGCCGTCTGCTTTGCATGACGCTGCAATGCAGCTTTACCGTCAGTATCTTGTGGTCGGCGGTATGCCGGAGTGCGTGATGCAGTTTGCCCAGACAAAGGACTACATCCTTGTCCGCCACACACAGGATACGATACTTGCAAGCTATCTCAACGATATGAGCAAGTATAACAACCTGAACGAGATCAAGAAAACCAGGCTTGCCTACGATAACATTACTGTTCAGCTCTCAAAGAAGAATACCCGTTTTCAGTATAAGCTTATCAAAAAGGGCGGACGGGCTTCCGAATTTGAGAATGCGATCGAATGGCTTTGTCTGTCCGGTATCGTGTCGCAGGTTTATAGGGTGGAGCAGATCAAAAAGCCGCTCGAAAATTACCGTGACATCGACGCGTTCAAGATTTATGTGTCCGACTTGGGGCTGCTCTGCGCCAAGAAGGATCTGGCCGCCAATGACATTCTCTATATGGTCGAGGAGCTGAGCGACTTCAAGGGCGGCATGACGGAGAACTATGTCAATGTGCAGCTTTCCATTAACGGCTACCGTACCTACTATTGGGAGTCCGAGCGCGGAGCTGAAATTGATTTTATCATTCAGCGCGACGGTCAGCTTATCCCCATTGAGGTCAAGTCTGCCGACAACACCAAGGCCAAGAGCTTGAAGGTCTATATGGACACCTACAAGCCCGCTTACGCTATCAAGCTCTCCGCTAAAAATTTCGGCTTTGAAGACGACAAAAAGACCGTTCCTCTCTACGCCGCATTTTGCATCTGAATAAGTATCACAGCGATAACGCTCACAGAATATGTGGGCGTTATTTTTTGCCATAGAACAGAATACACAGGCAGCGGTTCAAAAATACTTCTCACGGTGAGAAGTATTTTTCGACATTATGCAATGAAATCCGCACTTGGCACTGTGCGGATTCTTTTATATCACGAAGTGTTTTTCAAAGGCAGAAACAGACGGCGGTGGGCTAACCGCTCCATAGGATTAACGTGCCTCCCTCCATGCTTATGGCGGGGCGCTCTACTCTGTGACGTGCAGCCAGCGCAAGTATCATAATCTCCGCATACGCTTCATGGCCGACAGCCCTGCCAAAGGCTGCTTGCGATGATAGTGTTGTTCGCTCTGCCGGTTTCCCGGCGATCCCGGCGCACCCATTGCCCGGCTACGCATATGCGGAATGTATCTGCTCGCCCTATTCAGTTGGATATGTAAAAGGCTGTTTTGCCAGCCTGCAAAAACGCGCTTGTACAGGTGCGCTTTAACCGGCAGGCAAAAGAAGGGCGATTTTCTCGCCCTCCCGCGTTTATCTTATATGCGAGGCAAGAATATCAAGAAACACTGTGTTGGTCGGCATACGCTCAAGGTGCGACCCGGCCAGCGTATCAAGCATAGTATGGTCTGACCTTTGCCAGCAGGACAAGATCACTGTGCGAAGCGCGCGTTCCACAGAGGACGGCGTGACCCCGAAGTGCTTCGCTGTCTCGGGGTACAGTGCTTTTGTAACAGTTCTCTTATACCCGTTGTTCTTCACCATACAGTCAACCATATAAACTGTGTAATCAAACCCTATCAGACTTCCGGATACACCAAGACTGCGGAGCATAGCTTCTGTATCCATAGGCCTGTCTGCTGTTCCAAGTGCGCTGCTTTCTACTGTGTAGCAATACATTGCTTATTCCTCCTGTTATTATAATCTCGGTATATACGGGCTTTACAGGAGGAGACCGGCAGCGAGACCGCTGCCTATAGTTGAGCTTTTGTAGTTCCTGTGTCCCTATTTACAGTGTTATTATACATTAAATGCATCCTTTTGTGTTGAACTATAAATCTACATATTACACGTTGCATTTTGTCGAAGATGCGTCTGTGCAACAAGAACCTCCCAACCTGTTTAAGGCGGGGAGGTTCTTGCTTGATTGGATAAAGCTATTGCTTGATTTGGTACTTGATTCGCATGGAATGAACAGAATATCAACCAGCCTGTTCGGCCAGATAAATAGATGCGCGTGACTGAATTAGTTTAGCAGCTTCTTCCGCAGTTTTGTCCCCGTTCATGAAAGCAGAAAATTCAGATTTTATAATATCTAGCAATGTATCGTCATAGAGGCTCACGTTCTCTATGGAAGAAACTAATGCAAGAAACATGCGTTTATCAGTACTGTTTAGGATTACTGGCGCCGCACCTTCTTTTCCAGCATTTGTTAGCTGCTTTTCCAATGTTGGTTTATAGATTGGGAGTGCATTATCGCGTTCTGAATGTAATAGGAACTTTATGAATTCCCAACAACCATCCGGATTTTTGCTTTGGCTAAATACCCCAACCGGATCGATAAGATTTATATCTGAGCCACAACTGCCATCAATCGTTGGCCATCCAATAAAACTTAATTTGCAACCAGCCTTCTCTTCTGCATATTTAAGAGACCATACGTTGTTTACCATTGTGAGAGCAGAAACGAGAACTCCGTTTCCGACCAAAGTTGCACCGTCGCCGAAAATTAGGTTATTGGGATCTTCGGGGGTTTCTCTTATCTCCTTTCCGGCTTTAAGCAGAGAAATAAACTCTGGACTGTCGAAATAACATTTTCCTGTATTCCAGTCAACGGAAGAACGGATATAGCGAGGAAGGATGTGCCTAATAAATGAATCAACGGTCATGTTGTATATTGTCATTACACTGTCAGGCAAATCTTTCTCTATCTGTAGGTATTTCTCCATAGACCATCCAGTTGAATCCCCAAACGTACTGTATTTTCCAACCAAAGTTTCAAATGTAAAACAACTGCCTATGTAATAGATAGCTCCATCCTGAGATAAGGCATTGGAAATAGAAACGTCATTTATGCTTACTGAAGTGTCAGTGCGCATAAAGTCACACAGATTTTTTAGGAGTCCCCTACGGATATAAGGAAATGGAGATACTGACGCAACACTTATCATGTCTGGAGAATCGCCGCTTAAAATATCTGTATTTAGTCTCTTTTGCGCAGTGGCAGTGTCTACACTGCCACCTTCACTGTAATCCTTAATTACAATATAGTATTTATCACTGTAATTGTTGAACCCAGCAACGGCAGTTTGCAGCGAATACGCAGGATCAAGTGAAGCGAGACTAACTTGAATTTTTTGACTAATGTTTTTAGGGTTGGTCGGCTTTAAAATAGAGAAGATACCTGAATTTCTTATCAGATATTCATTATTTTCCAAGACAACGAATGTCGAGAGATTATTGATCGCTATTGAGCATTCAGACCAGATTATTAGTGGGGTGTCGCTACCATTTGTGTCTAAGACATATACCCCATCGTCACATATGAGAAGCAGTATGCCATTATTTTTGTCGGGAACGATTGAACCCTTTGCGGTTTCAAATTTCTTGAACATCTGATAGTTGTCATCTATAGCGTATACTTCAGTCAAGGTATCTGATTCGATAACGAGCAGAAGTTCTTCCCTCAGCGAAAATACGCTGCAAGATAATAAATTACCTGGCAAAGTGAGTATACATTCCAGAGTTCCGTCCATGCCTATAACCGCGAGCTTGGAATCGCCATAGCTTAAAAATAATTTGTCAGATGCATAATCTATAGAATAAATATTTTCAAGATTGTCTATCAAATCGTTCAAATTTATTTTAGAAAGAAAATCACCGGATTTTGAAATATTGATTGCGGAATAGTGGCTCTGCTCGGACTCATATGTGTTTTCCAACACCCAAATATCATTATCTGAGGTTGTCCAACCTAAAAAAATGTTTTCTGTTGTATAGATATCTTCTGATCCGTTTGAAATGGCGTATGTTTTAGGAAAATGAAATGCAAGATAAAAAAGCATATCTCCACATAGTCTGGCTTCCTTCGCATCGGATGGGGCAGAATACGCTTTTGCCTGATAGCATAATCCTTTGCCCAACCACTCACCAGCAGGTGATATAGTTGAACTTAACTGCACACTACTTTGTGATGTTCCTGTGCTACCACAGGCGGAGAGCAATAAAGTCAACGCAAGAATTGCGGGTATTATGTGGCCAATGAAACGTTTATTCATGTAGTTCTCCTTGTCTGGCATGAATTCTCCCACATGGTTGCCATGTGGGAGAATAGTATCAATCACGAATTAAGCAGCATAAGTTATGAAACGTTTCCGAGATAAGAACTGCTTACGAACCCATATACTGTGGTTCCATAGTACTTTGAAATGCCGGCCTCTTTATCCATCACGCCCCAATACCAAGGGTAATACTGTTCGGAATTTACGTATATAAGTTCACCCTTGTTAATTTCTCCGAATATTGTGTAATTCGTGTCCGGGCCAGATCGTACGCTAACGTTATACCCCGTGGGCGTCATTGGTGCTGGCAGGTCGTACAAAATTGTAGGCCAAACCTCAGTTCTCACTTCTGCATAAGCGTAAACTGTGAGGACGCAAATAGCAAATATGAGAACTACAATAGCAGAAATTGCCTTTTTCTTCATGATGCATTCTCCTTTCACACGTTCGTTTGTTTACAACTTATATAGCTATCTCTGCGGCGCCTAGCAGAAATAACATTACTTCTATTTGTAAAGAACTCTGGTGCAGTATCTTAAGCAATTGCAACCTAAATGGCCGAGGTTTTCACTTCTACTGATTTCCCGTCAGCAGTGCAGTCTATAAGATATAACGGACGATAAAACCCCTTGCTGTCAATATCGTACTGAACTTCGCACTTAAGACAAATAAGCTCGTCCACTGTCTCAATGTCTAAGTTCCCCGAACTCATGAGACCGCGAGAAAGGTTTCTGGCGATTCCTTCGCATGATATACCGACCTCCCGACTTGTGGCTTGCAGGATGGTGACTTCATATTCCAGCTCATACAGCGTGTCACCCTTAATTTTCCACGTGACGGTACCGCAATATGAGAAGCCGTCAGCTTCCACAAAATCATATTTCAGGGTGTGTTCGTCGTAATTGTTATAACTTTTAGTATTAAATTCTGAGGCTTTCGGGACAAATATGCCCATATTGAGCAGTAGCTCGCGCATGCGCTGATCTGGTGCAGAATCGCTTTCGTCAAGCTCGACACCGCGCCCCATCGTGCGGAACGAAAAGTATCCGGAATCCCAGCACCAGATGTAATATGATTGAACGGTTCCGTGATAGACAATAACTGTGTCGTAAGGATCATAGGTGGAATAGTCTATCTCCTCATGCAGAGCGTCGAACACTGCCTGACAGCGCTGATTCTGGGTATCCTTATTCAGTGTCAAGGTCTTATAGATGGTGAACTGCCCGCCTAATTGATTTTCAATCGCCGAGCAGTCGATGCTTCGCACGCGTAGCCGCTCAGTGTTGAAGTCCTCTTTTATATACCCGTATGGTCTGGCGGTATATGCAGCAATCGCCACGCAGATGACTACGGCGGGTAGAACAGCTACTATTGCCGGTTTATATACTGCCTTGTGGCTACGCAGATTTTCCCATAAAATATATATGGAAAGTCCCCACAGACCACCCAAGGTGTTTGCAAGTAAATCGTCTATGTCGGCGATGCCGATAGAGAAGATGAATTGAGCTGTTTCATTGAAGACTGATACCAGAACTAATTGTAGCAGAACACGGAGATAAAACCGGGCTCTGCCTTTGTTGATGTAAGCAAGGATTATTCCCAGAGGGACATAGGCCGCAAAGTTCAGGAGAATCTGCCACAGCGCATCCAGCCCATATGCTATGAAATCGCCGACCCAAGAGAAAACGTGAAAGTCATATACGTGGTTTGACGATGTCGCAATTAAAAAATCAGGGTTTTTACAGAGGGATACAAGCTCCAACGAGATACAATACCAGATTATAATGAACAGCTTTACGGTATTGCGTTGTTTGAAACTGGTGGAGGAACCGGGAACAGCTCTTATAATTGCGAATACCAACAGAGTAATGGCGAGGGCTGCAATTAGCAGCCCTAAGCCTTTGGATAAATAGCTGTAAAACGATATCATATTATACTACGACGTTCAATATGCATAAGAGACATATATGTTTCCGGAAGCACGGGCAGTATAATCAGTTCTGAAGAAAACGCAGTAGTTATGGTCGGCATATGTATTGTAAGATGCATATGCTTCATTTGAAGATGAGCTAGAGGAAAAGCTGTAACTTTTGGCGGCGCCAACCATTGAACGGGTTGTCATGTCATACAGATAGAACACAAAATTGCAATTGCTAGTAACGGACACATTGTCAAAACTAACATAGTATTTTGTGTGGCCTGTAAAATAATAGTTTGTGTAGAGCCCTCCCGATACGCCGGAAAAGCTTCCAGAGTATGGAGAAGTACCGTCAAACTCGTATGCTTCCGTGGGCAGAGTACTGCCGCGAGTTACTATTACATTCGGATTCAATGCGTTAGGTCTGGAGATTAGCTGCTGAGGCACGCTCGGTACTATGTTTTGCTCGGAGCTGGCAATATAACCGTTGTCGGTGTTGTCATAATCAGCAAAAGCTGTTGCGGAGCAAGAAAGAACTAAAGCTATAGCAAGGATCGATGCAATAAATTTTTTCATTTTTACCTCCAATTCATCATTTGCTTTCAAACTACATGAAAACGGTAAATTAAGTTCGGCTGCTATAACGACTACCCTCCTCCGTGGATGTTTTATAAAATTACCCGCCATAGGATCGGCCTTGAATAATTTTAATCTTCACAAAATTAATCTACTGTTTTCAATTCAAATTCCAATTTGTGAGTAGCCGGGGTGTTTCTGAAAATAACATATAACGAGGGCGTGTAAATAAGAGGGGCTCTTTAGCTCTGTTTTGTGCGTGTTTATTTCTTTTTAGCGCTCATCTTATCTGCGGACTTTGCGACGATTTTGCTCGGGCGTTCCGGCTGATAAAGTGTGCCGTAACATGCAGGCGGCCATCCGTAGCGTTCCGAGATAGTGACCTGCTTTATGAAGCCGGACGCGATTTTTGCAGATTTTTTCATGATTGACTCTCCTTTTTATTTTTTGTTATTTGAATTATTGCTGTGAACACAGCAAATAAAACACCACAAAAGCTGCCGGTAAATACGCGCAGGTCGTGAACGCATAAACTTATACACTGCGCTAAAATGATTATGCACAGCAGAACATTTTTTCGGCGGTTGTTTGCAAGCTGCTCGGCAGATGTGAAGTGTGCTTGCGGAGGATAAATCGGCTTTATCAGCAAACCGGTAATTACTGCTGCTGCGTCAGTAAAAATCAAGATGGTCTGCGGCAGATATGCAGCTATGTCATCTACAAACAAACTGACGAATACAACTAACAGAATACTTAGTGTGAAGCAAACACCTGCACTTCGGGCATGGCACCCGCCTATACGCCGTCTTATAAGATAAAACGGCAGGAGAAAAGACAAGGTTTCGATAAGGAGGCCGAATATACCAGCCCATAGAAGCACAACTGCTATATACAGCAAAACACTTATTCTTTTTTCGAGTGCGTATATACACCACTCGCAGTTTTCTTCGTCTATCCAGCCTCTTTCACAGGAGGCTCTTGCGAGTCTGACTGCCGCGTTATGAATCATATTTCTCACCTGATGCAATGCTATCACATAAAAACGGCTTTGTGTAAAAAGTGTCGTAAGACCCGGTTTTTTGCCGTGAAAAAGGGGTAAGCACCGGGAAACTTATGTCCCCGGTGCTTACGTCATCAGTTGTAATGTGAACGACAATGTGCGTTCACGTTCGTTGTACTCAAACAAATAGTATGCGGAATGTCTTTCCAACACAGCGATTATATTTTGGATACCGTAGCCATGTTCAGCGGTTTTAGCCTTGGTAGTAACAATGCGGTTATTCCTTATCTCCACCGGAGAGGCGGTCGGGTTCTCAATACGCAGATATGCGGATTGCGGCTCGACCTTCATATTGAGCCTGATATAACGCTCTCTGCCGTCTTCAATTCTTTCACAGGCTTCTATTGCGTTGTCGATCAGATTTGACAGCACGATTATAAGCTCATCATCGGGCAGGGGAAATTTTGAAAGGTCGTCCAACTGCGGCATAAAATGAATATTGACTCTTTCTGCTGCGGCAAGCTTCTGATTCAGAATAATATCGACCGCGGTTCGGTGGGTATTTATCATCGTTGAGCTCGCAGTATCAAAATGCTGTAGTCTTTCAATATAATCTATCATTTCCGAACGCGAGGTCTCGCGCTCAGCAAAGCCGCGCAGTACGATCAGAAGATTTTTGAAGTCATGTGTCTGCTTGCGCTGCTGTTCGTATGCTCTTTTCCATGTCTCTACGCTTTCGAGCGCGGCTTTCATACTGCGGCGCAGTATGAGCTGATCTTTTGCTTTCTTCCGCTGCTGTTCAAAATAATTAAGAATAAAAATTGATGTAACGTCCAGAATGAGCAGGACGGCATTGCATATCAGCAGCTCATGGGCGACAAGCGGATATAAGTAGAATATCCGCAGGAGCATGATCGATATGACTATAGTAGTCAGAGGGAAAATCAATACCCTAAGCCAGTCCGAAACCGATGCCGCATTATGTTCAAAGTGGTGTTTTAGCCATATGTTCAGAGTCGTTATGCCGAATAACTCAAATATTTTTATGCTAAGCGAGACGAGGTAGTACGAATCGGGGTCATTCAAGACGAGCGTGATTCTGTCTCCGATAATTGAGCCGAGGAGAGAAATCATTGAATTATCGCATATCGTTAAATAGGCAAGCCAGAAGATCACAGGAAACAGGCATTTCACGAAACTGACGCGAAAGCTGAAAAACATCCAGATAATCATTGTTACAGCAAGAGTACAGTTTTTTATCCAGAAATTATCCCAGAAGAAAAACATGACAACGTTGTTTACTAATGCAGCGATTATGAAGGACAGAATTTCAATCACGAGGGGACGCTTGCTCTCAAATAACCCGTTTATTAAAATATACAGCATTGTATACTCAAGAAAAACCAACGCCGTATTAAGCATGTTTGCAACCGTAATCGTCATAAGTGCAGCCCTTTCCATTGCAAAAAGGCGGTCTGAATCTCCTTATAGTTGAGCTCGGAAGCCTTAAGTACCTCTCCGTTGCTCATATACACATGATAGTTGTTGATCTTTAATATGTGCGTCATGTTGGCTATAAAGCTCTTTTGCAGTTTCAGGAAGCCCTTATCCTTCAGCTCATCGCCATAGCTCGCCAATCTGCCGACAGCATGTATTACGTGGTATTCCGTTTCTGTGTGGAACAGGACTTCCCGTCCAGCGGTTCCCTCGATATAAAGGATTCTGTTTATCGGCAAGGTGATGATCTCGCTTTTTGTGCGGATAGAGATTGTCCTTGAAGATTCGGTCAGTTTTTGATGCACGTCACACATAACACCGCAGAGCTCCGAATCCAAGCGCTGCTTCAGAAGATACCTGAATGCGTTTACACGGTATCCTTCCGGAGCGTATTCTATGTAAGATGTTACAAAAACAATTATGATTTCCGGGAATTTTGCTCTGAGCTGTCCGGCGACCTCAAGCCCGTTAATTTGCGGCATATCAATGTCCAGAAAAACGACCTGCGTTTTGGATAGGTCTGCTTGCAGAATCGCTGCGGGGGATGTATAAACAGTGGTTTTCAGCGGCCAATCTTTTTTGGCGCAGATGCTTTCAATATTCGATTTTAATTCCTGCGCTACTGCGGCGTAGTCATCGCATATTGCTATTATCATGATGTCACACACCTTTGAGCGGATTAATGATTTTACCATAGTTCAATTTTCCTCGTTTGTCAAATAATAAAAGTGCATAAACCTGCTTTATTTGCAGCAATGCGAATCATTAGCACAATTATCGGGGAATAATGTGCTAATGTCAAGAAAAATGCTGGTTATTACCACACTGTGAGCAGGTAGTTTTATTTGAAGATATATGATTATAACGGAAAAAAGAATATATGCGGCCAGCGCGTATATGAAGCGCGTACACGCGCGCATATTACGCAGCTTGACTTGGCTGCAAAGCTGCAAGTTTCCGGAGTTAATATCGAGCGCGATTCCATCAGTAAAATAGAAAGCTGTAAGCGCTTTGTCGCAGATTACGAGGTCGTTGCACTCGCAAAGATTCTTAACGTATCTGTACTGTGGCTGCTTGGTATTGAAGAATAATTTGGCCTAAAAAACTCTTCTCACGGTGAGAAGAGTTTTTAGTACCATTGCGGCCTTGCTGTAATGCCGAAAAAACCATCCATACCGGTAATCACAACATTGTTGTATCCACCGCCGGTGCAATGGATTATGAGCAAGTTGCCGTTGTCATCACGCCCGCCGACGATCCCGACATGACCAATATCGGATGCAAACACAAGGTCGCCCGGGAGCGCTTCACTCTCGGATATAACATAGCAGTTATTCAACTGTGCCTGCGTTCCGCCGTTACCTCCGCTCGGATAATACTGTCCGTCCGTTGCGTTGTAAAATGCCCAGTCTACAAAGCCGGAACAGTCAAGCCCATACGGCCTGTATGTGCCGGTAGACTGGCTCCCCTCTGATGTGACCTTCATGGTCGTGCCCCATCTGTAATCCCAACCGAGAGTAAGGGACTTGCCGCCCCAAAAGTAGTTGACTTTGCCAACGAGCGACAGTGCGGCTTTGACCACTGCGCGGCGTTCTTCATCCAGATCGTCGGGCAGATTTTTCAACAGTTCTACGGCGTCGGCCTGAGTTATAGTCAGGTCGGACATGAGCCCTTTCAACAGTGTCGGATCACTGAGCAGTTCATCAAGCGCTTTGTTTTGGGCTTTTGAAAAGGCATACGCGCTGCGCATATCATCAGCGGTTTTGTGCCCGATAGTGATTTTCAGTGTGTTCTTCACTATAATGCCGCCGATGTTATCCGGGTCATCATCTTCTGTCTCAACGGTTTCTATTTCAAAATCGAGGGTCACCATGTCCCAAAACACGGAGCGCAGCAAAGAGATACGCTTTTCGTCCATTGTAGCAACGTCAATACCGTTTTTCCCGCCAGCGACTTTGCACGCAAATACGGCGACGACCTCCCGCCAATCCGGCGCATCACCGTTTACTATTATTTCTTCAAACTCGCCGTCCTGTATTTCGTCAAGGCGCGCGGCATACTCGGCATTGATTTTGGCAACTGCCGCATTTAGCTGTATTGCACCGTCACCCTGCGGCTCATTTGCAAACAGGATGCCGAACGGGGATGCCGCGATACCCGCAATCAGCATGAGCGCGCACACAGCAATGATTATCACGCCACCGGCAGCCGAAAGCACCACAGAGCTTGCAGCTCTGGTGGTGCTTTTTGTCAACGCGGCAGCAAGACGCTGTATGAGTTTTTCTTCGGTCTTGGCTCTTCCGTTGCGCAGGCGGGTCAGCTTTTTGTGCTGAACATATTTCTTGCGCTGCTCCGTACCTGTCGGTTTGGCCGGGGCCGGAGTAGCGCTGGCTTTGGGCAAAGAGCTTTTTGATTTTACATCCTGCTTTGCGGATAGCCCGCTATCATGCTCCGCGCTCTGCGCCGGTAAACTGTCGGGGGCATTTGCGCTTTGTCTATGACGCAGTCTCTCTTTTGCGTTCATAACGGCTACCCTGCGCATTTTCTCCTGCAGTGTATTGTCTGCCGCAGCGGAACCACGCCGCCGCATACTTTGTATTTGCGCTGCGCCAAGCCCGACGGCAGTTTGCGTCATTTCAGCGGCGAAAAGCTCTGCCTTATCGACCGGGGATTCGCTGCTGTTTTGCCGCTTTGCCTTTTCTATGATTCTATACTTCGCGGCGGCCTTTGTCAGTCTGCTTGCCGGTCTGCCGCGTATGTTTTTCACCTTTTCCCGGACTATAACGATCCGGGCTTTTTCTTTAATATCGGTCATATTACTCTCCACAACTGTCTTGCGCTGCACCTGCAACGCGTTCAGCGAGATACAATATCAATTCCTCAGGCGTTGGCACTTCGCCCTCGCAGGGGATTTCTTTCCAACGCATTTTAATCACTGGGTCTGGACTCAAAAGCCCGCTTATCATCGCTTCCTGAATTCGCAGCCGCACTTGCTGCACTGTAATTCCGTCACGTATTGCCAATTGCTTCATTGCATTTTCGACTATAGCTCTCTGCTTATTATCCATAACACAGCCTCCGAACAGCTCTACATATCAGATTGATCCTATATAGGCAATATTGCCGATAACACTTTAGCTCAATTATAGGCAATAATAGCGATATGTCAAGTGAGGGAGGATGCGCCGGTGATTTCATATGAGCCATTATGGAAGACCATGGCCGAAAAGAAGGCCACAACTTACACGCTCGAATGTAAAGGCAATATAAGCAGTTCATCAATAAGGCGTATCAAGGCCGGAGAATCTATCTCGACTAACACGCTTGATGCAATATGCGAAATACTTGATTGCAGCATTTCAGACATAATCGAATATAAGAAAGAAGCAAAATAGCCCAAAGCTCTACTGACAAGTGAACTTCGGGCTATGTGCTTGCGGTAAAAATACTTCTCACCGTGAGAAGTATTTTTACTGGCCGGGACTGGTGTTCATAAGCCGATAGAGCTCTGTATTCTTGGGTATCTCATTATTGAACGGCACAAGCGCTCCGCCCATACGAAGCAGGCCGCAGCCGGGCTCGGAATCCGTGACATAGCCCATCTGCATTTCCGATATATGCAGCAGCTTTGAAAGCTCCTGTCGGTCGGTGGCCGCCTGATTGTACAGCATCAGAAATTCAGAGTTCGCAAACATGAGCCGCGCTGTTTCGGAGCGCAGACACTCTTCAACATTCTGTGTTGCAGCGGTCAATATGCCTCCGTATTTTCGGAAGCGTTTCCAAGCCTTATATAAAATTTCCGCGCTGTAATGATACTTGAAATACAGGTACACCTCATCAAGAAATACCCATGTGAATCTGCCCTTTTTCCGGTTTGCAATGACGCGGTTCTGTATAGCCTCCAGTGTCACGACAAGCGCGGTTGGACGGAGCTGCTCGCCCATCTCATACAGGTCGAGGGATATAAGCCGGTTCTGCATGTTCACGTCGGTTTTGTGAGAGAAAATGTTCAGGCTTCCCTCAACAATTATCTCTGAGGCAAGCGCAATGTCGCGCGCTTCGGGCTCCGGCTGGCGCAGAATCTCATTGCGCCAATCCGTCAGCACCGGCGCAAAGGCTTTACCGTTGAGATAGTCACGGAATACCGCCGCCGTGCAGCGGTCAATAATGGATTTGTGTATGCCGTTCAGAGAGCCGACGCCCATCTGCTGCTCAAGGATACTTGTAATAATGCCGGACTTCATAGCGATAGGATTCTCACCCTCACCATAGCCGTCCGTCATATCAAGCGGATTTATATGGTGATGGCTGCTGGGTGAAATCTCTATTACCTCTCCGCCGAAAGCCTTCACTATTGAGCCGTATTCGCGCTCCGCATCTACGATTATTATGTCATCGTCTGTTCCGAGAACAACGTTTGCGATAGTGTTTTTCATGCCCATAGATTTACCGGAGCCGGATGTACCAAGGAAAAAGGCGTGGGGAGAAATCAGCTTCTTGCGGTCGCAGATTATAGGATTTTTTGATACTACGTTAACTCCGTATGGTATGCCGCCGGAATCCTGTATTTCCTGAGCCTTGAACGGAATAAGCACCGCGGTACTTTCCGTTGTCAGTGTGCGCAATGCCTTTATCCTCCGCAGGCCGTATGGCAAGACTGTATTCAGGCCGTCCTCCTGCTGGTAACGCAGCGGCGAAAACTGACAAAGATTTTCATTACCTATGGCTATGAGCGTTTCTGTATCGGCGTCGAGCTGCTCCAAGCTGTCCGCCGTATGAACAAGCGTCACAACGGCAAACATCATTCGCTGGTCACGGGTCATAAGGTCGTCGAGGAATTCCTTGGTTTCTATACGCTGCTGTTCCAGCTCATAGGGGATCGTGGCCGTAAAGTTGTTGTGGTTGTTCTGACGCTGCTGCCAACGTGTTATATCGGTCTCAATGCTCAGAATACGCTGCTGAATTTCCTTGACGGCTTCATCAGTCGGGATGGGGAGAATATCTATGGATAACATGAGATTGCGCGACACATCGGATAGGTCGGCGATCATCTCATCTTTTATGAAAGACGCAAACTCGCGCAGAAAAAGGACACGACCGAATTTGTCGCCCATCTCAAAATAGTCTTTCCTGAAGCACAGACTGTCGGGGCATATTATATCCTTGAAGTCCATACCGGAGCGCATGGCATGGGCTGGGTCGAAGGCGAAAAACTGTTCCTCGCCCGGCCTGAAAAAATCATGGAAGATACGAAGCCGCTCATAGTTCCCGATACGCTGCGCTCCTGAATCGAGACGGCCAAAGCTTTTGCAGATATTGCTGTCCACCCGGCGAAAGTATGCGCGGCTGTCGTTGATTTTGCGTTCAGGTATAGAGAGTGTTATGTACTTTTCCTGCACAAGATTATTGCTCAATGCCGCGCGTGCTCGTGTAATGTTGTTCACGTCACGGCGATAACGGTCAAGCCCGTCGCCCTTTTCTCTCATCAGTATCTGCCGCTCAAAATCACGCGGATTTAACCGATGATTTATGATCGTTATTTTAGCTCCGGCGTCAGTCGGCAGGGTATTCAGAACCGCCCCGTATGACGAGAATATGCTGCGCCTGTCCTCATCCGAGGCGGCAATATAGTTTATATCCGCAAAACGCCATGTCATGCTGTGCTTGCGCCCCACCTGCCATATGCCGTCATTGAATACACAGCGCACGGGTATTGACTGCTGCACTGAGCGCGGTATGCGGAACTTTTCCTGCTCGCTCTTGTTTGCGGCTGTCAGAGTCTTAATCAAAATCTGCACACCCCTTTCTGTTCAGGCATGAGTAATAAATGTTTTCAGATATGTACCGGCGTTCACCGGCACATAGAAGCTCAGACTTTAAGAACGCCCACAGAAACTGTTCAAAGCACATGCCGTTATAGCTGAAGAATCCGGCTATTGCTACGGGCGACGCAAGAACGATGCATAGCCAGCTTGCGGTCTCACGGCTCATAAACCGGTCAAATAGCATGAATACACCGGCTGCTATGCCTACCGCAAAAAGCGAGCAGATGAACTGGCGGCATGACAGGCCGAAAAATATGGTCTCTTTGTACGCGCGCACTTCTTTTGGAATTTTTACTTCTATCGTTATCACTCCTATTTATTTTGGATTTTGCTATCAAAAATACTTCTCACCGTGAGAAGTATTTTCAGAGGATCTTTTTACAGACTGAACATTTCTCTGATAAGCCTGTCAGAGCCTTTCACCAGCCCGGTCAGCACGAGCATATTAAATGCAAGTTGGCCTATGTACTGCCATGTCATTGTTACAGCCGGGAGAGTGGTATCTACTGACGGCGCGTCGCTTGACAGAAATGCCGAATATATAAGACAGGCGAGTACGATCACCGCACCCTCAAGGCAAACGCCCGCATAGCTGCGTATAAAGGCTTTGCCTATTCCGCTTGTAGTCTCCCCGGCAAATGCTGCAAGCGGCAAGGGAGACAGTGCCGTATATATGTACAGCTTGAAGAACCTGCCGTAGACAGTCAATATAAGAATGAAAGACATTACGGTTATAAACAGACTTCCAAGAAGCGACACGAGCCAGAGCGGTATACTTTGCAAGAATGTCACGTCCTCAATTGCATTGACGATTTCCGACGGCAGCTCTGCGGTCTCAGTCACCGCGCTGCCTATGCTGCCCATGACCGTGGCAGCCACACCGCCGCATATCGAAAAGAGCGCAGTCATTATTTCCATGCCGTAACCAACGGCGATTTTAGCCAAAAAGAATCGAATAAAATGGCGGAGAGCAAATTCCGGCCTTTGAAGCTCCTTGAACGATGCCGCGGCCGAGAATATACCCATAGCAAAAAACAGCACAAGCAGGCCATAACCTATACCTACAAGAGCTGTGTTGATATCCGTTATTACACTCCAAATCTGCCCGCCTTTGAAGCTTTCGGGTGTCTGCGTTATGAGCTGCCATAGCTCTGCGAGCTTTTCGTTCCATGTCCCAATAGCATTTTCAAGATTTTTTATTACCCAATTGTCACTCAACATGCCACCTCCATGTGCTTACTTTACGGCTTATATTATGCTGCTATTCAGAGAGCGATAATATGCCGCAAAGACCGCGCTTCAATGCGAAGCGCGGTCTTCATACTCTTTACATCACACCTATAGCCGCAAGTATTTCTTTTGAAAACGCGATTATCAGCCCGCCGAGAAGGCACAGGAAGCCCTGTGAGCGCTGGCTGGCGTCATGGCTCTGGACGGACATACCGACCTGCACGATGCCCCAGCCGAGGATTATTATACCGACTGCTTTGATGCAGGAAAAAATGAAATCCGAAAAGTTATTAACTACCGTCAGCGGGTCGCCCCCGGTCGCAAAGGCTGAGGTCACGAAAACTGTGGCCGAGAGTACGAGGGATGTCCACACGCACATTATACGCTTTATTCTTTTATTGTTCTTCATAATCTTCCTCCATATCGTTAAGTAATTTCCTCATGTCATAGAGACACACCGGACTGTGAATATATGGCGCTGCGCCGCCGTCCGACGTCAGCGCAATATTCGGATGCTTTAATATGTCGTACTTCCGGTCTATCACCGGACGCTCGCCGCGGATAAATACAATGGCGTCCCGGTTGTCCAGACGTCGTACTTCATCCGGCGTCATAAGCTCACGGCCTGTCTGCTGTGTGCTTTGAGAATAAGAACCGCTGCGCCCCTTGCTCTGGCTGCTGGAGTTGACTTCGATCGTCTCTTTGCCAAGCAGCTCACTCACATACTTGTGGGTACTCTGCTCATTCCCGCCGAGGTACACAAAGCTGTCCGCATTGCCGATTATGCCCTCCCAATCGTCCTTGAACAGCGCTTTAAGCTGACTTATGTTTTGCAGAATAATGGTTGACATAATATTCCTTGAGCGCATTGTCGCCTGCAAACGTGCATATCCGTCCGGAAGTGCAACGTTTGCAAACTCATCGAACATGAGCCTGACAGGGACAGGCAGCGCGCCGCCGTGTACTTTATCCGCCTGATAATACAGCTCCTGAAACGCCTGAGTATAAAGCATACCGACAAGGAAGTTCAGACTGTTGTCGTTGCTGTCAGGGATAATGCAGAACACAGCCTGTTTGCGCTCACCAAGCTTTGAAAGCTCCATGCCGTCGAAGGTAGTGATGTTCTGTATCTCAGGCAGAGTGAAGGCAGCGAGACGCACGGCAGCGCTCACCAATATGCTTTTAGCGGTTTTGCCCGCCGCCTGTTTGAAAATACGGTATTGGCGCAGAGCTATGTGGTTCGGGTTTTCTTCCTCCAAAGCCTCAAACAGCAAATCGAGCGCGGACTGATAATCGTCGTCATCCTCTTTCGCCGCGCCGTACTCTATCATGGTAAGGATCATTTCCAGAGTCTGCTCCTCCGGCGGGGCTTCGTGCAGCAAGTACAGCATCAGCGCCGCGTCAAGCGCCGTTTCGGACTTTTCCCAGAACGGGTCGTTCTGGTGCGCATTCTTTGGCGTAGTGTTCTGGATGAAATTATTTATAAGCTTGAACACATCGCTGTCACGGCGAATGTAGCGGAACGGATTATATGAATCTGACCGCGCGGGGTCTATAAGGTCAAATACCTTGATGACATAGCCGCGCTGCATAAGCAGGGGAATACAAGCACGAGCGATTTCACCCTTGGGGTCGGTGACTATAAAGCTGGCGTTGGCGAGCATTATATTTGGCTTGACAAGAAAACGGGTCTTACCAGCACCGCTGCCGCCGACAACTATTTGCAGGAGATTTCGCATGTGATGTTTACCGTTCATGCTCATTTTGAGATGCTGCGTCAGGATCACATTCATGCCGTCGTCTTTATCGCTGTACTTTCGGTTCAGCTCATGTACGCTGCCCCATTTGGCAGAGCCGTGTTCTATACCCGGCCTTCGGTTATGCCGGGACGAATAGTACAGCGCAATGCCGCCGACATACAGCAGCAGAAATATGAACACGAAACGCAGCGTATACGAAGTCCAGCGCATGTCCTTCAAACTGGCGTCTGCGCTGAGACGGAAAAGCTCAAAAACGGTCATTCCGTCCTCATAGACGCTGGCGGCAAGCAAGGCAAAATAAATGACGGCGAGAGAAAACAGCGCCCACATATAGGCGTTGTCTTTAGAAGAGTTATTCACCTGACTTTATCCTTCCCGCGTTCGCGACGCGGCACAGCTTTGTCCGCAACAGCTTTCAATCGCTCAAGGGTATCTCTGACGGACGGCTTTTCCTCAGTCTGTAATGCTGTCAAGCCACTCCTGCGCTCTTGATAGGATTTCTTGCGTGGAGCGGCTTGCGCTTTTTTTGATTCGTTCGCGTGCCCCCTCTCCGGTGCCTCATAGCCCATAATCTGTAAAACGGTGTTAAGCTGTGCGGAGTAATTAACATTAGATATTATATGCACAACGTCGCTGTGACCATCTTTGCACTGCACAGCGGCATAAAGCGCACCATACTGCCTTGCGAGCTTTTCAAACCTTGAAAGGTCTTCAGCGCGTATAGGTACAATGACCGCCTCTGCGTTTTCTTTGTTGAGCCGTTCAACACCTACTTTCCCAACTGTTTTATAATTTCCTTTCAGCAAAGCGACGAGCAGGGCTGCCGCATTTACAGCGCCCTTGCCCGCAAGCTTTGCCGCAGCCTCGGCAACCTGTAGTCCCTCTTTGACCAGCAGATCGGCAACCTCTCCGCTCACTTCCATAGGTCAGTTCTCCTTTCAATCGTTTTTGTTTTAATATTTTCGCTTTGCAGAGCGCTGTCTGTCTGCTCGCGTATACGCGGCATATCCTCCTCAATTTGGCGGCACAGCCGCAATTCCTGCCTCAATGGCCTGAGAGCAAGGTTTATTCGTTCAAGCTCTGCACTTACAGCCTTGCCGCGCCGCTTCAAGGAATACAGTTCCCGCCGCCGCATAACGAACGCGTCAATATCTGACTGCAACGCGCTTTCGAGCATGGATAGCTCCGCACTGTTCTCAATTCGGTATTTGTGCAGCAACGCAAACTGACGCCGGTATCTGTCCAGTCTTGCGGCCTCTCTGCGAATGTCGAATGACACGGGCTTTCGGCGTTTAGACGCGCTGCGCAAACCGAGTATGTACATATACCGCACATACAAGGCCTCAAAACCATGCAGCTTACGGTGTTTGCATTTGCCATACCGGCGTACATGATAAGTCCTTTTAATTGTGGGAGACCGGCGCTCCGCTTCGCTGGTGCCGCTGCGCGCGGTTTCCAATCGGCGGCGAATGTCCTCATCTGTATAACCTGCACCTAAACTATCCAGCCGGATAAAGCGCGAGCCGCCCGGAGGCCGGACGGCTGTATGCTTCACATTTGTTCCTCGCTTTACGGTGTAGCCCTGTTTTTCAAGTTCCGCATAGAAGCTCTGTACAGTGAAAGAGCGTTTCAGAGCAGCGTCTATATCCTGCCGTATCAGGCCTCGCACTGTCGGCTTGCCGTTTTTCTCCGCGTTCCATTCAGCGTAGTGCTTCCCCTTTCCGCTCGGCTCGATGACTGACAGCCCGTTTTCACGGCTTATCTCATTTGACAGGCCTCGTATGCTGCCATAGTATGCGGCATAGTCGCTACGAAATCTGCTGCCGTCAATGAATGAAACGGAGTTGAAAATTATGTGGCAATGGATGTGCTCATGGTCGGTGTGTGTACCGACCGCGACTTCAAATCTGTCCCCGACGAGCCGCCGCGCAAATTCCACGCCCAGCTTGTGGGCACACTCCGGACTTATCTCACCGGGGGAATACGAATGGATAAGGTGATAGCCGAGTATACCGCCAGTCTTACCCCAACGAGCTTTCGTTGCCTGCATGTCATTGTAGGCAGAATCGGCACAGCAGTTGATTGCTGTCTGCAAAATACGCTCACCGCAGGAAGTTTTCTCGCCGTTCAGTGCATAGCTGATGCGGTTATCCAGACGGCTGTGAATGGCGATTATCTTGTCATATGCCACTATACGCTGTCCTTTACCAAGCGCCATGCGCTCCGGGCAAGCTTCGCCGCTTCATGTATTTCTGCTCTTGTGCTGCCTTTGTAGGCGTTTGCCCAATACGCAAGCTGGTTTATATTATTGCCTATGGCCGACAGCTCACGCAGCAGGGCGGCGTATGTATCCGGCGGGCGCGGTCGGATTTGGACGCCGACGATCAATTTGCGGATAACGGCGCTCGTGCTGAGACCGCTGTTTTTGCAATACTCAGTGAGTGCTGCATATTCCGTGTCATCCAGCCATAGGCCTATAAAATGCTCTCTCTGTCTTATGTTCGCGCTCCTTTCGCATAAAAAAATACTTCTCATGGTGAGAAGTATTTCGTGGTGGGGGTTTAGGGGCTTTGCCGCCTAACAAGAGTCATTGGCGTTTAACAAATGACATACTTGCAAAGACAGCGACGCAAAGCGCCGCTGTCTTTCTACCCCGCGTTATTCGGTTTTATCAAGAACAGCTTCGGAGAATACCTTTTCAGCGGGTACAGTCCGTCCGCCAAGGACATCCTGCCAGCCTTTTTCAAGCTCTCTGTCAAGGCCTTCCTGCGTCATTTTGCTCATGTCCGGTACATTCGGCGAAGGAAGCTTGAGCTCAAACGGAATCCCGCGCTGCAAGATGATCTGTTTATAAAACATATTTATCGCATTTGACACAGGAATACCCAATGCTGCAAGAATATCCTCGGCTTGAGCCTTCACGTCAGGTTCGATACGCGCATACAAATTTGCAGTTTTAGCCATGGTGTTCTCCTTTCACACAAGAGCTTTTTGCCCCTCTATTATACTCATTTGTGCGCACAATAGCAATACGCAGAATGTGAATAAAAAATACTTCTCACCGTGAGAAGTATTTTTCGCTCATTTCAGGCTTGTCCTGTGACATGCTTAGTTCAGGTATACAGCTTTCAATGGCGTCTATCATTTCAGCGGAAGTTCTGCTGATGCAGTCGAGAGACGTTTTCAGCTCCTCAAGCTCTTTATCGCGGCTCCATTTGGATATGTAGGCAAACGCGCTGTCGCCGGTCTCAATTCCAAAGTGCTGACAGACAATGTATGCTATGCTCTCAGCCTCAACCTCGCGTGTGCGGCGGCTTTTTTCAGGCACTCCAACGACAACTCCGTCCTTTACCGGAAGCGCATGGAGAATGGCATGAGCCGTTTCGTGAATCAGAATAGATATGGTGTCGATCTGGCTCATGCCGCTGTCGAGATATATTCTTTGCTCACTGTGGACGTAGCGGCCACGGGCATTGTCGTCCGGCTCACTGAATACGACCGGGACAGGTGCAAGCTTTGTAATAGCCTTCAGCATCGCGTCGTAATTCTGTACATTGCCGGTAAGCTCCTCAACACCGTATGACGGAAGCTCACACCCCTCGGTCTGGCTTACATCGAACACATATGCTATTTTATAGCTCTGCTGCACGACATACTCAGTTTCCGTGACGGGCTTGCCGTTCGCGTCGAGCACGGGAGCTTTTGTTATGGGATCAAGCTTCACACTCTCAACAACGCGTTTGTATGGGACGGGCGCGAGTATCTGTATTCCAGATTCACCCTTTTTGACCGTCCTGCCGAATTGCCTTTTCCAAGTGTTGAAGCCTGCTACGGCGGTTGCGTTTGGGCATTGCATAAGGATGAGCATAACATTGTTGAAGCTATACCGGTGAAATTTTGCCATAGCCTTCATGTATGCTTTGTATTGCTCGCTCTCGAATACCGCTTTGACGCCGGTCTCAAGCTTATCTGTCAACGCCTTTACCTTTTCGGCGGTATCAGCGTTCCGGCTGCGCATGATGCTCTTTTCCCGCCGATGGCTTCGGCTTTGCCTGTACTTTCAGCGTTATAGGTACGTTACCGCTTGCGCCGAGCAGTATTTCAGCGGATTTATACTCTTGCTTGAATCTTTCAATTTGCTCCGGTGTGAGTGAACAAAACCTGTCTTCCTCGATACCGCAGATGAAAAATGTGCCAAAGATACCGCCGTAGCCTCCGGGGATACTGCGATTAAACGGCAGGTTCAGCAGAAGCCCCTCATCATTTGCAACGATCGAGACAGCTTCGTTTTCGTAAGGATATGTTGCCGTGATATACCCGCCGACGATGGCCTGCATTTCGCTAAGGCCGTTGATTTCCTTTTCATATGGCAGGTATCCCGGCTCTACAACAACTACGTTCATAAATCAACTCCTCGTCAGAATGAAAAAGCATCTGCACAAGAGTACAGATGCTTCACAAATGATATTTACATTTTCTTGGCTATGTTTTGAATACGCTTTTCGGCTTCCTTGTACACCTCTTCGTCAGCCCGTACAGAGATGATTATTATTTTCATCACACCGTCTTTGATCTCAAGACTGTACACAACCCTGTAGCCGAGGTCGCGGAGCTTTATTTTGTAAAACCCACTCAGATTTGCCGAAGCGTGATTCCCAAGCGGCTTTCCTATACCGTCAGGCGGCGACAGGGGATGTTCCGCGGTCTTGGATATCGCCTTGAGTATGATTTTTTGATTGTACGGGTCAAGACGCTTCAAATCCTTCTGCGCTTCTTTAATGAATTCGATAGTCCATTCCATGCTTGCCCCTCATTCAATCTCAACATCTACATCGGCCAGCTCATCGGCAGCTATGCCAAGCTGCTCCATCATGGCCTCCATAGAAACGTTGTCATTATCATCATTTGCGGCAGCGCGTTTCCCGGCTTCCTCAAGCAAAATATAATCGGACAGAGTCTCCATCAGTGATTCATACTGGGCAGGAGACAGCAGGACGCAGGCAGGCTTATTATTCTTCACGACTATCTTAGTGCCGGAAGCCTGAACCTCATCGAATATTCTGTTTGCTTCACCCTTGTTGAAACGGGTGATAGGCACTATGGACTTCATTATTCCAACAGCAGACATTTCATTCATTGCACTTGTACCTCCGTGAACAGAATTCATTACCTACTCTTATTATATGCGGCGCCGGTAAATAAATCAATAAAAATATCGTTAATTTTAATGATGTTTTATTTTGCCTTAGACGCCGCGTGTTTGAAGATATCGTCCTTCTGTCGTTGCTTTTCCTGACGCTGGCGGCGCTCCTCCAGCGCATCGTACACGCTGTCCTCGATTTCCCGCGGTGTCATTGACACATCGGGGAAATATTTGCGCAGTCTGTCTCCGGCGAGGATAACCTTCGTGTACTGAGGACGCTCCTGATCGCCCTTGAATACATCATCGGCGGGCTCTGCTGATTTAGCTGCCTCCGGGGTTTTGTCCGGTGCGGGCGCGTCCGTTACCGGCGGGTGTATTTCTACTGCGTCGGGGATATGTTCATCAGGTGTAAAAGGCACTATTTTGGGCGAAGCTTCAGGTTCCTGCCTCTCAGGGGCTGTAGGCTGTGTCTGCTCAAATGCTGATACAACAGGTGAAGGTGCGGGTATCTCCGGGGCTTCAGCAACTTTGGGCGCGATATCTTTATCTTCAAGAATATCCCTGAGCATGTTATCATCGAGAGCTCCCGACTTTTCAGCCTTTTTTACACGCTCAATGCGTTCTGTGCTCACCTTGTAGTTTATGTCCATCAAGTCGGAGACCTTTATCTGGTTTTCGGGCTTGAGGAAAGAAATCGCCGACGCAATGGACAGCGGCATAGTACCGTCATCTACCTTGTCGCATATGACCTTTTCAGCCTCTGCCAACCTCAGCATACGGTTGAACTTCGCGTAGCTCATGCCCATTTCGCGCGCCAGAACCTCATTGGAATCTATCTTCGGGCCGATATCGCCCTTTTTGCGCCTGCCGCTTTTATGCTTCATTGCGTCCATTTTCATACGGAGCGCTCGCGACAGGTCGTAGCTTGACAGCTTGTCTCGATGCAGATTACCGTCGGCGACGAGTATTTTCGCATCGTCGTCATCCATCTGCTGAACGATGGTCGGAACAGGGAAATTGAGCCGCCTTGCAATGTCGTGTCTGCGCTGACCGGAAATTATCTCATAGCCGCCGCCTTCCTTGGGACGGGCTATGATAGGGTCTTTGATCCCGTTCACCTCAATGGATTTTTCAAGCTCCTTGTAATTTTCGCTCTCACGGTCAACCGAAAAATTGTTGAATTTGGATTTTTCCAGATAGCCGGGGTGAAGAACAACAAAGTATGTTTCCCCGTCTTTAGGCACAGGCAAAGCCTTGATATCCTTCTCACTCGGCGGATTAAGCTTATTTTCAAGAACCTTGGAAATGGACATACCTGCCGGGCCTGCGGCAGCGATACCGGCAGGCGTGTTTACCGGATTTTCCTCTGCCGCTTTCTCCGGCTTCTTGGCAGCGGCTTTCTTCTTTTCCGCCTTTTCGTTCTCGGAAGCTTTGGACGGAGCAGCAGCGGCAGCGGCGGGTGCTGCGCTCTCGGCCTTATCTCCAGCGGAGCTGTCAGATTTTTCAACGGGCTTATTCTCCTTTTTCGTTACTGTGGAAGTCTCTTTTTCAGGCTCAGCGTCGCGTTCTTTAAGGCGCTTTATAAATGCATCAAGCGTCTCCGAAGAGCCGCTGTTTGACCACCAGTAGCACTCCTTAGCCTGCTTATCGTCCAACTCGACCACATAGGCGGGGACATCGGAGAGCTTTGCAAGTTCCCCGGCTCTCCTGCGGCGATAGCCCGCTATCAGCTCATACTCACCGTCTTTTCCCTGCCGCACAATAAGCGGCTCTTCAATGCCCTTGGATTGGAGACTGCTCACCAGACCGCCAAGGCTCTTATCTGAAAACTTTCCGAATGCCAAGCCAGGAAAGTCCAGAATTTTATTAAGCGGTATATTCTGCTTCTGTATACTATCAGGCATTTTACTCTCCTATTACAATAAATTTGGACAGGAAAGCCGGGCAGCCAGTCCGGCTTTCTTTCCATCTCATGCCTAAGCTACAATAAGGGGAGCAACTGGCTGACCAATGCCTCCTTGGGCTTCTACGTCCGTAACAAAGACTGTCAGCCATCCCCTTATTGCAGCGTTCGATTTGAGCAGGTTGAGCCATAGAGTTCGCGTCACCCAATAGATTGAATCGGCAATGAGTAAAAGATGGATTCCGGTTGCGATTCACAGATGGGAGGAATGCAAATGAACTCTGTTGGCATCGACATTTCCAAGGGCAGGAGCACGATTGCTGTCATGCGTCCTTTTGGAGAGGTCGTCATCTCGCCCTTTGAAGTCCGTCACACCGTCAGTGAACTGAGCGAACTGGCAAGGCAGCTCAAAAGCCTAGACGGTGAGACTCGTGTGGTCATGGAGACCACAGGAAATTACCATGCGCCGGTGGCGAAGCTGCTTCACGACGCAGGACTGTATGTTTCCGTCGTCAATGCGAAGCTGGTGCATGGCTACGGGAACAACGATTTGAGGCGGGTCAAGACTGACAAGAAAGATGCTGTCAAGCTGGCAAACTACGGCCTTGACCGCTGGCTCACTTTGCCGAGGTACGTTCCGGAGGAAGATACCCGGCTGCTGCTGAAGAACTGCTACCGCCAGTACCGGCAGTATTCCAAGGTGCAGACGGTTCTGAAGAACAATTTGATCTCGCTGCTGGATACGGTGTTTCCAAACGCCAACCGTCTGTTTTCAAGCCCGATCCGCGGGGACGGGAGTGAAAAGTGGGTGGATTTTGTGGCTGAATTCTGGCATTGCCGCTGCGTCAGCGAGAAATCCGAAAGGGCTTTCACAAGCAAATACCTGCGTTGGTGCAGGAAGCACGGCTACAACTTCAGTGAAGCAAAGGCGCACACAATTTACGCCGAAGCCAGCGGACATATCGGTGTTATGCCAAAGTCCGAAACGACCAAGCTGCTCGTGGAACAGGCTGTATCCCAGCTCAAGGCGACTTCTACCGCGCTTGCGGCTCTCAAACACGAAATGCAATCATTGGCTTCCATGCTACCAGAATATCCCGTTGTCATGGATCTGTTCGGCGTAGGCCCGACTCTGGGGCCGCAGCTCATAGCTGAAATTGGCGATGTGCGCCGCTTTTATTCCAAGAAAGCGCTCGTAGCCTACGCTGGGCTGGATGCTCCGCCAAACGATTCCGGTGATGTGACCGGCAGGCACAAATCCATGAGCAAAATTGGTGCATCGTCTTTACGGCGGACACTCTTTCTTGTTATGAGCGTCTATTTGCAGACCGCACCGCTGGATGAACCGGTCTACCAGTTCATGGACAGGAAACGCGCCGAGGGCAAGCCCTACCGCGTCTACATGATGGCTTCCGCCAACAAGTTTCTGCGGATCTACTACGCCACTGTGAAAGCCTATCTGGAATTGTTGGAGCAAGTCTGATCTTGCCACATAACATTGGCTGGCCGCCATTTCACTTTTGAGATGCGAAGCGGCTTGGTTTGGTGCGGCCTTTTTTCGCACCGCATTACCTTAAAATTTCTACTTGACTTTTCTTAGCAGGTCTTTGT